>NZ_CP149798.1:6261398-6566598 GCF_037940415.1 Streptomyces sp. f51 | reverse complement strand
GCGAGCCGGGCCCGGACCCAGGCGAAACCGGCCTCGTGGTCGGCGATCCAGAACTTCTCCGGCTCGGCCAGGACCAGTTCGTCGCGCTCCTCCTTCGGACACCGCACGGCGATGGAGGTCTCCGCCTCGGGCAGCGTGGCGAACATCTTTCCCGAGACCCGGAAGGTGGGCATGCTCCAGGCGATCTTCTCCGCCGTGTCCGGCAGGGATAGGGCGATACGGCGTACGTCTTCGGCATCCGGCATGAGACGCACGCTAGCCAATGGCACTGACATCGACGCGGCGAACCACGACGTCACAGGGGCGTGCCCAGGGTCTCGGCGGCCGGGCGCAACCGCTTGTAGAAGATCGTCGTCGGGTGCGGCTCGCCCGCCGGGGTCGCCGCGTAGTCCGGTATCTCCCCGACCCGGGTCCAGCCCGCCGAGAGGTAGAGCGACTCGGCGGGACTGCCGGTCTCGGTGTCCAGGTGGAGGAGGGTGATGCCCGCGTCGGCGGCATGGGTCTCCGCGGTGGCGAGGAGCGTACGGCCGACGCCCTGTCCGCGGCCGTCCCGGTGGACCATCAGCTTGACGAGTTCGGCGCGGTGGCGGCTGTTGGGCTTGTCCGGGAAGGCGAGGGCGACCGTGCCGAGCAGCCGGTCGCCGACGTGGGCCACCCAGACCGTCTGGTGCCCGGCCGCGACCGCTTCCACGCGCTCCCGCCAATGGGCGACGGCGTCGGCGCGGCGGAGTGGCGCGAGGAATCCGATCGAGGCGCCGCCGTCCACGGTGTCGACGAGCAGGTCCGCCAACTCGTCGAGCACAGTGCGGAGTTCGGCCTCGGTGAGGCGGGTCGCGGTGATCACGGCAGCACCACCGCCAGCGCGTACCGCACGTCCTGGGGGCCGGGGCAGTGGAAGCGGGTCGGCCCCCACACGCGCAGCCGGAGGCAGTCACCGGCACCGAGGCGGTGCTCCATGTCCTGCGCGGTCACGTCGAGCCGGCCGTCGAGGACCCAGATGTGCTGTTCGAGGCCGGGTACGGGGGGACGGTCGTACGCGATGTCCGCGCCGGCCGCGAGCCGCCCCTCGACCAGTTCGCCGCGTAGTCCCGGATGGGGCGGCGAGACCGATCGGCGGACGAATCCGGAGGCGTGGTCCGTCCAGACCGTCTGGTCCTCGGCGCGGACCAGCAGGGCGGACTCCCGCTCGACCTCGCTGAGCAGCTGCGACATGGTCCGCCCGTATACATGGCAGAGGCGGTTCAGGAGGGAGGCGGTGGGGCTGATCTCGGCGCGCTCGGCACGGGAGAGGGTCGATCTGCTGATCCCGCTGCGCTCCGCCAGTTCACCCAGGGTCCAGTCCCGTTCGGCCCTCAGTTCGGCCAGCCGCGCCCCGAGCCGGACGTCGACGGTGCCGTCGTCATCGTTTCCCATATCCGGGATGCTATCCCAGATACGGGAGGGCCCGGGAGTCAGTCGACGGTGGCCGCCCGGGTCAGCGCGTCCAGGACGGGCCGGATCAGGGGGTGGTCCTCGGCTCCCCGGCGAACGGCGGCGAAGACACGGCGGGTGGGGGCGACCCCGTCCACGGGACGGACGACCACTCCGGTGAGCTCCATGCCCCGCAGCGCCGAGCGCGGGACCAGGGCGACGCCCGCGTCCGCGGAGGCGAGGGCGACGACGGCCCTGAAGTCGTCCGAGGAGTGTTCGAGGCGCGGCTGGAATCCGGCGTTCTCGCAGGCCAGGACGACCACGTCATGACAGGGGTTGCCCGGGTAGGGGCCGATCCAGGGGTCCTTGGCCAGCTCGGCGAGGGGCACCTCCTCGGCGTCGGCCAGCCGGTGGGTGACGGGCACGACCGCGTCGAACGGCTCGGCGTACAGCGGGACGTGGGTCAGACGCGGGTCGTCCGCGTCCGGGGCGCCCCGGTACTCGACGGCCACCGCGATGTCGACCTGCCGGTCGAGCACCATCGGCAGGCTGGCGTCGCCCTCGGCGTCCTGGACGCGCACGAGGATGCCGGGCGAGGTGACGGCGAGCCTGGCCAGCGCGGGGGCCACCACCAGGCCGATGCCGGTGGCGAAGGAGGCCACCGTGACCGTGCCGGCCGAGCCCGCGCTGTACGCGGCCAACTCGGCCTCCGCGCGCTCCAGTTGAGCCAGGACGGCGTTGGTGTGGCCGAGCAGGATCTCGCCGGCGGGGGTGAGCCGTACGCCCTTGGCGCCGCGCTCGACGAGCCGGTGGCCCGTCTCCTGCTCCAGGGCGGTCAGCTGCTGCGAGACCGCCGACGGGGTGAGATACAGCGCGGCAGCCGCGGCCGTCACCGTGCGGTGGTCCGCCACCGCACGGAGGATGTGGAGCCGCCGCGCTTCGATCATGCGACCGATTCTCTCAGGTCACACGCGCTTTCCGGCCATCGGACCGGTGTGCGCCCCCGGCGGCGGGGGCGCACTCGGCTGTCAGGCGTCGAGTTCCGCCCGCGCCGCCACGAAGGCGTCGACGGCCCGGTTCACGTCCTCGGTGGAGTGCCCCGCCGAGAGCTGGACGCGGATACGGGCCTGCCCCTGCGGGACGACCGGGTACGAGAAGCCGATCACGTACACGCCGCGCTCCAGGAGCAGTTCCGCCATGCGGCCGGCGACGGACGCGTCACCGATCATGACCGGGGCGATCGCGTGGTCGCCGGGGAGGATGTCGAAGCCCTCCTCGGTCATCCGGGAGCGGAACAGCGCCGTGTTCTCCCGCAGCCGCACCCGCAGGTCGTCGGCCGACTCCAGCAGGTCGAGGACCTTCAGGGAGGCCGCGGCGATCACCGGGGCGAGCGTGTTCGAGAAGAGGTACGGGCGGGACCGCTGGCGCAGCAGGGCGACGATCTCGGCGCGGGCGGCGACATAGCCGCCGGAGGCGCCGCCGAGGGCCTTGCCGAGCGTGCCGGTGATGATGTCGACGCGGTCCATCACCCCGTGCAGCTCGGGGGTGCCCCGGCCGCCGGGGCCGACGAAGCCGACCGCGTGCGAGTCGTCGACCATGACCATCGCGTCGTACCGCTCGGCGAGGTCGCAGATCTCCTGGAGCGGGGCGACGTAGCCGTCCATCGAGAAGACGCCGTCGGTGACGATCAGACGGCGCCGCGCGCCGGAGGCCTCCTTGAGCTGTGCCTCCAGGTCGGCCATGTCGCGGTTGGCGTACCGGAAGCGGCGCGCCTTGGAGAGCCGGATGCCGTCGATGATCGAGGCGTGGTTGAGGGCGTCGGAGATGACCGCGTCCTCGGCGCCGAGGAGGGTCTCGAAGACACCGCCGTTGGCGTCGAAGCAGGAGGAGTAGAGGATCGTGTCCTCCTGGCCGAGGAACGCGGACAGCCGCGCCTCCAGCTCCTTGTGCACCTCCTGCGTACCGCAGATGAAGCGCACGGAGGCCATGCCGTAGCCCCAGCGGTCGAGCGCCGCGTGGGCGGCGGCGACGACCTCGGGGTGGTCGGCGAGGCCGAGGTAGTTGTTCGCGCAGAAGTTGAGGACCTCACCGGGGCGGCCGCCCGCGGTGACGCTCACGGTCGCGGACTGCGGGGTGCCGATGACCCGCTCGGGCTTGTGGAGCCCGGCGGCGCGGATCTCGTCGAGGGTGGTGCGCAGGTCGTCACGGACGGAGTCGAACATCATCAGTTCCTTAAGTCCTCAGAGGGTCCAGTCGAGAATGACCTTGCCGCCACGGCCGCCGGCCGCGTCGTCGAACGCCGCCTCGTAGTCCCGGAACCCGTAGCGGCCGGTGATCACGGGCATGAGGTCGAGTCCGCTCTCCAGGAGGACCGACATCGCGTACCAGGTCTCGAACATCTCGCGGCCGTAGATGCCCTTGATCGTGATCATCGAGGTGACGATCCGGGCCCAGTCGACCGGGAACTCCTGGGACGGCAGACCCAGCATGGCGATCCGTCCGCCGTGGGTCATGTTGGCGATCATGTCGCGCATCGCCTCGGGGCGGCCGGACATCTCCAGGCCGATGTCGAATCCCTCGCGCAGGTTGAGCGTGCGCTGCCCGTCGGCGATCGTCGAGCCCGAGACGTTCAGGGCGAGGCTGACCCCGATCTTGCGGGCCAGCTCCAGGCGCTCCTCGCTCACGTCGGTGATGACGACGTTGCGGGCGCCCGCGTGACGGGCCACGGCGGCGGCCATCAGACCGATCGGACCGGCGCCGGTGATCAGGACGTCCTCGCCGACGAGCGGGAACGACAGCGCGGTGTGGACGGCGTTGCCGAACGGGTCGAAGATCGCGGCGACGTCGAGGTCGACCGGGACGCGGTGCACCCACACGTTGGTGGCGGGCAGCACGACGTACTCGGCGAAGGCACCGTCGCGGCCCACGCCGAGGCCGACGGTGGCACGGCAGAGGTGACGGCGTCCGGCGAGGCAGTTGCGGCACTTGCCGCAGACCAGGTGGCCCTCGCCGCTGACGCGGTCACCGACGTTGATGTCGCTGACGTCGCGGCCGGTCTCGACGACCTCGCCGACGAACTCGTGGCCGAGCACGAGGGGCGTCTTGATGGTCTGCTGGGCCCAGCCGTCCCAGTTGCGGATGTGCAGGTCGGTGCCGCAGATCCCGGTCCTGAGAACCTTGATCAGCACGTCACCGGGGCCCGCCTGCGGCTCCGGGACGTCCATGAGCCGGAGTCCGGGCTCCGCCTTCTCCTTGACCAGCGCCTTCACTCGAACGGCTCCTGTGCGTGAGGTCCCGGGAGTGGGCACGCCGCAGCGGACCGCACCGGGGAGAGGGGTGGATTCACCCAGGAATCTGCCGTACGACGGTGTCCCGGGTCCATCGAGGATTTCTTAAGCGCGTCCCCAGCTTTCCTTCACGCCCGCGTTCCCGGCGGGCGAACCGGGGGGACGACGGCGTCAGGCAGGGCTACGTGGCCATGCGTCACCCCCGTTCCACGGGGGCTCGTCACCTACGTCTGGGGCGGGGTCCGGCATACGTCACAGGATGGGTCCCGGGCGGCCGACCGGGCCGGACCCGCGCCCCGGCGCGTCGTCAGATCCCGTGCGCCTCTTCCCGCCCTTCGAGCTGCCCGGTCAGCTCGGCCGCCATCGCCTTGATGGTCTCCAGACCCGCCCGTCCCCAGGGGCGCGGCCCGGTGTCCACGACACAGATCGTGCCGAGGGCGATGCCGCTGCGGTCGAGCAGCGGGGCGCCGAGGTAGGAGCGGACGCCGAACTCGTCGACGACCGGATTCCCGGCGAAGCGCGGGTAGTCGCAGACGTCCTCCAGGACGAGCGCCTTGCGGCGCACCACCACATGCGGGCAGAAGCCGTGGTCCCGGGCCATGTAGCGGCCCAGTTCGAGCTCGTTCCCGTCCGCGGCGGCCACGAGGCGGCCGCCCCCCGCGCCCGCGTACGGGGTGCGCAGACCGGCGAAGAACTGCTGCTCCTCGTCGATGAAGTTGACCATCGCGTACGGCGCGGAGGCGATCTGGGCGAGCCGGTCCGCGAAGGCGTCGAGCATGGGCTCGGAGCGCTCCCCGAGGCCCAGCCGGCGCAGCCGTCGCACCCGGGCCGGAGCGTCCTTGTCCTGCGGGGTCAGCAGCAGACGACCGGCCGGCCGCGGCGGGTCGTAACTCATGCACGGGCTCCATGGCTCGGGGAGTGGGCGGGCGCGTGGGCGAGGAGGTGACGGACCAGGGTGAGCAGGGTCTGCACGCCCGAGCTGGAGATCCGGGCGTCGCAGCACACGACGGGGATCCCGGGGTCGAGGTCGATGGCGGCACGCACCTCGGCCGGGTCGTAGCGGTACGAGCCGTCGAACTCGTTGACCGCGACGATGAACGCCAGACCGCGCTGTTCGAAGAAGTCGACGGCCGCGAAGCAGTCCTCCAGGCGCCGGGTGTCGGCGAGGATCACCGCGCCGAGCGCGCCGTCGGAGAGTTCGTCCCACATGAACCAGAACCGCTCCTGCCCGGGTGTGCCGAACAGATAGAGCACGTGTTCCGGGTCGAGGGTTATGCGGCCGAAGTCCATCGCGACGGTCGTCTCGACCTTGTTCTCGATCCCGTCGAGCCGGTCGGTCGAGGCGCTGACGGTGGTCAGCAATTCCTCCGTACTGAGCGGCGCGATCTCGCTCACCGCTCCGACGAACGTCGTCTTGCCGACCCCGAACCCTCCCGCCACCAGGATCTTCAGCGCGGTGGGGAAGGGGTCAGAGCTGTCGTCGTAGTCCATCGAGCACTGCCTCCAGAAGGGATCGGTCAGTGGGGTTGTGGTGGAACCGCGGGGGCTTCGTGGTCAGCGCCCCGCAGTCGACGAGGTCCGACAGCAGCACCTTGGTGACCGCCGCCGGCAGCTTCAGATGGGCGGCGACCTCGGCGACCGAGACGGGTGCCCGGCAGCGTTCGAGCGCCTGGTTGTGCTCGGGTCCGAGGTAGCCGAGGGGTGTGGCTCCCGTGGCCATGACCTGGGAGAGGAGGTCGAGCGCCGTGCTCGGCCGGGTGCGGCCGCCGCTGACGGTGTAGGGGCGCACCAGGCGTCCCGCCGCGTCGTCGAGCCAGGGCCCGTCGCCGGCCGCGGCCCCCTTCAAGACCTCATCGCCGAGGGTTCGACGGTGTGCTGCCGGGGCGCGGTGACCAGATAGGGCCGGACGCTCTTGACCAGCATCGCCATCTCGTAGCCGAGGACGGCCGCGTCGGCCTCACGGCCCGCGAGCACGGCGAGACAGGTCCCGGAGCCGGCCGTGGAGACGAACAGCAGGGTCGAGTCGAGTTCGACCACGACCTGGCGCACCTCGCCGCCGTCCCCGAAGCGCACGCCGGCGCTGCGCCCGAGGGCGTAGAGGCCGCAGGCGAGCGCCGCCATGTGGTCGGCGCTGTCGGGGTCGAGGCCGTGGACGGACTTCACGAGCCCGTCGCTGGAGAGCAGTACGGCGCTCGTGGTGTGGGGTACGCGCTGGACGAGGCCGCTCATCAGCCAGTCGAGGTCGGACACGTGGCCGGTCGGCGCATCGCTCGCCATGGGGGATCGACTCCTTGGGGTACGAAGGTCTGCGGGAGCGGTGGGGGTGGGTACGGGGGTCGTCATCCGGCCGGTGCGCTCCCGTCGTGCCGGGTGCCGCTGTCGTGGCCGGAGGAGAGGCCGGGGGCTGCGTGCGGTGCCTGTGCGTGCGTGGCGCGCGAGAGGTCCGGATGAGCCACCTGGGTGCTGTCCTCCGGGGGGACGCCGAGGGGCGCGTCCGGCCCTGCGTCCGGGAGGAGTACGTCCAGGGGGTCGCCGGTGTCGGCGGAGGTGTCCGTGGGCGGCTCGCGGCGGGCCGGGACCGTGCCGTCCCCCGGCCGTTCCTCCAGGCGCGTCCGGTCCGGGAACGACGCGGGTGCGGTCGCCCCCTCCGCGGGCGACGGGCCCCGGGACGGCTCGGGGAGCTCCCGGCCCGGCGGTTCCGTCTGGGCGGCCTCCGCGAGCCCGATCCCGCGCTGGAACGCCGCCATGAGCGCCGGGTCGTGCACGACGGGGTGGTCCGGGGCCGGGCGGGGCGCCTGTCCTTCGCGCAGCTGCGGAACGATGTGCTCCTGGGCGCGCCGCTTGGGCAGGTTGGGCTTGCCCATCGTGCCGCGCACGACACCGGTGCGCGGTGTGGGCGGCATGGCCGCGTTCTCGGCGGCGGCGAGCCGGTCCTCCGGGCGGATGCCGGGGACGGCCTCGGCGGGGTTGGGCCGTGCGTCGCGGGCGCCGCGCACCGGGAGCGGGTTGGCGGCGCGTGCCCCGGCCGGTCCTTCGGCGCCCCCAGGAGACGTCCGTTCCGCTCGCGCGGGCTCGTACGCCGGCTCGCGCGGCGACTGACGTGGCACCACCGGGGCCGCACGGCGTCCGCCGCCGGGCAGGACCGGGACCTGTGTGGGCGACGGGTGCGCGGGCCCGGGGCCGAGGGCCGGACGGTGCCCTGCGTTCGTCCCGTTGCCCGTGCCGTTCACGGGCGCCTGCATCTGCGCCTGGCCCACGCCCTGGTCCGCGTCCCCGGCGTCCGGCGTCGCCCCCAACAGGCCCTGCGGGACGACGAGTACGGCCTGGACACCGCCGTAGATGTTGCTCTGGAGCCGTACGTGGATGCCGTGTCTGCGGGCGAGCTGCGAGACGACGAACAGACCGATGCGCCCGTCCTGGAGCAGTCCGGCGACGTTGACCTGGTCGGGGTCGGCGAGCAGGGCGTTCATCCTGTCCTGTTCGCCCGCCTGCATGCCGAGGCCGCGGTCCTCCACCTCGATGGCAAGACCCGAGGTGACGTGGTCGACGCGGAGCAGCACCTGGGTGTGCGGGGCGGAGAACAGGGTGGCGTTCTCGACGAGTTCGGCGAGCAGGTGGATGACGTCGGCGACGGCGTGCCCGCGCAGGGTGCCGTCGATCGGGGGCACCAGCTTGACCCGTGAGTACTGCTCGACCTCGGCGATCGCGGAGCGCAGGACCTCGGTCATGGAGACGGGGTTGCTCCACTGGCGGCGCGAGACGGCGCCGCCGAGCACGGCGAGGTTCTCGGCGTGGCGGCGGATGCGGGTGGCCAGGTGGTCGACGTGGAAGAGGCCCTTGAGGAGGTCCGGGTCCTCGATCTCGTTCTCCAGCTCGTCCAGGAGGGAGATCTCGCGGTGCACGAGGGACTGGAGGCGCCGGGCCAGATTGACGAAGACCTCGACCTTCTGGTCGCTGCCCGCCCGGCTGGAGAGGCGCGAGGCCTGCACGACGGCCGTGACGGCGCCGTCATGGGCGCGGGAGAGGTCGGCGGCGAGCAGTTCGAAGTCGTCGGCGTCCGCCGGCGGGCGGCGGCGCTTCTTGCGCGCGGGCGGGTCCTCGCCGCGGCTCAGCCCCTCGACGACGGCACGCAGGTCGGTCTCGGTCCTGGCGCTCGCCCGGCGCAGGGCCGCCATCCGTTCGCGTACGGAGGTGGCGGCGCGGTTCGCGGCCACGGCGGCGATCAGGATGCCGGCCAGGGCCACGCCCACGGCTCCGGCGAGGACGGCCCACAGGACGGGGCCGGGCCGGGCTCCGGTGGAGCGGACGGTGAACAGGACGGCGGCGCACGCGCTGAGGGCCACGGCGGTCGGCGGCAGGACCGCGAGGCGCAGGAGCTGGGGCCGCAGGTGCGTCTCGTGCGGCGCGACGGTGGCGCGGGCGGCCGGGCGGCCGTGCCGCCCGCCCTCACGGCGGTCTGCGCGTGCGGCCGGTGCGCGGAGGTGAGACATCGGCGTCCTCGTACTGGATGCGTCGGGGGCGTGGAGCTCCCGCGGTTCCGCGACTCGGGCGTCGCCGTCGCGGTGCCGGTCGAGAGAGCCGAAAAAAACGGCCCTGCGTCGCCCGTCGGCAACTGACAGTAGTCGCCAACGCATCATGTGCGGTGGGCTGTTGACAAACTCCCCCAGGTGACGTCCCGCTCTGGTATGAGCCGTCGTACGGCTGACCGATAAGCCCGTCGGACGCGTGTTCGCACCGCGCTCCGGAGCCGATCAGAGCTGGTCGGAAGCGGTCGCAAGCAAACAGCGGGGGCCGGGGAGCGTCGCGCTCCCCGGCCCCCGCCGTCGGTCGGTGAATCAGCCCGCGGGCACCGTTTCGGGCTCTCCGGTGCCCTCCGTCGAGCCGTCGGCGATGTCACCCGGCGTGTTCTCCGTGACGGCCTCCTCGACGGCCGGCCAGCCGCCCTCGGGCGTGCGCGCCACACCCCGCCACCACGGCTCGCCGGGGACGGTCTCGGCCGTGGGCTCGAAGGGCTCACCGGGGCGGGGCAGCGCGACCCTCGCCCCCACTGCGCGGGCGGCTGCCAGCGTGCCCTCGCCCGGGTCGGCCCAGGCGTGGGTGGAGAGGTTGAACGTCCCCCAGTGGATCGGCAGCATCACTCCGGAGGGCTGCCCGCCCTGGAGGTCCAGGTGGGAGCGCATCCCCTCCTGGGGCGTCATGTGGATGTCGGGCCAGAAGTCGCTGTAGGCCCCGATCTGGATCATCGTGGCGTCGAACGGGCCGTGGGCGGCGCCGATGTCCTTGAAGCCCTGGAAGTAGCCGGTGTCGCCGCTGTGGTAGATCCGGTGCGCGTCGCCCTCGGCGACCCAGGACGCCCAGAGGGTGTGCTGGGTGTTGCGCAGGCCACGGCCACAGAAGTGGCGCGCCGGTGTCGCGGTCAGGGTGATCCCGCCGACCTTGGCCGACTCGTTCCAGTCCAGCTCGCGGATCCGCTCGGCGGCGATGCCCCAGTGCTCCAGGTGGGCTCCGACGCCCAGCGGCACGGCGAACACGGTGTCCGTGCCGCCCAGCGCCTTGATCGTGGGCATGTCCAGGTGGTCGTAGTGGTCGTGCGAGATCACCACGACGTCGACCGGGCCGAGCGCGGCGAGCGGCAGGGGAACCGGGTGGAGCCGCTTGGGGCCGGCGAACGCGAACGGCGAACAGCGCTCGCCCCAGACCGGGTCGAACAGGACCCGGTGACCGTCGATCTCGGCGAGGACGCTGGAGTGCCCCATCCAGGTGAGCCGCAGCCCGGTCGCGGCGGGCCTGGCCAGGTCGGCGAGGGTCGTCGCGTGCACCGGGACGGTCCCGGCCGGGGAGCGGTGGGCGCGCTCCTCGCTGCGGAAGTAGACCTTCGCGAACTCGACCATCGAGCCGTCCGGGCGGGTGCGGGCGGTCTCCGGGTTCTGGAAGACCCCGTCCGCGAAATTCGGCGAATTGCGGATGCGGCGCAGGCGCGCACCAGCCGGATCCGCGCCGAAGGCGGCGGGCCGCAGCGCGCGGAGCCCGGAGCTCAGGGTACGGAAACCGGTCACGGATACCTCCAGATGGAGTCGGTCAGGCTTTCATTATGGTCGTCGCCTCTGACAGCGCCGGGTCACCCCGGTCACAACGCGATGCCCGTGGCCCTGGGTCCGTACGTGCTCAACCCCGTCGAGCCCCCGCTTCTTCCGCTTCGGGGAGGCGATTCCGGGCGCCGTCGCGCCCCCGACCCGTCGGCGGCCCGTTTCCGGACCCGCCGTGCCGGGCGCCGGACCGCCGATGCCGGGCGCCGGACCGCCGGTGCCGGGTCGGTACAGGCCCGGCCCTACGAAGCCGCCCCGACCCCCGCCCCCGGGTCACCCGGCGCCTCGAACGACGCGAGCCTCCCGCGCGTTGACACGACCCGGCGCCTGTTCCGATACTGACTCATGGTTCAGTAGTCCGTACGCGTTCCACCGGTCCGACCGCCGTCGGCGCCCGCACCGTGACCCGCCGCCCGCACTTGGCCCTTCCCCCTTGGAGACACCGTGTCCGACCTCCCCGCCGCCCCGGCCACGGCCGCGGGTGCCTCGCCCGGCCGGCGCCCCGCCGCCACGCGGAGCCTGTGATGGGCGAGAGGCTCACCGGCGGCGAGGCCGTCGTCCGCGCGCTGTCCGGACACGCGGTGACCCGGGCCTTCGGCATCCCCGGGACGCACAACCTGGAGATCTACCGCCACCTGTCCTCGTACGGGATACGGCACGTCCTGACCCGCCACGAACAGGGCGCCGGATACGCCGCCGACGGCTACGCGCGCGTGACCGGGCGTCCCGGTGTCGTGATCACCACGACCGGACCCGCCCTGCTGAACGCGGCGGCGGCCGTCGGCCAGGCCTACTCGGACAGCGTGCCGCTGCTCGTGGTCTCCCCCGGCATGCCCCTGCGCCATCCACGGCTGGCCACCGGTCTGCTGCACGAGACCCGCAGCCAGACGGAGGCCCTGCGGGGTGTGGCCGCCTTCAGCCACCGCGTGTCCTCGGTCGCCGAGATCGACGCGGCGGTGGCCCGCGCCTTCACCCTCTTCCGCACCGGCCGGCCGCGGCCCGCGCACATCGAGATCCCCCTCGACCTGCTGGAGTGCGCCGAGGAGACCGGTCCCGTCCGCGTCGCCCCCGCCGTCGCTCCCGCCGCACCCGCCCCTGAGGCCCTGGAGCGGGCCGCCGAGGCCCTGCGCGAGGCCCGCCGTCCGGCCCTCGTCCTGGGCGGCGGAGCGCGCGGCGCGGCCGTCCCCGCGCTGGCCCTCGCCGAGGCGCTGGGCGCCCCCGTCGTCACCACGGCCAACGGCAAGGGGATCGTCCCCGAGACCCATCCGCTGGCCCTCGGCGTGTCACTCCACAGTCCCTCGGTCCGCGACTGGCTCACGGAACGGGACGCCGTGCTCGCCGTCGGCACCGAGCTCGCCGAGTCCGACTTCTGGTCCGCGCCGCCCGCCCTCGACGGCACCCTGATCCGCGCGGACCTCGACCCCGACCAGATGTACGCGGGCCTCACCGCGGACATCCCCGTCGTCGGCGACGCCCGGCTCACCCTGACGGCCCTGCTCGCCGCCGTCGGGGAGTCCGGCGGCGGCGGCCCGCACGCGCGCGTGCCCGGCGAGGAGCCCCTCCTGCGGGCGAAGGCGCTGCGGGCCGCGCGCAACGCCGAGACCGCCGAACGCGACGCACGCTGGATCCCGTACCTGCGGGCCGTCCGTTCGGTCCTGCCCGAGGACGCCGTGATCACCTCGGACAGCGCCCAGTGCTGCTACTACGGAGCCCTCCCCCACCTCGCGCTCGGGCCCGCCGGCCGCTATCTTCACCCGACCGGCTACGGCACGCTCGGCTACGCTCTGCCCGCGGCGATCGGAGCCAAGGCGGCGTGCCCCGGCCGTGAGGTCGTGGCGCTCAGCGGGGACGGCGGTCTCCAGTTCACCGTGCAGGAACTGGCGACCGCGGTACAGCTGGGCCTCCCCCTGCCCGTCGTGGTGTTCGACAACGGCGGCTACGGAGAGATCCGCGACGAGATGGCCGCCCGGGGCGACACGCCCACGGCCGTCGACCTCGCTCCCGTCGACCTGCCCGCCCTGGCCCGCGCCTACGGAGGACACGGCACGCGCGCGTACGGCCCGGACGAGCTGAGCGCCGCGCTCGCCGAGGCCCTGCGCACCCCCGGCCCCACCCTGATCGCCGTCCCCGAGGAGACCCGATGACCGCCGCCCCCCTGATGACGCTCACCTGGACGGACCATGTCACCGGCCGTCCGGGGTTCCTCGTCGTCGACCGGCTCGTACGGGGCGTGTCCAGCGGCGGCCTGCGGATGCGGCCCGGCTGCACGCTGGAGGAGGTCGCCGGCCTCGCCCGCGGCATGACCATGAAAGAGGCGCTGCACTACAACCCCGAGAGCCGGTACATCCCGCTGGGCGGCGCCAAGGGCGGCATCGACTGCGACCCCCAGGACCCGGCGGCGTACGGCCTGCTGGTGCGCTATCTCCGCGCGATGCGCCCCTACATCGAGTCCTTCTGGACCACCGGCGAGGACCTCGGGCTCAGCCAGGACCTGGTCGATCGGGCCGCCGCCGAGGCCGGCCTCGTCTCGTCCATCCAGGCCGTCTACCCGCTGCTCGACGACGAGGCGGCGGCCCGCAAGCGGCTCGCGGACGCCTTCGCCGTCGAGGTGGACGGCATCGGCCTCGACGAACTGGTCGGCGGCTGCGGGGTCGCCGAGTCGGTGCTCGCCGCGCTGGACCGGGCCGGAACCCCGTACGCGGGAACGCGGGTGGCCGTGCAGGGGCTCGGCACCATGGGCGGGGCCACCGCGCGGTTCCTCGCGCGCGCGGGCCTGAGGATCGTGGCCGTCGCCGACGTCAAGGGGACCATCGCCAACCCGGACGGCCTCGACGTCGACGCCCTGCTCGCGGGCCGGGACGCGTACGGGACGGTCGACCGCGGGGTGCTGCGCGCGGCGGACCGTGAACTCCCCGGTGACGCCTGGCTGTCCGCCGACGCGGAGGTGCTGGTGCCCGCCGCCGTCTCGTACGCGATCGACACCGCGAACCAGCACGGGATCAAGGCCCGCTGGATCGTGGAGGCCGCCAACATGCCCGTCGTGGCGGACGCGGAACGCCTGCTGGCGGCGCGCGGGATCACCGTCCTGCCGGACGTCGTCGTCAACTCCGGTACGAACGCCTGGTGGTGGTGGACCCTGTTCGGGGACATCGGCGCCGACGCGGACGAGGCGTTCGCGTACACCCGGCGCTCCATGCGCGCCCTGATCGACCGGACGCTCGCGCGCGCCCAGGCCGACGGCACGACCCCGCGGGCCGCCGCCCACGCCATCGTCACCGACCGGCTGCCCGTCATCGTCGAACGGTTCGGCTGGTACCGCTGAGGCCCGGGACGGGGGGCTCCCGGCCGGGCGCCGGGACCGTGTCAACTCCTGTCGGGGCCTCCGGCGTGGGGGCTGTGTAGGGTTGCCGCGTGGCGAGAGTTCGGTTGAGCGTGGCGGAGCGGCGCGAGGAGTTGCTGCGGGCCGCCGTCGAACAGATCGAGGCGCGGGGCGTGGCGGCGGTACGCATCGCCGACGTGGCCTCGGCCCTGGGCGTGAGCAACGCGCTGGTGCTGTACCACTTCTCGACCAAGGAGAAGCTGGTCGCCGCCGCGTTCACCCATGCCGCCGAGGACGACCTCGCCCGTCTGCGCAAGCTGCTCGGCCGCCGTACGACGGCACTGCGACGCCTGCGGGCCGCCGTGCGGTGGTACGCCCCGACCGGGCAGGCCAAGGGCTGGCGCCTGTGGATCGAGGGCTGGGCCGTCGCCCTGCGCGAGCCCGCGCTGCGCGAGGTCACCCGGGATCTCGACCGTCAGTGGAAGGCCGCGATGACCGAGGTGATCGCGGAGGGCGTGGCCGCCGGCGAGTTCCGCTGCCCGGACCCCGCGAGCGCGGCCCTCAGACTCACCGCGCTGCTGGACGGTCTCGCGGTCCAGATGACGGCTTACTCCGGCGGGGTCTCACGGGCACGGACCCAGGAATGGGTGGACGAGGCCCTGGCCCGCGAACTGGGCCTGGAACGATCGGCGTTGATGGCGGCGGTGCGCTAGCCGCGCAGTCCGCGGAACCGCCCCGGGCCGGTGCGCGACCCCGGGGCCGGTGTCCGACCCGGGGCCGCTGTCCTGCCCGGGTCCCGCCAAGCGTCACTCCCCCTTGAGGGGTCACCCCCGTCGGTGCCCGTTCCGGGCGGGCCGGGTTCTCCCGCCCGGAAGGACCGGGTTCAGGCCACCGACTCGATGCGCAGCTTGATGTCGTCCGGTGAGAGCGGCCCCTTGGCCGACACGTGGTCGCCCGAGGACTCACCGCGCAGTCGCCGTCCGATCCACGGGACCAGGTACTCGCGGGCCCACTGGATGTTGTCGCGGCGCACCTCCAGCGTGCCGCGCGGCGGGAGGGGCGGCCAGGGCTGGTCCGGGTCGGCCGGGACCTCGAGACCGAGGACCTGTCCGGCGCGGAGGGCCACCCGGGTGTGCCCCTCGGGAGAGAGGTGCAGCCGGTCGCCGTCCCACGCCCTGCGGTCCTGGATCGTCTTCAGGGACCAGAGGTCGAGAACGGGACAGCCGTAGCGGTCCGCGATGGCCCGCACATGTCCGTTGTACGTGGCGATCTTGCCGCGCAGATGCTTGAGCACGGGGACACCACGGGTGTCGAAGCCGGTGGTCACCATCACGGTGCCCACGGCGGAGGTGAGGTCGGCGACCGCGCGCTCGAAGCGCTCCGCGACCTCGTCGGGGTCGGTGCCGGGGCGGAGGATGTCATTGCCGCCGGCGCAGAACGAGACCAGGTCCGGGCCGAGTTCCCTGGCCTGCTGGAGCTGGGTCTCGACGATCTGGTCGAGCAGTTTGCCGCGCACCGCGAGATTGGTGTAGTCGAAATCGCCTTCGGGCCTGCGGTCCGCGAGAAGTACCGCGAACCGGTCCGCCCATCCGACGAACGCCCCGTCGGGCCCAGGGTCGCCGACGCCCTCGGTGAAGCTGTCCCCCACCGCCACGTACGACCCGATCACTGATCTGTTGTCATCCTTCGAATCGTCTGCCACATCGAGCATGATTCACCTTTCGATGTGAGCTACGCGACCGTAGGGAAGGGTTGACGGACGGTGAGATAAGCCACTCGCCAAGCATTGGTCAACTCCGGAATAAGGCCCACATCAGGGATGTTCAAGCAGCGATCACCAAGATGCCCCGCAAACCGGCGCCGTGGAACACACCGGAGGCCGGACCCAGGGGATCTGGGGTCCGGCCTCCGGAGTCGGTCCTGCCGTCAGGAGCAGGAAGTGGGGGCGTCAGCCCACGGCGACACCGTGCGAGCGCAGGTACGCCACCGGGTCGACGTCGGAGCCGTAGTCGGGCGTGGTGCGGATCTCGAAGTGCAGGTGCGGTCCGGTCACGTTGCCGGTCGCGCCGGAGAGACCGATCTGCTGGCCCTCCGTCACGGTCTGTCCCGCGGAGACGGACAGCGACGACATGTGGGCGTACTGGGAGTACTTGCCGTCGGCGTGCTGGATGACGACCTGGTTGCCGTAGGCGCCGCCCCAGCCGGCGGAGACGACGGTGCCCGCGGCGACGGACTTGATGGTGGTGCCGGTCGGGACCACGAAGTCCACGCCGGTGTGGTAGCCGCTGGACCACATGCTGCCCGCGACCTTGTAGCCGGTGCCGATGGTGCTGCTGTCGACCGGCAGGGTGTAGCCGGCGGAGTCACCGGTGGACGCGGTGGTGGTCGCGGCCGTGTCGGCGGCGGGGGTGGCCTGGGACTTCGCCGGAGCCGTCGCCGTGGTGGCCGTGTGCGTGGCCGTGTGTGTGGCGGCGGCCCTGTGGCCGAGCGACAGCTTCAGACCGGGGTGGATCAGCGACGGGTCGCCGCCGATGGCGGACCGGTTGTCGGCGTAGATCTTCTTCCAGCCGCCGGTGACGTTCTGCTCGTCGGCGATCTTCGAGAGGTAGTCGCCGGACTTCACCGCGTACGTCTTCGCCGTGGCCGTGGCGGCCTTCTCGGCGGGGGCGGCGGTCGCGGCCTTCTCGACGTGCTGCGCGACGGTGGCCTGGGTCGCGGCGTGGGCTCCCGTGGCTCCCATCAGAGGCAGCGCGAGTGCGGCGCCGCCGGTTCCGGCCGCGGCGATCGTGCGGGTGAAACGCAGGGACTTGGGACGGCGGTGCTTACCCTTCGCGGGCATGGCGATTTCCTCTCCGGCGCCTGCGGGGTGAGCTGTCGGGTGCGGGCTGGAGATGCCCGGCCGCGCTGCTGCGCGGCTGTACCCCTAGCCTGTTCCGGGAACCGGATCAGGCACGGAACCTGTGGGTCCCCCGCTCCTGCCGTGTACGGGTGAGTGTGCGGAATTCCGGGCGGCGGCAGGATTGGGCGTCCGTCCGGATTGAGGCAGAACGTAAGCGACATGAGAGCGCGTCGACAACTAAGTCCGGTTTCTGTGCGCTCGTCTTTCTTGATCCATGCGGAATTCACCGTCACCCTCCGTCGAATGACGATCTTCCGGACATCTCAACCCGCCCGGAAACGCGGGCGCGTTGAGAAAAGGGGACGGCAACGCATCGTCACGAATATGACGCTCCTCACGCGACTCGCCCCAGTGCGCCCTATTCCAGGGCCAGTTGTCACGAAGGTTCTTATTCGGACAGAACGGTCAGATGCACCGTGCGCGGATATCCAGCACATTCGGCCCCCTCTCCGGAAAGGAAGAACCGAAACTCCATTGATTCGAACATGCGCGCGAATAAATAACTCATTGCCTGAGGAACCCATGTCGTATCGTCGAGAGCGCGAACAGGTACAACTGCCGACGAGCGACGCCGAGTCCAGCCCGGTGACGCCGGAGGCCGAACAGGAGGAGCCCCGTGACGCAGCAGATCCCGTCGACCGAGCCCGAGCTCGGCGGAGTGCGCAACTTCCGCGACGTGGGCGGACTGCCCACCGTGGACGGCCGGCGCGTGCGCCACGGTCATCTGTTCCGCAGCGGCCACCTCGCGCACGCTACGGAGGAGGACGCCGCGTTCCTCTCCTCCCTGGGACTGCACACGATCTTCGACTTCCGCAACGCGGCCGACCAGAAGCTGGAGGGCCCGGACGTCGAACTGCCGGGCGTGCGGAACGTGAACCTCCCGCTGAGCGACCCGGCGGACGGCAGTGAGTTCTGGAAGATGGTCCGCGACGGCGACATCGAGCAGCTGCGCGGGCTCCTGGGCGAGGGCAGGGCCGCGAACCGGATGATCGGCTCGTACCGCGCGATCATCAGGGAGCGCACGGCGGAGCACTCCCAGGTGCTGCACGCGCTGGCCGACGACAGCGTGCCCGCGCTGATGCACTGCGCGGCGGGCAAGGACCGCGCCGGACTGTCGATCGCGGTCACCCTGCTGGCCCTCGGCGTGGAGCGCGAGGCGATCGTGGCCGACTACCTGGAGTCGAACGCCACGCACCGCCGGTACAAGGTGCACCGCACCAATTCCTCGGCGGGCGCCTACTCCCCCGAGGTGATGGAACTGCTCAGCCCGCTGTTCGACGCGCGCGCCGAGTACCTGACAGCGGCGTTCGAGACGATCGAGGAGACCTGGGGCGGCGTCGAGGCCTACCTGGAGCAGGGACTGGGGCTCACGCCCGAGCTGCGGGAGCGGCTGCGCGCGCGGCTCCTGGACTGAGCCGCGCGCCGGGCCCGGCTGCTACTGGTTCTGCGCGCCGAGCGTGAAGAGCAGGTAGATGAAGGCCGCGAACAGGTGGCCGACGGCGACGTAGATGATCAGCCGCACCCACAGGGCGCGCGGGAACCTGTCCTCCATGGACCGGCGGGGTTCCGTGGGTTCGGTCATGACGTCTCTCCCGGGGTGGGGTGGCCCGCCGCCGCGCCCAGGCACAGCGCGGCGACGGGGCTCTGGAGCAGGGTGTGTACGAAGAGGAGCTCGGCGCCGTCGCGCTCGGCGGCGGCGATGCGGTGCGGGGTCAGCGAGTCGAAGTGGGCGCTGTCTCCCGGAGCCAGGACGTGCGCGGTGTCCCCGAGCCGCAGACTGAGCCGCCCCTGGAGGACGTACAGCCACTCCTCGCCCGGGTGGACGCGCACGATGTCGCCCTGCGAGCCGTACGGGACGTGCACGCGCAGCGCCTGCATGCCGCGGCCCGCGGAGCCCGCCTGCCAGTAGGTCCAGCCGCCGGCGGGGGCGGGCTCCATGTCGGCGGCCCGTACGACCGCGTCACGTTCGGGGACCGCCTCGCCCAGCAGCTCGGAGACCGTCGTACCGTAGACACGTGCGAGCGTGAGCAGCATCGGCAGCGAGGGCTGGCGCTGCCCGGTCTCCAGCCGGGAGAGATGGGCGGGCGAGAGGCCGGCGGCGCGGGCCGCGGCCTCCAGCGTGAGCGAGACGCCGCGGCGCAGGGCGCGCAGCCGGGGCGCCACGGCGTACAGCTCGGCGGACGGCTCGTCGGCCGCCCCTGGATCGGCAGGGCTCATGGGACCATTGAGCCAAATAATTACCTCAGGGGCAATTTTCTTGCCTGAGAGGCAAAAGAGCCCGGCCGTTCCCATCGGCCGCCGTGGCGGCCCGCGGGAACGGCCGGGTCTCAGCGGTTGGCCACGGCCTGCTTGACCAGCGTCTTCCCGAAGTCCCACATCAGCCCGCCACCGCTGTGCGCGTCCTCCATCACGGCGGTGAAGGCCTCCACGAACCGGTCGACGTCCTTCTCGTCGATCACCAGCGGCGGGATCAGCTTGATCACCTCCAGGTGGTCGCCGGAGACCTGGGTGAGGATGCGGTGCCGCTGGAGCAGCGGCACGACGACCATCTGCGCGAACAGGCCCTTGCGCGCGGCCTGGAGCATGGTCCAGCGGCTGCGCAGCTTGAGGGAGGCCGGCCGGCCGAACTCGATGCCGATCATCAGCCCCCGCCCGCGCACCTCGCTGAGCAGCTCGTACCGGTCGACCAGGGCCGCCAGCCGGGACTTCAGCAGCTCTCCGGTGATCCGCGCGTTGGCGACGATCTGCTCGTTCTCCATCACGGAGAGCACCGCGAGACCCGCCGCCATGGCCTGCGCGTTGGAGCCGAAGCTGGCCGAGTGCACGAGGACCCGGTCCATGGAGGAGTAGACCTTCTTGAAGATCCAGTCCTTTCCGAGGGTCGCGCCCACCGGCACATAGCCGCCGGAGAGCGCCTTGGCCACGCACACCAGGTCCGGTTCGACACCCTCCTCGTGCTGGTAGGCGTAGAAGTCCCCGGTCCGGCCGAGGCCGGTCTGCACCTCGTCCGCGATGAGCAGGGCCTTGTGCCGGTGCAGCAGTTCCTGGGCGGCGCGGAGATACCCGGGCGGGGACTCGTGGACGCCCTTGCCCTGGATCGGCTCCACGATCAGAGCGGCGACGTCGCCCTTCCTCAGCTCCCTCGCCAGGGCGTCGAGATCGCCGAGCGGGACGGCCGTGTCGGGCAGCAGCGGGGCGAAGCCGTCGCGGAAGCCGTCCTCGCCGTTGACCGAGAGGGAGCCCGTGGTCAGCCCGTGGAAGGCGTGCGAGCAGTACAGGATCCTCGGCCTGCCGGTGGCGTACCGGGCGAACTTCAGCGCGGTCTCGACGGCCTCCGTGCCGCTGTTGCCGAAGAACACCCGGTCCAGGTGCGGGCTGTGGGTGAGCAGCCGCTCCGCGAGGAGGCCGGGAAGGGGCTGGCAGTCGAAGCGGGTGAGGTCGGCGAGCGAGGCGTCGAGGACGTCGTGGAGCGCCTGCCGGACCACGGGGTGGTGGCGGCCGAGTCCCATCACCCCGAAGCCGGCGAGCATGTCGAGGTAGTCGTCGCCGTCGGCGTCCCAGAAGTGCGCGCCCTCGGCCCGCTCGTAGACCTTGTCGAAGCCGATGGTGTGCAGCATGCGCGGGAGCTGGTGGTTCAGGTACTTCGTGTGCAGTTCGTAGCGCTCGGCGCCGCGCTCGGCGAGGAGCGCGCCGAGGTCGAACTCGCCCTTCCGGGCCGGGTCGGTCATTCCTCGTTCTCCTTGGACGGCTCGTCCTCGGCCGGCCGGTCGGCGGCCAGGGTCAGCTCGGGTAGGGCCTTGGCCCGCTCGTCCCTGACGGCCAGCCCGGCGCTGATCCGACCGGCGATCTCCACGGGCGTGAGCCCGATGTCGGCGAGCACCTCGGACCGCTTGGCGTGCGCGAGGAACTGCTCGGGGATGCCGAACCGCCGTACGGGTACGTCGACTTCGGCGTCCCCGAGGGCCAGTGCCACGGCCGCTCCCACACCCGAGGCCCTGCTGTTGTCCTCGACCACGGCGACGAGCCGGTGGCCGGCGGCGAGGCGGGGCAGCTCCGGGTCGACGGGCTTGACCCAGCGCGGGTCGACGACGGTGCAGGAGATGCCGCGGGACTCCAGCAGGTCGGCGGTCTGGAGGCAGACCGGGGCCATCACGCCGACCGCGACGAGCAGGACCTCGGGGTGCTCGCCGCGGTGCAGGACGTCGAGGCCGCCCAGGCGGTCCACCGCCGGGACGACCGGACCGACGGACTCCTTGGGGAAGCGGATCAGGGTCGGCGCGTCGTCCACGGCGACCGCCTCGCGCAGCTGGGCCTTGAGCTGGTCGGCGTCGCGGGGCGCGGCGATCCTGAGGCCGGGCACGACCTGGAGGATCGACATGTCCCACATGCCGTTGTGCGAGGCTCCGTCGACCCCGGTGACCCCGGCCCGGTCGAGGACGAAGGTCACTCCGCAGCGGTGCAGGGCCACGTCCATGAGCAGCTGGTCGAAGGCCCGGTTGAGGAAGGTCGCGTACACGGCGACGACGGGATGCAGGCCGCCGGTGGCGAGTCCGGCCGCGGACACCGTGGCGTGCTGCTCGGCGATGCCGACGTCCCACACCCGGTCGGGGAACCGCTCGGCGAACTTCCCGAGCCCGACCGGATGCAGCATGGCCGCCGTGATCGCCACGACGTCCGCGCGCTCCTCGCCGATCCTGACGATCTCGTCGCCGAACACCGAGGTCCAGGAAGGACCGTTGGACGGCGCGAGGGGTTCGCAGGTGAGCGGGTCCATCACCCCGACGGTGTGGAAGTGGTCCTCCTCGTGCGCGATCGCCGGTTCGTAGCCGCGTCCCTTCTCCGTCAGACAGTGGATGAGGACGGGCCCGTGGAAGCGTTTCGCGCGGCGCAGCGCGGACTCCACGGCTCTCACGTCGTGGCCGTCGATCGGGCCGACGTACTTGAGCCCGAGGTCCTCGAACATGCCCTGGGGCGCGAAGGCGTCCTTGAAGCCCTTCTTGGCGCCGTGCAGCGACTCGTAGATGGTGTTGCCGACGAGGGGGGTGCGCAGCAGGACCTTCTTGCCCCAGGCGAGGACCTGCTCGTAGCTGTCGGTGGTCCGCAGGGTGGCGAGGTGGTTGGCGAGCCCTCCGATGGTGGGGGCGTACGAGCGTTCGTTGTCGTTGACGACGATGATCAGGGGGCGGTCCTTGGCCGCGGCGATGTTGTTGAGCGCCTCCCACGCCATGCCGCCGGTGAGCGCGCCGTCGCCGATGACCGCGACGACATGGCCCGTCCCGCCCTGCACCTGCCGGGCCTTGGCGAGCCCGTCCGCCCAGCCGAGCGCCGTGGAGGCGTGGCTGTTCTCGATGACGTCGTGCTCGGACTCCTCGCGGGAGGGATAGCCGGACAGGCCGCCCTTGCCCCGCAGCTTGGAGAAGTCCTGACGCCCGGTCAGCAATTTGTGCACATAGCTCTGGTGGCCGGTGTCCCACAGGATGCGGTCGACCGGAGACTCGAAGACCCGGTGGAGGGCGATGGACAACTCCACCACTCCCAGATTGGGTCCGAGGTGACCGCCGGTCCTGGCGACCGCGTGCACCAGGAACTCCCTCACCTCTTCGGCCAGTTCACCGATTTCCGCCTCGGACAGCGCCTTCAGGTCGCGTGGTCCCCGGATGTTCTCCAGAATCGTCACGTCGGGCCCCCTCTCGGTCCGTGCTGATCAGCTCACGGTGACGGCCGGTTCCCCGGACGCGACGCCGTCGTTCTCCATCTGCTGGGCGATCTTCATCGCCTCGTCGATGAGGGTCTCGACGATCTTCGACTCGGGGACGGTCTTGATGACCTCGCCCTTGACGAAGATCTGGCCCTTGCCGTTGCCGGAGGCGACCCCCAGGTCCGCCTCGCGGGCCTCACCGGGACCGTTGACGACACAGCCCATGACCGCGACGCGCAACGGGACCTCCATGCCCTCCAGACCTGCGGTGACCTCGTCGGCCAGCTTGTAGACGTCGACCTGGGCGCGGCCGCAGGACGGGCAGGAGACGATCTCCAGGCGCCGCTGCCGCAGTCCGAGCGACTCCAGGATCTGGATGCCGACCTTGCACTCCTCCGCGGGCGGCGCGCTCAGTGAGACCCGGATGGTGTCGCCGATGCCCTCGGAGAGCAGCGCGCCGAAGGCCACGGCCGACTTGATGGTGCCCTGGAACGCGGGGCCGGCCTCGGTGACGCCGAGGTGCAGCGGGTAGTCGCAGGCCGCGGCGAGCTGGCGGTAGGCGCTGACCATGACGACGGGGTCGTTGTGCTTGACCGAGATCTTGATGTCCCGGAAGTCGTGCTCCTCGAAGAGGGATGCCTCCCACAGCGCGGACTCGACCAGCGCCTCGGGCGTGGCCCTGCCGTACTTCTCCAGCAGTCGCCGGTCGAGCGAGCCCGCGTTGACGCCGATGCGGATCGGGATCCCGGCGTCCTTCGCGGCCCGCGCGATCTCCTTCACCTTGTCGTCGAACTGCTTGATGTTGCCGGGGTTCACCCGCACCGCGGCACAGCCCGCGTCGATCGCGGCGAACACGTACTTCGGCTGGAAGTGGATGTCCGCGATGACGGGGATCTGCGACTTCTTGGCGATGGTCGCGAGCGCGTCCGCGTCGTCCTGGGTGGGACAGGCCACCCGCACGATCTGGCAGCCGGACGCGGTCAGCTCCGCGATCTGCTGAAGCGTGGCGCCGACGTCCGACGTCCGGGTCGTGGTCATCGACTGGACGGACACGGGAGCCCCGCCGCCGACCGCCACCGGCCCGACCTGGATCCGCCGCGAGACACGGCGCTCCGCGATCGGCCGGACCGGTACCTCGGGGAGGCCCAGGGAAACGGCGGTCATGGGGTCACCCGCGGCTTTCCGTGAAGGTCTCGCGGGCGGCCCGGATGGATTCCTTGAGCGAGCCCATGGTGGCGAGGACCGCGGTCGGCTCGTAGCCGCAGTGCGCCATGCAGTTCGCGCACCGGTCGTCCTTGCCGCGGCCGTAGGAGTCCCAGTCGGTCTCCTCCAGGAGCTGCCTGTACGTCTGCACGTACCCGTCGCTCATCAGGTAGCAGGGTCGCTGCCAGCCGAAGAGCGAGTAGCTCGGGATCGCCCACGCGGTGCACGGGAAGTCGACCTTGCCCTCCAGGAAGTCCAGGAAGAGCGGGCTCTGGTTGAGCCTCCAGCGGCGCCGGTTGCCGCCCGCGAAGGCCTTCTTGAACAGTTCCCGGGTCTGCTGGACGCCGAGGAAGTGCTCCTGGTCGGGGGCCTTCTCGTAGGCGTAGGCGGGCGAGAGCATCATCTCGTCGACCTTGAGGTCGTCGTTGAGGTAGTTCAGCACCTCGATGACGGTCTGCGGGGTGTCGGTGTTGAAGAAGGTCGAGTTCGTGGTGACCCGGAAGCCGCGCCGCTTGGCCTCCTTGATCGCCTCGACGGCCTCGTCGAAGACGCCCTCCTTGGCCACGGACTCGTCGTGCCGCTCGCGCAGCCCGTCGATGTGCACGGCCCACGCGAAGTACGGCGAGGGCTTGAACTTGTCCATCTTCTTGCGCATCAGCATCGCGTTGGTGCACAGGAACACGAACTTCTTCTTCGCCACCAACTGTCGGACGATCTCGTCGATCTGAGGGTGCATCAGCGGCTCGCCGCCGGCGATGGACACCATCGGCGCGCCGGATTCGAGGACGGCGCCCACCGCCTGGGCCACCGGCATGCGTTGCTTGAGCACACCGGCGGGGTGCTGGATCTTGCCGCAGCCCTCGCACGCGAGGTTGCACGCGAAGAGCGGCTCCAGTTCGACGAGCAGGGCGAACTTGTCCCGCTTCCGGAGCTTCTGTTCAAACAGGTATGCAGCGACCTTCATGGACTGCCGAAGCGGCATGGCCATACGGCTCACCTCCGAGGGAGCGACAAAGAACGGTGCCATTCGAAAAAAGCGGGAAGCACGGCACGAAGAACGCGGAAGGCTGATATTCCACCGCGGAACGTGCCGATTCGGACGAGTTCATGTTCCGGAGCATCCACGACCACCCGGACGGCCGCAACGGGACGGGTGCCCGAGCGGACGGCGCCGAGCAGCGTGGCCGCCGATTCCATGTCGACGGCGATGGCCCCGGTGGCGAGCAGATCGGAGCGCTCGTGACCGCGGACCACGTGGTCGGAGCCGGTGAGCGGCCCGGTGTGGACGGTGCGCCCGGGCACGGCGCGGGCCAGTTCCTTGACCAGCAGGTCGGTGCCCACGCACGGCGTGGTGCCGCCCGGGTCCCGGGTCTCCTCGGCGACGACCAGGTCGCCGGGGTGCATGCCAGGGGCGAGCCCCGCGCAGAACCCGGTGGCCAGCACGGACGCCGTGGCCAGGACCGGGTCGGCGAGCACCCGGGTGACGGACCGGTCGGCGGCCCTGGGCCCCATGCCCGTACGCAGCACGGTGACCGGCCCGCCGGCGCCGCTCCGGTCGCCGCTGCGCAGGGCGAGGTGCTCGATGCCGAGCGCGCAGGCGATCAGGAGCGGGTCCGGGGCGGGCAGCCTGTCCATCAGCCCCCCTCGGTCGCGGAGAACGGGTCGCCGTGGACGTAGCGGCCCAGCGCGGTGAGCGGGAAGACCTGCCGGTAGAGGTGGTAGTTGATCGAGAAGTCCCACGGGAAGCCGGTCCCCGTGAAGTACGGCTCGTCCCAGGTGCCGTCCGGCAGCTGGGTCTCCGTGAGCCAGAGGACCCCGCGCTCGGTGGCCTTGGAGTCGCGTTCCCCGGCGGCCAGCAGGGCGAGCAGTGCCCAGCCGGTCTGGGAGGCGGTCGAGGCGCCGCGTCCGCTCCAGCCGGCGTTGTCGTCGTAGGAGCGCAGGTCCTCGCCCCAGCCGCCGTCGTCGTTCTGCACCGTCTCCAGCCAGGCGACCGCCCGGCGGATCGCCGGGTGCGATCCCGGCAGTCCCGCCGCGACCAGGGCCGGGACCACCGACCCCGTGCCGTAGACGTAGTTGACGCCCCAGCGGCCGAACCAGGAGCCGTTGGGCTCCTGGTGGGACAGGAGCCACCGGATGCCCCGGCGGGTGCGCGGGTCCTGGGTGAGCCCCTCGACCGCCAGCATCTCCACCACGTGCGCGGTGACGTCCGCGGAGGGCGGGTCGATCACCTCCCCGAAGTCGCAGAACGGCAGCCGGTTGGGGAAGGCGCTGGTGTTGTCGACGTCGAACGCGCCCCAGCCGCCGTCCTTGGACTGCATGCCGAGATTCCAGCGGACCCCGCGTCCGATGGCGTTCTCGACGCGGTCCGGGTCGTGATGCCGGACGCGGCGCAGTGCGAGGACGACCTCCGCGGTGTCGTCGATGTCGGGGTAGTTGTCGTTGTGGAACTCGAACGCCCAGCCTCCCGGCGGGAGTTGGGGGCGCTTGACGGACCAGTCGCCGGGCCGGACGATCTCCTCGCCGAGCATCCAGTCCACGGCCTTGACGAGTTGAGGGTGATCGGCGGGCACTCCCGCGTCGGCCAGGGCGATGGTGGCGAGGCAGGTGTCCCACACCGGCGACTGACAGGCCTCGATCATCCGCGCGCCGTCGTCACGCCACACGGCGAAACGGTTTAGCGAGGCCAGCCCCTCACGCATCACCGGGTGTTCGAGGTCGTAGCCGAGCAGATGCAGCGCGATGACCGAGTAGACGGCGGGCGGCTGGATGCCGCCCCAGCAGCCGTCGTTCTCCTGGCGCTCGATGATCCAGCGGCCGGCCGTTTTCATCGCCGCTCTGCGCAGCGCGCGCGGTGCGACCCTGCGGTACTGGTGCAGGGCCCTGTCCAGGCGCTGGAAGGCGCCGTCCCAACTGGTCACCCGGGCAAGGGGTCTGAGCGGATTGGGGTCACGGGCGTCGGTGTGCAGTTCGTCCAGCGGGAACGGCGCGGGCCGCACCGGACGCTTCGCCGAGACGATGGTGAGCGGCACGATGGTCTGCCGCGCCCAGCACCCGAAGTCGTAGATGTTCAGCGGCATCCACTTGGGCAGGTAGATGAGCTCCGGCGGGAGTTCGGGCAGGTCGTCCCACTTCCACCAGCCGAAGAGGGCGAGCCAGATCCGGGTGAAGACACGGGCCGCGGCGATGCCGCCGCGCGCGCGGATCCACGCGGCCGCCTTCGCCATGTGGGCCTCGTCCGGGGCGTCCCCGGCGAGCCGCAGGGCGACGTACGCCTCGATGGTGGTGGAGAGCTCGCCGGGACCGCCGTAGAACGAGGCCCAGGTGCCGTCCTCGCGCTGCTCGCCGCGGATGAACAGCGCCGCGCCCCGGGTGGTCGGCTCGTCGCGGATGCCCAGGAACTGGCGGAGCAGCAGATCCTCGGCGTCCATGGTGACGTTCGTCTCCAGGTCGCCCTTCCACCAGCCCTCGGCGTCCTGCCGCGCGAGCAGGAGGTCCGTGGCGCGCTCCATGGCGCGCGTCGCGGCGTCTCGGGTCTCGACTGTCCCGGCCGCCTCGGGAGTCGTCTCGCGTACGGTCTCGTTGGCCGAGGCAGCGCGGGGAGGAAGTGCCCCGGTGCTTCCGTCGGTCGTCGCTGTCATGGCTTCCCCTTCGTGCAGTGGTGTGTCTCTGCTGTGGGTCCGCCGTCGGCCGGTGCGTTCGTTCGGATGGATATCCCCCCGCTCGAACGAGGTTCGACGCTTGGGGAAGGCACCGGCCGGCGACTACGCGAGGTTTATTCGACCGATGACGATCATCTCTTCCGTACGACGACGAAGTCGGCCAGCGCCACGAGCTGGGCGCGTACCTGTTCGGGCATCGGTACGGCGTCCAGCGCCTCCAGGGCGATCGCGTGCTGGCGGCGTGCCTCCTGGGCGGTCCACTCGCGGCCGCCCGCCTCCTCGATGAGCGCGGCGCGCGCGGCGAACTCCTCCTCGGAGAAGTTCTCGAAGTCGCTGGCCTTGGCGTCCTCGGCGAGCAGGTCGCCGAGCCGCTCGGAGGCCGGGCCGCCCGCGGCGAGCGCGGCCACGACCGGCAGGGACTTCTTGCGCTGGCGCAGATCGCTCCAGGTCTGCTTCCCGGTGGCCTCCGGGTCGCCCCAGATGCCGAGCAGGTCGTCGACGGCCTGGAAGGCGAGGCCGAGGTGGTAGCCGTAGCGCTCCAGCGTGTCGGCGGTGAGGTCGTCGGCGCCGCCGAGGACCGCGCCGATGGAGCAGGCGCAGGCGAGCAGGGCGCCGGTCTTGTTGCCCTCCATCTCCAGGCACTCCTCGACGCTGACGCGGTCGCGGTGCTCGTAGGAGATGTCCTGGGCCTGGCCGTCGATCAGGGCCCGGGTGGCGGTGGTCAGGCGGCGGGTGGCCCGGCCGGCCTCGACGGTGCCGAGTTCGAGGAGGACCTCGTTGGCCAGCGCGAACAGGGCGTCGCCGACCAGGATCGCCTGGGCGGGGCCGTGCACCTTCCAGACGGTGTCGCGGTGGCGGCGCTGCTCGTCGCCGTCCATCAGGTCGTCGTGCAGCAGCGAGAAGTTGTGCACCAGTTCGACGGCGACCGCTCCGGGGACGCCCACCTCGGGGGAGGCACCGGCGGCCTGCGCCGAGAGCACGGCGAGCGCGGGCCGCACCGCCTTGCCTCCGTCGCCGTCCGCGGGGTTGCCCTCGGCGTCGATCCAGCCGAAGTGGTAGGCGGCGACGGTGTCCATGGGCGGCGCCAGGCGGTCGACGGCCGCCTTGAGCACCGGTGTGGCCAGGGTCCGGCCGCGCTCCAGGAGCGCGGTCACGTCCACCGCGTCGGCAGCCGTTTCGGCCGGGGGCACAGTGGGCACAATCTCTCCTCTTGTTGCGGTACCGGGGGTGCGGGGACCTGCCAAGCTCCGGTCGAGCGTCATGCCGCCTCCTCGAAGAGTCCGAGGAGATGGTCGCGGGGCCGGCCCAGGGCGTGCAGCGCGGCGTCCGCCGCACCGACTCCACTGCGAACCGCACTCTCCATGGTCGCGGGCCACCCTGTGGCGGTCCACGCTCCGGCCAGGTACAGGCCGGGGGCCTTGGTACGGGCACCGGGCCGCAGCCGCCCGACGCCCGGGGCGGGGGCGAACGTCGCGGTTCGCTCCCGGGTCACGAAGAAGTCCTTCACCGCGGCGCCGCGCGCACCGGGCAGCAGCCGCTCCAGCTCCGGCAGATAGCGCTCCCGGAGCACGGCGACGGGCTCGTCGATCTCGTCCTGCGCGGCCGACTGCGACAGCGCCAGATACTGCCCGTCCTTGAGTCCGGAGGCCTCGGTGCGGTCGAAGACCCACTGCACCGGGGAGCCGAGGGCCGCGAAGAACGGGGCGGTGAGGACCTGGCGGTCGTAGACGACGTGGATGTTGAGGATCGGCGCGGTGCCGATGTCCAGAAGCCGCTCGGGGGCGTCGAGCGCCCCTTCGGGCAGCAGGTCGTGGGCCTCGCGCTGGGGTACGGCGAGCACGACGGTGTCGGCCTCGATGCGCTCGCCGGGAACCTGAACGCTCCAGCGTCCGTTCCCGTAAGGGGAGACGGAGGTGACGCGTGTACGGATCTCGGTGCGTACGCCCGCGGAGTCGAGCGCCTTGCGGGCCAGAGTGTCGTGCAGTTCGCCCAGCGGGACGCGTGCCCAGCCGATGTCGGCCGCGCCCGGGTCGGACAGCAGACCTGTCTTGAACACCATCGCGGCGAGCCCGAGCGAGGAGTCCTGGGCCACCGCGTTGAGGGTGGCGACCCCCACGAGGTCCCACAGTGCCTCGACGGCACGGCGTGACTGGCCGTGCGCGGCGAGCCAGTCGCCGAAGTTCTGCGTGTCGAGTGCCGGATCGGTGAGATCAAGGCCCTTGAGCGCGAGCGCGGCACGGCCCACCCCGGCGCGTTCGGCGAGCGAGAGGTGCTGGTACGTGGCGAGGCTGCGTGCCAGGTGCAGCGGCACGGGCAGCGCGTCGCGGCCGATCCTTCCGAGCCGTCGTCCCGGCGGTGCGTCCAGATCGAGAACGGGCACGTCGAGACGATCCTGCACGGGCGCGAGCGCGGTCGCGTCGACGCGGTCGAGGAACCAGCGGTAGGCGGTGCAGCAGCGCAGGAAGACGTGCTGTCCGTTGTCCACGGTGAGGTCGCCGCGCTGGAAGGAGAAGGCGAGACCGCCGAGGCGCGGCCTGCCTTCGAGCAGGGTGACCCGGACCCCCGCGTCGGCCAGTGCGAGCGCGGCGGTGACGCCGGCGAGACCCCCGCCGATCACCACGGCGGTGGCCCGGCCGGACGTGTCCGTGGACTCGTCCTCGCTCATCGCGCACCCTCCCCTGCGGCATCCCCGTGATGGTTGAACGATTCACGGCAGGCCGTCGCAGTCAGGGACGCCACCGGGCTCCGGAGGGTTGCCTGCCGTTTTTCGTCGGCCGTATCACCTTGGACCATTTCATCCATCAAACACGCGTCCATTCAGACACGCCTCCGGACCGTACGGCGGGAGACGTGCCGGGCGTCGAGACCGGAGAGGCCGCGCACCGCGACGTACGCCTTCTCGCGTCCCGGCAGGGACACCCGGCCGCGCAGGACGGCCTCCGGCTCGCGCTCGATGCGGTCGAGCAGGCGCCGGTAGATCCCCGCCATGGCCGCGACACAGGCGCCGCTGCGCCGGTCCAGCATGGGCAGCAGGCGGTAGCCCTCCGCGAACAGGGCGCGTGCCCGGCGCACCTCGAAGTGCACGAGGCCCGCGAAGTCGGAGCCCGGCGGCGGGGTCGGCCCGTCGAACCCGGCCGAGCAGCCGAACTTGGCCAGGTCGTCGGCGGGCAGGTAGGTGCGCCCGCCCTCGGCGTCCTCCCGGACGTCCCGCAGGATGTTGGTGAGCTGGAGCGCGAGCCCGAGCGTGTCGGCGTACTCCGGCGCGCGCTCGATGCCGCGCGCCCCCGGTTCGGTGCCGAAGACCCCGAGCGAGAGCCGCCCGATCGCTCCCGCCACGCACCGGCAGTAGACCTTCAGGTCGTCCCAGGTCTCGTACGTCTCACCGCGTACGTCCATCAGCACGCCGTCGATGAGCTCGTCCAGGCCCCCGAGGGGCACCGGGAAGTACTCGGCGGTGTGGCTGAGGGCGACCGCGACCGGGTCGGTGTCGTCCTCGGCGACGTCGCCCGCGCGGACCCGGGCGAGCAGCGCCCGTGTCTCCTCCAGGCGCACCGCCTTCACGTCCGGCGCCAGCGTGCCGTCGCCGATGTCGTCCACGCGCCGGGAGAACGCGTAGAGCGCCGACATCGCACGGCGCTTGGACGTCGGCAGCAGCCTGATGCCGTACGCGAAATTACGTGCCTGCTGACCGGTCACCGCCTCGCAGTAGCTGTACGCGGCGAGTACCGGTGCGGACACGTGCTGTTCCGACTCCACGGTCCGGATCACCCCTCTCCTCGCAGAGTCACTCCCACCTCGCGCAGCAGCTGGAGCTTGCCGGGCTTGGGCGGGCCGGGTAGTACGTCGTATTCGGCGGCCGCGATCGCGCGGACCGCCGCCTTTCCCCCCGCCACGAACCCCGCGAGCAGCAGTTTCAGCCTGCCGTGGACGCTACCCACGAGGGGGGTGCCTTCATTCAGGAGGTTCAAAGCGCGTTCTGCTTCGTATGCAACCAGTGCTCGCACCGATGCGCCTGCTGTGGGGACGGCGAGATCGGATTCGGCGACGTGGAAGCGTTTCATGTCCTCGGCGGGCAGGTACACGCGGTCGCGGCCCAGGTCTTCGGCCACGTCTTGGAGGTGCTCGACGATCTGGAGCCCCGTGCACACCGCGTCGGAGCGGCGGACCCGCTCGGGCGTGGACGTTCCGGTGACGGAGAGGACCAGGCGGCCGACGGGGTTCGCGGAGAGTTCACAGTAGGCGAGCAGATCGTCGTAGGTCTCGTACCGCGTGACGAGCTGGTCCTGGCGGTTGGCCGCGATCAGCCCGAGAAAGGGCTCGGGGGTCAGATCGGCGCGGCGGACCGTGGGCAGGAGCCGGCGCAGCAGCGGGTGCCGCGGGGCCGAGTCGAACACCCGGTGAAGATCGGCTTCGAGCGCGTCGAGGAGGACCAGACGGTCGTCGGCGTCCGTGTCGGACACGCCAAGGAGCCGGGCGTCGGCGCCGCCGGGGGCGAGGTCGCCGTCACCGATGTCGTCCACGAGACGGGCGAAGCCGTACACGGCCATCAGGTCGTCGCGCCAGGCCCTGGGCAGGAAGAACGGGGCCACGGGAAAGTTCTCGTCCGCGGCTTTGTCGAGGGTGCCGCGCACCGGATCACCGGTGCGGGCCGTCCCGGCTTCGATCACCGCTCGCCGCCCGGCGCGGGGACGGCACACGCATCGCGGAGCTGGAGAGTCACCGTAGCCATTGCCGTCACATCTCCCGTTCTACACTGCCGACCCAACCCTGCCCATTTCGGACACGCCGCCCGGATATCCGCTCGGCGTGACGGTGCCGGGTGTCGCGTATTATCGCCCCACTTGACGCGTTTCAGCACCGGTACAGCTTACGTTGTACAACGCGGCACACTCCGCCGGGGTGTCCTGCACATCACAACAACACACCGATTGGCGTCAAGATTCCCCACGCCGACGGGAGTTGGCGTTTCCGTCGCAGACGCAGGGCCCCGCCGGAGAGTTCCGGCGGGGCCCTGGTCGAAACGGGCTACTTGCCCGTGAACTTCTCGTACTCCTTGAGGACGTCCTCGGTCGGGCCGTCCATGCGCAGTTCACCGCGCTCCAGCCACAGCACGCGGTCGCAGGTGTCGCGGATCGACTTGTTGTTGTGGCTGACCAGGAACACCGTGCCCGCGCTCTTGCGCAGCTCGCGGATGCGCTCCTCGGAGCGCCGCTGGAAGGAGCGGTCACCCGTGGCGAGGGCCTCGTCGATCATCAGGACGTCGTGGTCCTTGGCCGCCGCGATGGAGAACCGCAGCCGCGCCGCCATGCCGGAGGAGTAGGTCCGCATCGGCAGGGTGATGAAGTCGCCCTTCTCGTTGATGCCCGAGAAGTCGACGATCTCCTGATAGCGCTCCTTGATCTGCTCGCGGGACATGCCCATGGCGAGGCCGCCCAGGATGACGTTCCGCTCGCCCGTCAGGTCGTTCATCAGGGCCGCGTTCACGCCGAGCAGCGAGGGCTGGCCGTCGGTGTAGACCTTGCCCTTCTCCGCGGGGAGCAGGCCGGCGATGGCGCGCAGGAGCGTGGACTTGCCGGAGCCGTTCGAGCCGATCAGACCGATGGCCTCGCCGCGGTAGGCGGTGAAGGAGACGCCCTTCACGGCGTGCACCTTGCGCACACCGCGTTCCTCGCCGCGCTTGAGGATGCGGCTGAGGGCCGCGGTGGCGCTGCCCTTGCCGGTCTTGGCGCCGTTCACGCGGTAGACGATGTGCAGTTCGTCCGCGATGACGGTCGGGATGTGCGACGTCTTCTCGAGCTCAGCCACGGCCGTACCTCTCCTCAGCCTTCCAGAAGTAGACGAAACCGCCGACGACCGTGACCACGGCCCAGAAGACGGCGATGGCCCACACGTGCGGGGGCAGGCTGGAGGCGCCGTACCCGTCGATGAGCGCGAAACGCATCAGGTCCATGTAGACCGCGGCCGGGTTCGCCTGGAGGACCCGGGCGATCCACTCGGGGCGGCCGGCGAGCATGGCGCTGATGGAGAACATGACACCGGATGCGTACATCCAGGTGCGCAGGATGAACGGCATCAGCTGGGCGAGGTCGGGCGTCTTGCTGCCCATCCGCGCCACGATCAGCGCGAGGCCGGTGTTGAACAGGAACTGGAGGAACAGCACCGGGATGATCAGCAGCCAGGACAGGCCCGGATAGCTGCCGAACCCGATCGCCACGACGAACAGCACGATCATCGAGAAGAGCAGCTGCTGGAGCTGCTGGAGGGCGAACGAGACGGGCAGCGAGGCACGCGGGAAGTGCAGCGCGCGCACCAGTCCCAGGTTGCCCGAGATCGCCCGGACGCCCGCCATGACCGAGCTCTGCGTGAAGGTGAAGACGAAGACGCCGGTCACCAGGAACGGGATGTACACGTCGTGCGACATGCCCCGGTCGGCCTTCAGGATCAGGCCGAAGATGAAGTAGTAGACGGCCGCGTTGAGCAGCGGGGTCGCCACCTGCCACAGCTGGCCGAGCTTGGCCTGGCTGTACTGGGCGGTGAGCTTGGCCTGCGAGAAGGCGAGGATGAAGTGCCGCCGGCCCCACAGCTGACGGACGTACGCCACCAGTCCGGGACGTGCGCCGCTGACCGCGAGGCCGTACCTGGCGGCGAGGTCGGCCGCGGACAGCCCGTCGTCGGGCGAGGGTCGGTCGCTCACCGCGATGCCGCCGTCATGCGTCGTACTCACAAGGGGAAACTTTCGTCTTCGAGAGGCGCACGGCCGGCCGGGCACCGGCATGAGCCGGGGCCGGGTTGTGCCCGGGTGCTCTCAGGATCGAGCTTGTCAGATGACCGGGGGACGGCCCAGTCGGGCTTGTCAGATGACGGGAGGCCGGCCCAGCCGGGTCAGCCGCCACACCGTGCGCCATTTCATGGGGCGCCTCGGTCCGCAGGGACTCCTCCAGCCTTCCCCGAATCCGCCGAACCACGCGCGCAGCGCGGCCCGCGAGGGGCGGCGCAGCAGGGTCAGGAGCATCCAGACGCCCAGGTAGACCGGTACGAGGGGTGCGGGAAGGTTCCGGCGCGCCAGCCACACCCGGTTGCGGGCCACCATCCGGTGGTAGACCGCGTGCCGCGAGGGAGCGGTCGTCGGGTGGTGGAGCACCATGTCGGAGCGGTAGTCGATCATCCAGCCGGCGTCGAGGGCCCGCCAGGCCAGGTCGGTCTCCTCATGGGCGTAGAAGAAGGCGTCCGGGAGCCCGCCGACCTCGGCGAGGACCTTCGTACGGACCGCGTTGGCGCCGCCGAGGAACGTGGTGACGCGCGAGGACCGCATCGGGTCGGCGGCGCGCAGCCTCGGGACGTGGCGGCGCTGGGTCTCGCCGGTCTCGGGGTCGGCGATGCGGAAGCTGATGATGCCGAGCTCGGAGTCGTCGGCGAAGGCCCGGCGGCACAGCTCGGCCGTGTCGTGGCGGGCCAGCAGACCGTCGTCGTCCAGGAAGAGCAGGACGTCCACGTCGGTGCCGCCGGGGCCGAAGGCCTCGATGCCCACGTTGCGGCCGCCGGGGATGCCGAGGTTCTCGGGCAGCTCGACCGTCCGGACGCCCGCGGGGACGTCCGGGACGGGTGAGCCGTTGCCGACGACGACCACCTCGACGCGGTCGCCGTCCTGCTTGGCGACGGAGTCGAGCAGGGCCCTGAGCTCGTCGGGGCGGTTGCCCATGGTGATGATCACCGCGCCGACCTTCGTGGCCGTACTCACTTGAGCCTGCTCGAAGCGAGGATGGACACCAGGTGCAGCACGGTCTGGAGGAGCGCGATGCCGGCGAGCACGGCGGTGCCGAGCCGGGTGAAGAACAGGTCGCCCCTGATCTGGTCCGCGACGGCGAGGAGCAGGATGAGCAGGGACGCCTCGATGCCGAGGATCAGCCGGTGGAACTTGAGCGCCGCGGCGGCCCTGCGGGCCAGCGCCACGCCCGACGAGCGGGGCTCGGACGCGGCTTCCTTGACCGGCGGCAGCCCGCCCTGGTGACGGGCGACGCCGACGAGGTCGGTCTCCGCCTTGACCAGGATCGCGCCGAGCGCGGCCAGCGTGCCGAGGAAGGCCCACAGCCAGTCGACGCGCCCGCCGCCCCACAGGTCCGCGGCCCGCAGGCCGAGGCCGACGAGGACGGCCGCGTCGGTGAGATAGGCGCCGACACGGTCGAGATAGACCCCGCCGAGCGAGTACTGCTTCTTCCAGCGCGCTATCTCGCCGTCGACGCAGTCGAGCAGCAGATAGAGCTGGACCATCACCACGCCGAGCACCGCGCCCGCGATCCCCGGCACCAGCAGGGCCGGGGCCGCGAGCACGCCGCACAGGGTCATCAGGTACGTGAGCTGGTTGGGCGTGATCCTGGTGTTCACCAGGTAGCGGTCGCAGCGCAGCGAGATCTCTCGCATGTACAGGCGTCCCGCCCAGTGCTCACCGCTGCGCCGGTCCTTCACCCCCGGGGGATGAACGACGGGGCGGAGTTCAGCTACCGATGGCCTTGGCATAGTCGGAGTAGATGTCCTTGATCTGGTGGGTTTTCAGGTCGAGATGTTCGAGGATCGTGTAGCGGCCGGGCCGGGTCTGCGGAGCGAACTCCACGACCTCCACGAACTCCTCCACGGTGAAGCCGATCTCCTCGGGCAGCACCGGCAGTCCGTGCCGCCGCAGCACCTCGGCCATGAACGCCGCGTCCTCGTGGGCGCCGCGCAGGTACATCGCGAAGGCCGCGCCCAGGCCGCACTGCTCGCCGTGGCTCGCCGCCCGCTTGGGGAAGAGGAGGTCGAAGGCGTGGTTGATCTCGTGGCAGGAGCCGGAGGCCGGCCGGGAGTCGCCCGAGATCGACATCGCGACGCCGGTGAGGACCAGCGCCTCGGCGAGGACCTGGAGGAAGTCGTTGTCGCCGACGCCCCCGGGGTGCCGGAGCACGGCCTCGCCGGCCTGGCGCGCCATGGCGGCGGCCAGTCCGTCGATCTTCTCGCCCTTGACGCGGTTGGACAGTTCCCAGTCCGCGATCGCGTTGATGTTGGAGACCGCGTCCCCGATGCCCGCCCGGACGAACCGGACCGGTGCCTCACGGATCACGTCGAGGTCGATGACCACGGCGATCGGGTTGGGCACGCCGTAGGAGCCGCGGCCCGCGTCGTTGTCGAGGGTGGCGACCGGCGAGCACAGTCCGTCGTGCGCGAGGTTCGTGGGCACCGCGACCAGCGGCAGACCGACCCGCGCCGCGGCGAACTTGGCGCAGTCGATGATCTTTCCGCCGCCCAGGCCCACGACCGCGTCGTAGTGGCCGGCCCGCATGGCACCGGCCAGCCGGATGGCGTCGTCGAGCGTTCCGCCGCCGACCTCGTACCAGGTGGCGCCGGGCAGCGCCGGGGCGATCCGCTCGCGCAGGCGCGCGCCCGAGCCGCTGCTGACCGCGATGGCCAGCTTGCCCGAGTGCGAGATGCGCTCGTCGCTGAGCACGCTCGCCAGGTCGTCCAGGGCACCCGGACGGATGTCGACGACGACCGGCGAGGGGATGAGCCTCGTCAGTACTGGCACGCGATCTCACGTCCCTTGGCGAGGTCGTCGTGGTTGTCGATCTCGACCCACTTGACATCGCCGATCGGGGCCACGTCGATCCGGAAGCCGCGGTTGACGAGCTCCTGGTAGCCGTGCTCGTAGAACTGCTGCGGGTCCGTCTCCCAGACCGTCTTCAGGGCGTCGGCCAGCTCGTCGGCGGCGGCGCCCTCGATGAGGGTCACACCGATGTACTCGCCGGTGGCCTCGGACGGCTCCATGAGCTTGGTGATCTTCTGGACGCCCTTGTCGGGGTCCACGACGACCTTCATCTCCTCGTCGGCGAGCTTCTTCACCGTGTCGAGGGCGAGGATGATCTTCTTGCCGTCGCCGCGGGCGGCGAGCAGGGTGCGCTCGACGGAGACCGGGTGCACGGTGTCGCCGTTGGCGAGGATCACGCCGTCCTTGAGGGCGTCACGGCCGCACCACAGGGAGTAGGCGTTGTTCCACTCCTCGGCCTTGTCGTTGTCGATCAGGGTGATCCTGAGGCCGTACTTCTCCTCCAGGGCCGCCTTGCGGTCGTAGACCGCCTCCTTGCGGTAGCCGACGATGATGCCGACCTCGGTCAGACCGATCTCGGCGAAGTTGCCGAGGGTCAGGTCCAGGACCGTGAGGGAGTCCTCCTGGCCTGCGGGGCCCACCGGCACCAGAGCCTTCGGGAGGCTGTCGGTGTAGGGGCGCAGACGCCGGCCGGCGCCGGCCGCCAGCACGAGGCCGATCATGCGGGTTCTCCTTCATCGTGTACGGCGGGGGCCCCGGAGGACACCCAGAAGCGGATGCTCTCGGCGAGCACCAGCAGGGCGACGGCCACGGCGAGCGCCGTGAGCGCGACCTTGAACTGTGGGGCGGTGAGCAGCGCGGCGAGGACGGTGACCAGCAGCGTCCTGCCCTCGTGCCCGCCGATCGCCCGCACCAGCCAGTGCGGGGGGGCTGCGGCGTTTCCGCGAATGCGGTACACCGTGTCGTAGTGATGGTAGGCGACGGCGGCCACCAGGCCGAAAGCCGCCGGAAGCACTCCGTTCACGCCGGCGTCGACCGCCAGTGCCAGAACGGTGAGGTATTCGGCGGCGCGGAAGAACGGCGGGACCAGCCAGTCGAGGGGGCCCTTGAGGGGCCTGAGCAGGGCGGCCGGTGACAGCAGGACGTACACGAGGGCACCGAGCACGGGCAGCCAGCTGCCGTACGGGGCCAGTGCGGCGGATGTCACCACGACCGCGCCGGCGACGAGGGCGACGAGGGCCGGGGCGACGCGCGTGAGGCGGCCCGTGTAACGGGTCAGGTACTCGGCGAGCGGGCCGGAGTCGGTGAGGTCCACCAGTGCCTGCGCGGCACGGTCGGTGCGGCTGGCCCTGCGGGTGAGCGAGCGCAGCACCCGGCCCGCCGTGGTGTAGGTGGCCGCGAAGGCGCAGCCGGCGATCAGCGCGTAGAAGGTGATACGGGGGGTCGTCAGCGCCGTCAGGACGGCGATCATCGCCCATCGTTCGCCGATGGGCAGGACTATCATCCGGCGCACCCAGACCGTCCAGCCGACGCTGTCGAGCTTGTCGGACAGGGCTGCGGTGGGGCTGGTGTTGGCCGTGGCGTCGTGGTTCGCCTCGTTGAAGGAGAAGTCCACGACGTGCCGGCAGGTCTGGAGGATCATCGCGCCGAGCGCGAGCGCCCACACGTCGTCGCCGCCGCGGGCCGCGCCGAGCGCGAGTCCCGCGTAGTAGGCGTACTCCTTGGCACGGTCGAAGGTCGCGTCCAGCCAGGCGCCGAGCGTCGAGTACTGGAGGGAGTAGCGGGCGAGCTGTCCGTCCGTGCAGTCCAGCACGAAGGAGCACAGCAGCAGCAGACCGGCGGCGACGAAGCCGACGCGGGTGCCGGTGGCGGCGCAGCCCGCGGCGATCAGCGCGGTGATCAGCGACGCGGTGGTGACCTGGTTCGGGGTCAGGCCGCGGCGGGCGCACCAGCGGGCGATGTAGCGCGAATACGGGCTGATGCAGTACGTGGTGAAGAAGCCGTCGCGGGCCTTGACGGCGCTGCGGAGCCGTACGGCCTCGTCGTCCACGGCCAGGACGGCCTGCCGGACGCCGTTGCGCTCCTGCGGATCGGCGGGGACCTCGGCGACGAGGGTGCCGAGCTCGGGGCGGTGGACGCCGAGGTCGTCCGCCTCCAGGGCCTCGCCGAGGCGCTCGGGGAGGTTCTCCGGGGCCGCGCCGGTGTTGCCCGCGGCCACCGTCTCCCGGGTCAGGGCGCGGGCCAGCGCCCGCCGGGCCTCGGGCTGCACGGACACGGCTCCGGGAAGGGCCGAGGCCGCGAAGCGGGGGTCGGTCAGGCCGAGCCGCAGGGCGTGCACGTGCCCCACGAAGCGGGCGTCCACGACGGCGACGCGCTGGTTCGCCGGCACGGCGGCCAGCAGGGCCTCGGTCTCACCCGCGTCGGACGCAAGACGTACGTCGAAGCCGAGCGACCGCAGATCGCCTTCGAGCGACGATCCGGGGACCGGCTGGCCGGTGAGGATGGCGGTCGGCAGCGAACTCACTCCCTGGGTGCCGGCGCGACCTGGCGTCCGGCGTGTGCGTGATGGGAAGGACCCCGGCTCATGGCGGTGGCCCCGGCGGCATGTCGGCAGAGGCTATCGGATGAACGGAAGCGGGCGTTCACCAGCCGTTCACGGTCCGATCAGCCGATTTTGTCCGGCGGATGCCGCGGTCATCATCAGGGATCACGGGCCCCGGTCACAAGCACCGGTGCGCGGACCGGAACATTCCCGGCAGGGCGTACGGCACGTCATTCTTCCCCGAAAGCGGGGCACACCGGGCGCCGACGCGGACCCCGCATAGGGTGGTCGTCCATGACATGGCTGATCACAGGCGGAGCCGGATACATCGGGGCACACGTGGCGCGGGCGATGGCGGGTGCCGGGGAGCGCGTCGTGGCCCTCGACGACCTGTCGTCGGGGGTGCCGAACCGGCTCCCGCGGAGCATTCCCCTCGTCCAGGGGTCGTCCCTGGACGGTGATCTGCTCAAGCGGGTCCTGGCGGAGCACGCGATCACGGGGGTGGTGCACCTCGCCGCCCGCAAGCAGGTCGGCGAATCCGTGGCCGAGCCGACGCGCTACTACCAGGAGAACGTGGGCGGTCTCGCGACCCTGCTGGAGGCCGTGGCGGGGGCGGGCGTCGAGCGGTTCGTGTTCTCCTCGTCGGCCGCCGTCTACGGCAACCCCGACGTGGACCTCATCACGGAGGACACCCCCTGCGCCCCGATGAGCCCGTACGGCGAGACGAAGCTCGCCGGCGAGTGGCTGGTGCGGGCGGCGGGCCGGGCGCACGGTATCTCCACGGTGTGCCTGCGCTACTTCAACGTGGCGGGCGCGGCCTCCCCGGAGCTGGCCGACACCGGGATCTTCAACATCGTCCCGATGGTGTTCGACCGGCTCACCCGCGGCGAGGCCCCGCGGATCTTCGGCGACGACTACCCGACCCCGGACGGCACCTGCGTACGCGACTACATCCACGTCGCCGATCTCGCCGAGGCGCACCTCGCGGCGGCCCGGCGGCTGACCGAGGGCGCGAGCGGCGATCTGACGGTGAACATCGGCCGGGGCGAGGGAGTCTCGGTACGGGAACTCGTGACGCTCATCTCCGAGGTCACCGGAGACCCGGTCCGGCCCGTCGTCGAACCGCGCCGACCCGGCGACGCCCCGCGGGCGGTCGCCTCGGCCGCTCTGGCCGCCGCCGAGCTGGGCTGGAGCGCGCGCCGAGGGGTCCGCGAGATGGTGGAGTCGGCCTGGCGGGGCTGGCTGCTGCACCACCCGGGGACCACCGGCGCCTGAACCTGTCCGACGCTCTGACCTGCGGATCGTTTCCGCAGGTCAGAGCATATGACAACGGTGTTCAGTGCCGCGTTGCCCGATACCCCCCGCCCGTAGTTGACTGGCACGACCGAGCGGAACACAGGAGGCGGCTTTCATGGGGGCTGGGCACGACCACGGGCACGGGCACGGAGCTCCCCCGTCCGGTACGGCGACCGCCGCGTACCGCGGGAGGCTGCGGGTCGCGCTGGCGATCACGCTCACCGTCATGGTCGTCGAGATCTTCGGCGGTCTGCTGGCCGACTCGCTCGCGCTGGTCGCGGACGCGGCCCACATGGCGACGGACGCGCTGGGCCTCGGCATGGCGCTGCTCGCGATCCACTTCGCGGCACGCCCGCCGAGCGAGAAGCGCACCTTCGGCTACGCGCGGGCCGAGATCCTCGCCGCGCTCGCCAACTGTCTGCTGCTGCTCGTCGTCGGCGGCTACGTGCTCGTCGAGGCGATCCAGCGCTTCATCACGCCCGCGGACACCCACGGCGGCCTGACGATCGCGTTCGGCCTGTTCGGACTGGTCGCCAACACCGTCTCGCTGACGCTGCTGATGCGCGGGCAGAAGGACAGCCTGAACGTGCGCGGTGCCTTCCTGGAGGTCGCGGCGGACGCGCTGGGCTCGGTGGCGGTCATCCTCGCGGCCGTGGTGATCATGACCACCGGCTGGCAGGCGGCGGACCCGATCGCCTCCATCGCCATCGCGCTGATGATCGTCCCGCGCACCTGGAAGCTGCTCCAGGAGACGCTCGACGTCCTCCTGGAGGCGGCGCCCAAGGGGGTGGACATGGCGGAGGTGCGTGCCCACATCCTGGCGCTCGACGGTGTCGAGGACGTCCACGACCTGCACGCCTGGACCATCACCTCCGGTATGCCGGTGCTCTCCGCGCACGTCGTCGTCAGCTCCGACGTCCTGAACGCGATCGGCCACGAGAAGATCCTGCACGAACTCCAGGGCTGTCTGGGCGTGCACTTCGACGTCGAGCACTGCACGTTCCAGCTGGAGCCGAGCGGACACGCGGAGCACGAGGCGAAGCTCTGCCACTGACGCTCCCCGGGCTCCCCGCGCACTCGCCCCTCCCCGGGCCCGCCGCGCACGCGCGCCGGGCGGGAGCGGCATCGGGAAATCCGGAGGCGGCGCCGGGCGGGCGCTGCTAGCTTGGCGGGGATCCCAGGAGGTGGGTTGATGACGGCCTTCGCCGGCGCTGCCCCGCGCAGCGACCTCAGCGTCCCCGTCCTCCGGGCCCGGGGCTGACCGCCGTTCATCCGTCGCGTCGGCCGGGCCCCTCGTCCAAGGGTTTCCCATGACCGACCACTCAGCACACAGCACCGCCTGGCGCACCCGTCAGGAGACCCCGGCCGACGCGGCCGAGGTGCACGCCGTGACCGCCGCCGCCTTCGACCGGGCGGAGGAGGCCGATCTGGTGGACGCGCTGCGTCTCGATCCGGGGGCGTGGCTTCCCGGCCTGTCGTACGTGGCCGAGGCACCCGACGGCACGATCGCGGCGTACGCCCTGATCACCCGCTGTCACGTCGACGACGTGCCGGCGGCCGCGCTGGCGCCGGTCGCCGTCCGTCCCGACCTGCATCGCCGGGGCGCCGGATCGGCGGTCGTCCGCGCGGTGCTGGAGGCCGCACGCGCGCGGGGCGAGGGGCTCGTCCTCGTGCTCGGGCATCCCGGGTACTACCCGCGCTTCGGCTTCGTACCCGCCGTGGACCACGGGATCCGTCCCGGTTTCGACGTGCCGCCCGAACATCTGATGGCCCTCGTCCTCGACGGTTCCTCGCCGGTGGCGCCGGGCACGATCAGGTATCCGGCCGCGTTCGGCGTCTGATCCCCTGCCGGCCGCGTGTCCCGCCCCGCGACCCCGGGGCGGGACATGCGGAGAGTCGCGAAGTGCCGGGAGTGCCGGATTCGTACGGCAGACTTGGGGCTGGAAAACCGATGCGAAGGATGGGTATGCCGATCACACCTGCCACCGCGACGCACAGTTCGTCGAACGGCACCGCTGAAGCGATCTTGCTGGAGCTGGTCGACGAGGACGGCAACACGATCGGCACGGCGGAGAAGCTCGCGGCCCATCAGGCGCCGGGACAGCTGCACAGAGCGTTCTCGGTGTTCCTCTTCGACGAGCAGGGCCGGCTCCTGCTCCAGCAGCGCGCGCTCGGCAAGTACCACTCCCCCGGTGTGTGGTCGAACACCTGCTGCGGACATCCCTATCCGGGCGAGGCCCCCTTCGCGGCGGCGGCCCGGCGCACGTACGAGGAGCTCGGGGTGTCGCCGACGCTGCTCGCCGAGGCGGGCACGGTGCGTTACAACCACCCGGACCCGGACTCGGGCCTGGTGGAGCAGGAGTACAACCATCTGTTCGTCGGAATGGTGCAGTCGGCACTGCGGCCCGACCCGGAGGAGGTCGGCTCGACGGCGTTCGTGACCGCCGCCGAACTGGCGGAGCGGCACGCGAAGGACCCGTTCTCGGCCTGGTTCATGACCGTGCTGGACGCGGCCCGGCCGGCGATGCGGGAGCTGACGGGTCCGTCCGCGGGCTGGTAGCCGGCCCGCGGGCGTTCAGGCGCTCGGAGCGAGCGGCAGGGCGGCCCAGATCACCTTGCCGCCGCCCGCGGTGTACTCGACGTCGCATCCTCCGCCGAACTCCCTGGTCACCTCGCGCACCAGCAGGAGGCCCCGGCCGCCGGTCTGCCCGTGGTCGGCCTCCAGCGCGGTCGGACGGTACGGGTGGTCGTCCTCGACGGACACTCGCACCCAGTCCGCGCCGACCGCGACCTCCACCGCGAGCATCGGCGACAGAAGTGCCGCATGCTTGACCGCGTTCGTGACCAGTTCGGAGACGATCAACAGCAGTCCCTGAACGACATCGTCCGAGACCGGCACCCCCTGGCGGACCAGCAGATCACGGACGGCGTGCCGCGCCTGCGGCACCGAGGCGTCGACGGCGGCGGCGGTGAACCGCCACACTCCCTCGTACGGAAGCGGTCCCGGCGATCTGACGTCGGGAGTCACCACTGCGCCTTCGGGGCTCGGGTCGGACCCCCGCCCGAGGTTCTCCATCGTCCGGTCGCCACCCTTGCGCTCGATTGTCACCACACGTCGAGTGTTGGTAATGCGCCGGTCCGTACCGGTTGACTGAACAGAAGTCAGCAATTATCGCCGATTCCTGATCGTGAATGCGAGAGAAAGTCGTTTCTACGACAGCTGTTATCGCTTTCATGCCAGTTTCCGAAACTATTCGGGTTGTACGGGTTTGCCCCTTCCTGCCGGCCCCGCGCGTTCCCCGCGGCTCCCTCGTCCGCGCGGCGGCCCGGGACCATGATCGAAGTCCGGCCGGCCGGGGCGGATAGCATCCGGCGTATGGAGCCGCAGCTGTTGCACCACGTCGGCGACGGGGTCGCCACCGTCGTCATCCATCACCCCGCCAAGCGGAACGCCATGACGACACCGATGTGGCGAGCGCTTCCGCCGCTGCTGGACGCGCTGGCCGCGCGCGCCGACGTGCGCGCGCTCGTGCTCACCGGTGAGGGCGACACGTTCTGCGCCGGTGCCGACATCTCGGCCCTGCGGAAGTCCCCTGACGAGGCCCAGGGACTCGCCGTGCTCGCCGAGGAGTCCCTCGCCGCGTTCCCCAAGCCGACGCTGGCCGCGATCCGGGGGTACTGCGTGGGCGGCGGATCCCAGCTCGCCGCCGCCTGCGATCTCCGATTCGCCCAGGAGGGTTCGCTGTTCGGGGTGACCCCGGCGAACCTCGGCATCGTCTATCCCGCCTCCTCCACCCGGAGGCTGGCGGCCCTGGTGGGACCGTCCGCCGCCAAGTACCTGCTCTTCTCGGGCGAGTTGATCGACACCGAGCGCGCGCTGCGCACCGGGCTCGTGGACGAGGTGCTGCCCGAGGGCGAACTCGACAAGCGGGTCGCGGAGTTCACCCGTGTCCTGGCCGCGCGTTCCCTGCTGACGCAGTCGGCGGCCAAGGAGTTCGTGAACGGGCGCACCGACCGTGACGCCCACTGGACCCGGCAGGCACGCGCCGGCGACGACACCGCGGAGGGGGTCGCCGCCTTCCTCGAACGCAGGCAGCCGCGCTTCACCTGGGCTCCGTGAGGGCTGCCGGGGTCGCACGGCAGGTCGAAGCGGCGCCCGGCGGGGTCCGCGGTACGAGACGTCCTCGCCTCTACGTCAGCGGGAAACGGCTCCCGCTCCGGAACTTCTCGACGAGGTGCGCGGGGGCCTTCTCCGGGGACCCGGCGTCGTAGGGCGGCTGCGGGTCGTACTCCGTGAGCAGCTGGACCGCCTGGGCGTGTTCGTCCCCGGCGATCCTCCCGAGCAGGGCGAGCCCCATGTCGATGCCCGAGGAGACACCGGCCGAGGTGACGTACGGGCCGTCGAACACGACCCGCTCCCCCGTGGGCTCGGCGCCGAAGCGCTTGAGTTCGTCGAGGGCCAGCCAGTGGGAGGTGGCCCGGCGGCCGTCCAGGAGCCCCGCGGCCGCGAGCAGCAGCGAGCCGGTGCACACCGAGGTCGTCCAGAGACTGGTGGAATCGGCGGCCCGCAGCCAGTCGAGGAGCACCGGGTTGTCCATCTGGTCGCTCTGGCCCGGCCCTCCCGGGACGACCACGATGTCCGGGTGCGGCACCTGCGCGAGGCTCTTGTCCGCTGTCAGGGCGAGCCGGCCGGTGTCGGAACGGACCGGCCCCGTGCGCTCGGCGACGAAGACGGTGTCCGCGTCCGGGAGCCTGCCGAGGGTCTCGTAGGGGCCGACGGCGTCCAGGGCGGTGAAGCGGTCGTAGAGGACGATGGCGATCTGCATCGGGGTCCTTACGTCGAAGGGGTGGACCGCGGGCGTCCGGGTGGACGCCGGGCGGCGGGCTGGTCGCCCCGGGCGGAGCGGCCGGGCCGTCAGGCGACGGGGGCCGCCGGCCGGGGCGGTCGGGCGCGGTGGGACCGTCGGCCGGTGCCGTCGGGGGCCGTCGGCCGGTAGGGGCCGTCAGCTGGTATGGGGGCCGTCGGCCGGTGGGGCCGTCAGCCGATAGGGGCCGTCAGCCGGTATGGGGGCTGTCGGCCGGTGGGGCCGTCAGCCGATGGAGCCGTCAGCCGGTGGGGGCCGGTCTGAAGCGGCGCCGGTATTCGGCCGGTGCCGAGCCGAGGAGCTTCACGAACGCGCGGCGCATGGCCTCGGGCGTGCCGTAACCGCAGGCCCGTGAGACCTCCTCGACCCCGTCGGCGGTGTCCTCCAGGAGACGGCGCGCGTGTTCGAGCCGCACCTGCTCCACGTACCGGCCGGGCGTCGTGCCCGTCTCCGTCCGGAAGGCACGGGCGAAATGGCGCGGCGAGAGACGGGCGCGGACCGCGAGCGACTCGACGCTCAGATCCTCGCCCGGATGCTCGGAGATCCACTGCTGGACCTCCCTCAGCGGTTCGCGTGCCGCGGTCTGGGCGGCGAGCTGGGCGCTGAACTGGGCCTGGTTGCCAGGTCGCCGCAGGAAGACGACGAGATGCCGGGCGACGGTCAGTGCGGCCTCACGGCCCAGGTCCTCCTCCACGAGGGCGAGGGCCAGGTCGATGCCGGAGGTGACACCCGCCGAGGTGGACACGTTCCCGTCGCGGACGAAGATGGGATCGGGCTCGACCGTGACCGCCGGATGGTCGCGGGCGAGCCGGTCGCAGTAGGCCCAGTGGGTGGTCGCGCGACGGCCGTCGAGCAGGCCCGCCGCCGCGAGCAGGGCGGCGCCGGTGCACACCGAGACCAGGCGCTCGGCGCGCGGGCCGTGGGCGCGCAGCCAGTCGGTCAGGCGGGGATCCGGGCGCCGGGTGCCGCTGCCGCCGGGGACCAGCAGGGTGTGCGGGGGCGGCGTGCCGGCGAGCGGGCGGTCCGGGACCATGACGAGGCCGCTGGAGGAGCGGACCGGGCCGCCGTCCAGGGAGGCCGTGCGGATCTCGTACGAACCGCTTCGATACGTTCCGGCGCCCGCGAACACCTCAAGGGGGCCGGTGACGTCGAGGCTCTGCACGCCGTCGAAGAGGACGATCAGCACCGTTCGCATGTCCCGATTCTCGGCCGGTGCGCTCATGGCGGCAATGACGAGAACCCCACCTTTCCTGCCATCGGGGATCCGGAGGTTCACGGCATACCAACCAGTCGGTAATGTGCGGGGTATGACCCCTCCCCTGCCGGAGCGCGCCGGCCGACGCTGCCACAACGTCCTCAATCCGCTGCACTCGACGCACTACTTCTCGCCCGATCTGGGCCGTGAGCTGGCCGCGGTCGGCATCGACGACGAGCGCGCCGGGTACTTCGCGGTGCGGTCCGCCGCGATGGGCGCGGTCGGCGCGGGCACGGTGACGGCGACGTTCTTCAACTTCCGGCACGAACTGGTCGCCGGGCACGTGCCCGCCGTGTGGCGGACCGCGTCTCCGGAGACGGTGCTCGGCGCCCGGCTGCGCGCCGTGGACGCGACGCTCACGCGGCTGCTCGGCAAGGACGTCATCGCCTCCGCGGAGGTGGCCGAGGCCGCGGAGCTCGCCCTGCGCGCGACCGAGGCCTGCGGCAGGACCGCCCGGCCTCTGTACGCCGCGCACGCGGACCTTCCCGTGCCCCAGGAGCCGCACCTGGCGCTCTGGCACGCGGCCACCCTGCTGCGCGAGCACCGGGGCGACGGCCATCTCGCGGCGCTTCTCGACGCCGAGCTCGACCCGGTGGAGGCCCTGGTGAGCCACACCGCGACCGGCAAGGGCATGGCGCCCCGCTGGGTCCTCGGCACCCGTGGCTGGTCCCGGCAGGACTGGGAGGCGGCGTCCGGGCGGCTGCGGGCGCGCGGGCTGCTGGACGCGGACGGCGAGCTGACGCAGGCCGGCACGGAACTGCGCCGGGACATCGAGGACCGCACGGACCGCCTCGACCGCGCGCCGTACGAGCACCTGGGCGCGGCCGGGGTCGAACGGCTCACCGAGCTGGCGAGGGGCCTGCTGCTGACGGCGTTCGCCGCGGGCGCGTTCCCGGACGGAATGATCGGCAAGGGCTGAGGGGCCCAGCGGTACCCGGCCGCGTGCCGCGAGCCGGGGCGCCGATCGGGCCCGCGCGCGGCGCGCGGTGCCCCCGTGCGGTGCCCTGAGCCCCCGTTGTCGGTGTCACCTGCCACAATTGCCGCGCAACCTCAGTGGAGAAGGCGGTACGGGATCGTGACGACACCCCTCGTAGGGTCCATCGAAGGCAGGATCGCCGAAGAACTCGGTGTGCGGGAACGGCAGGTCAAGGCGGCCGTCGACCTGCTCGACGGCGGCTCGACGGTGCCCTTCATCGCCCGCTACCGCAAGGAAGCGACCGAGATGCTCGACGACGCGCAGCTGCGCACCCTCGAGGAGCGGCTGCGCTATCTGCGGGAGCTGGAGGACCGGCGGGCCGCGATCCTCGACTCGGTGCGCGAGCAGGGCAAGCTCAGCGCCGAGCTGGAGGCGCAGATCAGGGGCGCCGAGACCAAGGCGCGCCTTGAGGACATCTATCTGCCGTTCAAGCCCAAGCGGCGCACCAAGGCGCAGATCGCGCGCGAGGCGGGCCTGGAGCCGCTGGCCGAGGGCCTGCTCGGCGACCCGTCCGTGGAGCCGTTCGCGGCCGCGGCGGCCTTCGTCGACGCCGACAAGGGCGTGGCCGACCCGCAGGCCGCCCTGGACGGCGCCCGGGCGATCCTCACCGAGCGGTTCTCGGAGGACGCCGACCTGATCGGCGAGCTGCGCGAGCGCATGTGGGTGCGCGGAAGACTCGCCGCCAAGGTGCGCGACGGCAAGGAGGAGGCCGGCGCCAAGTTCGCCGACTACTTCGACTTCGCGGAGCCCTTCAAGGCACTGCCCTCGCACCGGATCCTCGCCATGCTGCGCGGCGAGAAGGAGGACGTCCTCGATCTCGTCCTGGAGCCGGAGGAGCCCACCGAGGGACCGTCCTCGTACGAGGGGATCGTCGCGCACCGCTTCGGCATCGCCGACCGCGGCCGGCCCGGCGACAAGTGGCTCACGGACACCGCCCGCTGGGCCTGGCGCACCCGCATCCTGGTGCACCTCGGCATCGACGTGCGCCTGCGGCTGCGCACCGCCGCCGAGGACGAGGCGGTGAACGTCTTCGCGGCGAACCTGCGGGACCTGCTCCTCGCCGCCCCGGCGGGCACGCGCGCGACGCTGGGCCTGGACCCCGGCTTCCGCACGGGCGTGAAGGTCGCCGTGGTCGACGCGACCGGCAAGGTCGTCGCCACGGACGTCATCCACCCGCACGTCCCGGCCAACCGGTGGGACGAGGCCATCGCCAAGCTCGCCCGGCTCGCCGAGCAGCACGCGGTCGATCTGATCGCGATCGGCAACGGCACGGCCTCCCGCGAGACCGACAAGCTCGCCGGCGAGCTGATCACGAAGCACCCGGAGCTGAAGCTCACGAAGGTGATGGTGTCCGAGGCGGGGGCGTCGGTGTACTCGGCGTCCGCGTTCGCCTCGCAGGAGCTGCCCGACATGGACGTGTCGCTGCGCGGCGCCGTCTCCATCGCGCGCCGGCTCCAGGACCCGCTGGCCGAGCTGGTGAAGATCGACCCGAAGTCGATCGGCGTCGGCCAGTACCAGCACGACCTGTCCGAGGTGAAGCTGTCCCGTTCGCTGGACGCGGTGGTCGAGGACTGCGTGAACGGCGTGGGCGTGGACGTGAACACCGCCTCCGCCCCGCTGCTGGCCCGGGTCTCCGGCATCACCTCCGGCCTCGCGGAGAACATCGTGGCGCACCGCGACGCCAACGGTCCCTTCACCTCCCGTACGGCTCTCAAGAAGGTGGCCAGGCTCGGCCCCAAGGCGTACGAGCAGTGCGCGGGCTTCCTGCGGATCCGGGGCGGCAGCGACCCGCTGGACGCGTCCAGCGTGCACCCGGAGGCGTACCCCGTGGTGCGGCGGATGGTGAAGACGGCGGGCAGCGAGGTCGCCTCACTGATCGGCAACACGGGCGTGCTGCGCTCGCTGAGGCCGGCCGACTTCGTCGACGAGACGTTCGGTCTGCCCACCGTCACGGACATCCTCAGGGAGCTGGAGAAGCCGGGGCGCGACCCGCGGCCCGCCTTCAAGACGGCCACCTTCAAGGAGGGCGTGGAGAAGATCTCCGACCTGTCCTCCGGGATGGTCCTGGAGGGGGTCGTCACGAACGTCGCGGCCTTCGGGGCGTTCATCGACATCGGCGTCCACCAGGACGGCCTGGCACACGTCTCCGCACTGTCGAAGACCTTCGTGAAGGACCCGCGGGACGTCGTGAAGCCGGGCGACATCGTCAAGGTGAAGGTGCTGGACATCGACATCCCGCGCAAGCGGATCTCGCTGACGCTCCGGCTGGACGACGAGGCCGCGGACCCGGCGGCCGAGGGCGGCGGCCGGCCCCAGCGGGGCGGGCGTCCGCCGCAGCAGCGCGGCCAGCAGCGGCAGGGCCGCGGCGGCGGTGCCGGGGGCGGCACCGGCGGCGGGGGCGGTTCCCGGCAGGCTCCGGCGCCGTCGAACAGCGCCATGGCCGACGCTCTGCGCCGCGCGGGCCTGACCGGCCCCGAGCGGGGCCGGAAGTGACACCGGCCTGACGTACGGGAAGGGGGCGACCGCCGATCGGCGGTCGCCCCCTTCCCGTACGGCGGCAGCGGGGCTCAGCGTTCGGTGACCTTGCCGTCCGCCACTTCCAGGCGGCGGGTCGTGCGCACGGCGTCCAGCATGCGGCGGTCGTGGGTGACCAGCAGGAGCGTGCCCTCGTAGGTGTCCAGCGCGGCTTCCAGCTGCTCGATGGCCGGCAGGTCCAGGTGGTTCGTGGGCTCGTCGAGGACCAGCAGGTTGACGCCACGGCCCTGGAGCAGTGCCAGCGCGGAGCGCGTCCGCTCGCCCGGGGACAGCGTGGCCGCGGGGCGCAGGACGTGCTCCGCCTTCAGGCCGAACTTGGCCAGCAGGGTGCGGACTTCGGCGGGTTCCGTGTCCGGTACGGCCGCGCCGAACGCGTCCAGCAGGGACTCGGAGCCGTGGAAGAGCTTGCGGGCCTGGTCCACCTCGCCGACGACCACGCCGGAGCCGAGCGTGGCGTGGCCCGAGGTCAGCGGCACCCGGCCGAGCAGCGCGCCCAGCAGGGTCGACTTGCCCGCGCCGTTCGCGCCGGTGACGGCCACCCGGTCGGCCCAGTCGATCTGGAGGGTCGCCGGGCCGAAGGTGAAGTCCCCGCGCCGTACCTCGGCGTCCCGCAAGGTGGCGACGACCGCGCCCGACCGCGGGGCCGCCGCGATCTCCATGCGCAGCTCCCACTCCTTGCGGGGCTCCTCGACGACGTCCAGCCGCTCGATCATGCGCTGCGTCTGCCGGGCCTTCGCGGCCTGCTTCTCGCTGGCCTCGCTGCGGAACTTGCGGCCGATCTTGTCGTTGTCGTTGCCCGCCTTGCGCCGGGCGTTCTTGACGCCCTTGTCCATCCAGCCCCGCTGCATCTGGGCCCGGCCTTCGAGGGCGGAGCGCTTGTCGGCGTACTCCTCGAAGTCCTCGCGGGCGTGCCGGCGGGCGGTGTCGCGCTCTTCGAGATACGCCTCGTAACCGCCGCCGTAGAGCGTGATCTGCTGCTGGACCAGGTCGAGTTCGAGGACCTTGGTGACCGTGCGGGTCAGGAACTCGCGGTCGTGGCTGACGACGACGGTGCCGGCCCGCAGACCGGAGACGAAACGCTCCAGGCGCTCCAGGCCGTCCAGGTCGAGGTCGTTGGTGGGCTCGTCGAGGAGGAAGACGTCGTAGCGGGAGAGCAGCAGGGAGGCGAGTCCGGCGCGGGCCGCCTGGCCGCCGGACAGGGACGTCATCGGCTGGTCGAGACCGACGCCGAGCCCCAGGGAGTCGGCGACCTCCTCGGCCCGCTCGTCCAGGTCGGCGCCGCCGAGGTCGAGCCAGCGCTCCAGGCTGTTCGCGTACGCGTCGTCCGCGCCGGGCGCCCCGTCGACGAGCGCCTGCGTCGCCGCGTCCATCACCCGCTGGGCCTCGTCGACGCCGGTCCTGCGGGCGAGGAAGTCCCGTACGGTCTCGCCCTCCCGGCGCTCCGGCTCCTGGGGCAGGTGCCCGACGGTCGCGGAGGGCGGGGAGAGCCGCAGCTCGCCCTGTTCCGGGGCGAGGAGGCCGGCGAGCAGCCGCAGCAGCGTGGACTTGCCCGCGCCGTTGGCGCCGACGAGCCCGATCACGTCGCCGGGCGCGACGACGAGGTCGAGTCCGGCGAACAGAGCGCGGTCGCCGTGTCCGGCGGTGAGGTTCTTGGCGACGAGGGTGGCAGTCATCAGGGAGCCGATTTTAACGGCCCGCCGCCGCGCCCTTCACCGCCGATCCCGGCGGCCCCCGTGGGTGACCGGTTCCACCAGGACGCCTCCCGACGTCCGGGCCACGACGAACGATGTTCCCCTGACGGCTCCGGCCTGGAGCGGGATCCGGTGGTGGCCGGTCGGCAGGACGCCGTCGAAGACGTCGTGCGCGTGGGTGCGCGCGAGGCGGTCGCGGCGGTACGCGGTCAGCCGGACCCGGCAGGTGGAGGTGACCTCGACCCCGGCCTCGTCGTCGGCGGCGACCAGCCGGGTGAGCCGGCGCAGTTCCACCGGGCTGCGGTCCAGGGCGTGCTCGATCTGGGCGACCAGCAGCGGAACGATCGGGGCGAGGCCCTCGACCTGGGCGACCTCGACGCCCGCGCCGCGGAACGACGCGCGTACGGCGGCTCGTGCCGCCTCGGGGACGGCCCGGCCGAACAACACCGCGCCGTAGGAACGCAGTTCGTCCGGGGGCACCCCGGCGGTGTCGCGGGCGATGTCCGCGCCGATGCCGATGGCCCGCAGGGCGGCGGCCGGCTTCGCGAGCGAGGAGCCCCGGGCGCCGATCAGCAGCACACGGCGGCGGGCACCCGCGTCGGCGTCGAGCAGGGAGGACAGCGCGCCGCGGTACTCGGGTCCGCGGAAGCGGAACGGCCCCATGCCGTGGTAGCCGTTGAGTTCCAGGTCGGGCCGCTCGCCGGTCTGCCAGGCGAAGTCCCGCCAGACGTAGTCGTCGCCGTCCCGCTCGATGAGCGCGGTCACGGCACCGCACTCGATGCTCTCGCACTCGGGGCAGCCGTAGATGACGTGTCTGCCCCCGGCGAGCGGCGCGTCGGCCTCCAGGAGCAGACCGCGCACCTGGGCGGTGAAGATCGCAGGGGGTACGTCGGAGGCGAGCGGGGAGACGGCGTCGAGGTCGGAGAGCCGGAAGAGCAGCGGGCGTCCGTCGACGACGAAGTCGACGAAGTCCCGGTGGACTTGACAGTCACCGTCGGTGAGGACTCCACCGGCACGCATCGCCGGTGCCAGGCCGAATGTGGCGTACTCGGAGGACATGCTGTGAGTATTCCCGGACGGAGAGTGACGAGACCATGTTCCGGCGACTTCCGCTAGCGTCCCGGCATGGAGAACCCCGGGAGCGGTGAAGTGATCGTGGTCGGCGCGGGTGTCGTCGGCCTGACGACGGCCCTGGTGCTGGCGGAGGCCGGCCGACGGGTCGGGGTGTGGGCGCGGGAGCACTCCGAGCGGACCACCTCGGCTGTTGCGGGGGCCCTGTGGTGGCCGTACCGCATCGCGCCGGAGGCGTCGGCCCGTGAGTGGGCGCTCGATTCGCTCGGCGTGTACGAGGAGTTGGCGGCGCGGCCCGAGGACAGTGGCGTACGCCTGGTCGAGGGGGTCATGGGCGAGACGGGACTGGACGAGCTGGGATCGTGGGCGGCCCGGGTGCCGGGGCTGCGCGCGGCGAGAGCCGAGGAGTACCCGGGGCCCGCGTTGCGGGCGCGGCTGCCGTTGATCGACATGCCCGTGCATCTGCGCCATCTGCGGGAGCGGTTGCTGCGGGCGGGCGGCACGGTCGAGGAACGTACGGTGACCGACCTCGCGGAACTCGACGCGCCGGTCGTCGTGAACTGCTCGGGCCTCGGTGCCCGCGAACTCGTCCCGGATGCCGCGGTACGGCCCGTGCGCGGGCAGCTCGTGATCGTCGAGAACCCCGGGATCCGTGAGTGGGTCGTCTCGAAGGACGCCGTGGACGGGACGACGACGTACGTCTTCCCGCAGCCCGACCGGGTGATCCTCGGCGGCACCACGGACGAGGACGACTGGTCCCTGGTCCCCGACCCCGAGGTGGCGGCGCGCATCGTCGAGCAGTGCGCGGCGCTGCGCCCGGAGGTCGCCGGAGCGCGGGTGCTCGGTCACCGGGTGGGGCTGCGGCCGGTGCGCGAGGCGGTCCGGCTGGAACGCGAGGTCCGGCCGGACGGGCGGGTGCTGGTGCACAACTACGGGCACGGGGGTGCCGGGGTGACCGTGGCGTGGGGGTGCGCGCGGGTGGCGGCGGAGCTGGTCGGGACGGGTGCGTGAGACGGCCGGACGCGCGGGCATGGACGCGTGAGCCGAGCGGACGCGTGGGCATGGACGCGTGAGCCGAGCGGACGCGCGGGCATGGACGCGTGAGGCGGCCGGACTCGGGGCATCGGCGCGTGAGGCGGCCGGACTCGGGGGTCCGGCGCGTGAGGCGGCCGGACTCGGGGGTCCGGCCGCCTCACCTCTGCACCGCGGTACGCGGCCGCCCGGTTGACCGGCCCGTCAGCCGGTCAACCCGTCGGCGGATGAGCCGGGCGGTGGATCAGTGGGCCTCCCCCGGGACGCGGAGCGCGGTGCGCGGGGCGCGTACACCGTCGAGGACGGACGCGGCCGGGGCCGGCGCGGCCCCCTTGGTGGCCCGTTCGAACGCGTCCGCTCCGCCCACCAGGGGTACCCGGGCCGAGGTGCGGGACAGGTCGAGGGTGAGCGTCGGGGTGTCGGCGGGCGGATCGATGAGGTCCTTGTCGGTGCCCGCGACGATCAGCGCGAGCCGGTGCCCCTTCGGGACGACGTGGTCCGTGGCCGCCAGGTCCAGCGTGATGGTGTACGCCTTCCCCGGGGTGAGCGCGACGCCCTTGTCCGAGGCGTAGTTCCCGAGGTCGGCCCAGCCGCGGCTGACGACCGTGTAGTCGACGCCGGTCCTGGCGGCCTCGGTCGCCTTGTAGCAGGAGCTGTCGCCCGCCGTGCTCGCGCCCCAGCAGGTACGGCCGGTGAGGGTGTCGATCCCCTCACCGGAGCCGGCGTAGTCGCGGATCGTGTCCGGGCCGAGGTCGACCAGTACCGCCGAGAGGTGGGCGGTCGCGGTGGTGGGGGTGGCCGTGACGGTCACCCGGGAGGAGCCGGAGAGCCGCAGGTCGTGCGTCAGCGGCCCGGTGGTGAATCCGGCCTTGTCCGCGGTGGCCTGGTCGATGTGCGCGGCCCAGTCGGTCTCGCTGCGCGTCGGGTCGTCGGTGAACGTCTCGGTCCCGGAGCGGCGGGCGAGCCCGAGGGTGCCGACTCCCGGCTGCGCGCCCGCGCCCGGGCGCAGGGTCGTGGCGCTCGTGGTGCGGGGCGGCCAGACGGCGGAGGTGGTCCACTGGTCGGGGTGGCGTTCGATGTCCGCCATCGGCTCGCGGTCGACTCCGTTGTCGTAGCCGAGGAGTTCGTGGTCGAACCAGCGGTGCAGGGTGTCGACCCAGGCGGCACGGCGGAAGTCGAAGGGGTCGACGTGGCCGGTCTGGGAGAGCCAGATCTTGCGCTCGACACCGTGCCGGGCGAGGGCGTCCCACCACTGGCCGAAGTTCTTGGTCCGGACGTTCAGGTCCTGCATGCCGTGGACGAGGAAGACGCTGGCCTTCACCTTCGCGGCGTCCTTGACGTAGTCGCGCTCGGTCCACAGCGGGGTCCAGTCGCCGGTGCGCGGCGCCCCGTCCACCAGCTTCCGCTGCACGGACGCGCACTTGGCGGTGGCGTCGGGACTGTCGACGTAACCGGACAGCCAGTCGGGTCCCGAGTCGTAGAGCGGGGCGCCCTTGGCGAAGTAGTAGTCGTACCAGGAGGAGATGGCGCTGATCGGCACGATGGTCTTCAGGCCCCTGACGCCGGTGGCGGCGACGCCGTTGGCGATGGTGCCGTCCCAGCTCTTGCCGATCATCCCGGTCCTGCCGTTGGTCCAGGTGGCCCTCGCCGTGGCCGTGCCGGTACGGGTGGTGTAGCCCCTGGCACGGCCGTTGAGCCAGTCGATCACCGCCTTGGCGGACTGGATGTCGGAGCGGCCGCCGACGTCGACGCAGCCGTCGGAGCGGTTGGTCCCGGCGAGGTCGACGCCGACGAAGGCGTAGCCGCGCGGCACGAAGTAGTTGTCGTAGAAGAGCGGCATCTGCACGACGTGGCCGTTCGCGTCGTACGTCTTCTTCTGGCTCTCGTTGCCCCGTCCGCAGCAGGAGTAGTAGGGGCTGGCGTCCATGATCACCGGGACCTTGTGTCCCTGGCGGGCGGGTTCTGCGGGCCGGACGATGTCGACGGCGACACGATCGTGCTTCCCGTCGCCGTCACCGTCGAGACCGGTGTCGACCCAGACGGACTCACGGATCGCGTTCGCGTAGGAGTAGACCGGGGTGCTCTCCCTCGGGGCGCCGTGTGCGGCGGCCGGGACGAGGAAGGCGGCCATCAGGGCGGCGACGGCCGCCGTCGCGAGCGGTCTCCAGGTCATGAAGCGCGTGCGGCGCACTGATTTCGGCATGAGCGGAACGTACCCCGGTCAACTCTGCTGCGACAGAGGGTGTCTGACGGACCATCGGTTCGGGAGGGCTCATGTCGGCCGAATGGCGATCGTGTGACGGGGGTGGCCGTGGACATGACCGGGGCCCCAGGGACTGAATAGGCTCCGGACCGACTTCATGCCCCGACGACTTGGAGCTTGACGTGCACCGCAGACTCATCGCCCCGGGCGCCCTCGCCGCCTCCCTGCTGCTGGCGATCCCGGCATCGGCGGCAAGTTACACCCCGGGCGCACCGGGCATCGGCGACCCCTACTACCCGGCCTACGGCAACGGCGGATACGACGTCTCGCACTACGACCTGAGGCTCACGTACCAGCCCCGGACGGACGAGCTCGAGGGGACGGCCACGCTGCTGGCGACCACCACCCAGGACCTGTCCCGGTTCGATCTGGACTTTCTGCTCGATGTGAGCGAGGTGCGGGTCAACGGCGCGAAGGCGTCGTTCGCCACCTCGGGCCAGCACGAGCTGGAGATCACGCCGGCCAGGCCGCTGGCCAAGGGCACGCAGATCACCGTCGTCGTCCGCTACAGCGGAGTGCCGTCCACGAAGAGCGCGTACGGCTTCTCGACCTGGCACCGCACCCCGGACGGGGCGGTCGCGGCGGACGAGCCCGAGTCGGCGTGGTGGTGGTACCCGAGCAACGACCACCCGCTCGACAAGGCGACCTACGACGTGTCGGTGGCCGTCCCGGACGGCACCCAGGCGATCTCCAACGGCACGCTCCAGTCGACGAGTTCACGGCTCGGCTGGACCCGCTACAACTGGCGCTCCAACAAGCCGCAGGCGACGTATCTGACCACGCTCGCGGTGGGGAAGTTCGACATCACGACCGGCACGTCCGAGGGCGGTGTGCCGGTCGTCAACGCCTACAGCAAGGACCTCGGGGACAACGACGGGGCGGCGCGCGCCAGTGTCGAGCGCACCGGAGAGCTGGTCGACTGGCTGAGCGGCTACTTCGGGCCGTATCCCTTCAGTTCCGCGGGCGGCTATGTGCCCAACACCACCACCGGATACGCGCTGGAGACCCAGACCCGGGTGTACTACAGCCCGCGCCAGTTCGCGAACGGCTCCAACACCTCCGTCGTGGTACATGAGTTGGCGCACCAGTGGTTCGGCGACGACGTCTCGCTCAAGGGCTGGAAGGACATCTGGATCAACGAGGGCTTCGCGCGCTACGCGCAGTGGCTGTGGTCGGAGCACGAGGGCGAGGGCACGACGCAGGAGCTCGCGGACTACGTGTACGCCTCGCACCCGGCGGACGACGCCTTCTGGACGGTGGCACCCGGCGACCCGGGTCCCGACAACCAGTTCGACATCGCGGTCTACGACCGGGGCGCGCTGGCGGTGCAGGCACTGCGCAACCGGGTCGGCGACGACGCCTTCTTCGCCATCCTGAAGGGCTGGCCCAAGGAGCACCCGTACGGGAACGCCTCGGTGGCCGACTTCCGGGAGTACGCCGAGCAGGTGTCGGGCGTCCCGCTCTCGGCGCTCTTCGACACCTGGCTGTTCCAGCCGTCGAAGCCGGCGACACCCGCGGCCCGGAGCGCGGGAGTCGCCCCCGCCGCGGCGGCGAAGGGCCCGGTGACCCGGCCCACGTCGTGGAAGAAGATCGTCGCCACGGATTCGGTCCACTCGGGCTGAGGCACGCCGCCCGGGTACCGCTCCCGGGCTGAGGCACGCGGCCCGGGCAGGGCCGGATGTCGCGGTCCGGGTACGGCCGGATTCCGGATCCGGGCCGGACCCGGGGAAGGGGTGGCCCGGGATTCGCACCGGGTCGCCCCCTTGCCGTGTGCCGCCGGGGCTCCCTAGGGTCGCTGCCGTGCTGGAGAACATCATCGGGGGCCTGATCGTCGCCGGCCTCGGGGTCATCTGGAAGTACGTTCTCGTGCCCGCCGTCTACGTCTTCTACGGCCGTGGGGAGCCCGCCATATCCGGGCGCTGGGAGACCTTCGACGTCGCCGACTGCACCGGGCCCGCGATGGGCGAGATGATCATCAAGCAGAGGGGGCGTCATGTGCGCATGCACCTGACGCGAACCGTCAGCCGCAGCGGGCGGCCGATCAACAGGAAGATGACGTTCAAGGGCCGCTGGCAGTCGGAACAGCTCACCGCCACGTTCAACGACGACTCGGCCCACTACCGCGGGGGTGTCGTGGTGCTGCGCTGGGTCGCGTCGGCGCGGCCGGTCCTGCTGGCGGGGCGGGTCATGTACTGGGACCGCACACCGGACGCTGGCACGCCCGACACGGTGGACGCCCTGGGGATCGTCTCCAGCCCGTACGGTCTGAAGCGCAAGGACTGAGCGGCGGAGGCCGCGGCGACCGAGCGGCGGAGGCCGGACGTCTCTCGTACAGGACGTACCGGCCCTTCCTCGCGGCGTCCTGGCTGCTGCGCACATAGCTCCCGTCGCTCTCGCGCACCGAGGACGGATCGATCAGTCCGCTCAGCAGCGGCCCGAGTATTCGCCTCACCGCCGCCGGGTCGGCGACGCGGGCGAATCCGTTCTTCTCCAGAATCCTGCGCTGCGCCGCGTTGGCGGGGCGGACCTCGCTGAACTGGTAGGGGAACCGCCTCACCGTCTCCCGCACGAGGGAATGGCCCAGGCCACGGCCTCGGTGCCGGGGGTCGACGGCCGTGGCCGACCGTCTGCCGTCCTCCCTGACGTAGGAACAGCCGACGAGACGGGCCCTGTCTCCTTCGCCTTCGACGGCGAGCAGGAGACGGCATCCCTCTCCGTGGACCCGGGCCAGGTGGAGCTCGTCGCGATGGTTGAGCCGGCCGTACGAGACGCTCAGGAGGCCGAGCCATTCCTGCCGCCAGGCCGCGAAGACGACCGCGTCCTCGGGGCGCGAGAGGTCGAGCCACAGAAATCCGAGGTCGGGATCCTCGTCCGAGGAGGGCGCGTGCGCAGACATGCCGAGTCCCTGTCCGGGCCGGATCGCGTTGAACCGTCCTCGCCCGGAGCGGTTCCGGGGCCGGGACCCGGCGCGTCCGCCGGGACGGGCTCCGTCAGGAGAGTGCGGGATGCGCCGCCTGGGCGTCCGACTCGGCCGCCTGGTCGAGGAGTTCCGCGCGGCTGACGGCGTCGGCGCGGGTCGCGGGGACCGTGCAGGCGTAGGCGCCGGCGATCGCGCCGAACAAGGCGCAGCGGGCGAGCGGTTGGCCGGTCAGGCGGCCGTAGAGGAAGCCCGCGGCGAAGGAGTCCCCGGCGCCGTTCGAGTCGACGACCGGGGTGCGCGGCGGGACGACGGGGACGTGGGTCACCTCGTCGTCGGCCAGCATGTACGCGCCCTCGGCGCCGGCGGTGGCGACGACCACCTCGGCCCGGCCGCGCTCCACGATCCGCCGCATGGTGCGCTCGGGGTCGGTGAGGGCCGTGGCCGAGACGAACACGAGGTCGGCGGTGTAGGCGAACGGCTCGTGGTACGGGTTCTCGCCGTCCCAGTCGTGCAGGTCGGTCGAGATGGTCACCCCGGCCTCCCGCAGGACCGGCAGGGCGAAGGAGCACGGGTAGGTGATCGACACATGGGCGTGGCGGCTCGACGCGGCCAGTTCCCGTACCGCGTCCTCGGGCAGCCGGTCCGTCTCGCGCGCGCGGGTGTCGTCGTACAGGGACAGCCTGCGTCCGTCGGGGCCGACCAGGTTGACCGCGCGCTTGGTGCCCGCGGGCTGGGGGACGGCGGTGAACGGGATGCCCCGGTCGCGGTGCAGGGCCCGTACGAGCTCGCCCTCGGGGTCGTCGCCGAGCAGGTCCAGGTGGTGGGTGCGCAGCCCGAGGGAGTGCAGTCCGAGGGCGACGAAGTCACCGGTCTGTCCGGCGCGGGTCTCGATGCCCGGACGGATCATGTAGCTGTCGGCGTAGGGCAACGGCAGTTCGGGGACATGGACGATGGTGTCCACACCCGCACCACCCAGGACGAGGACATCGATGTCGCGGCTCATGACTCTCCCTCTCGAACGCGGGCAGTCGAGTGAACCAGTCCCTCGACGATCACGGCAAGGGGTTGCAGAAACTTCCGCAAACGCCGTCGGCCCTCGTCCCGGCACCCCTCGCGCCGACCAGCCGTGGCCGTGCACGGGCTGCCGGGCGGCGCGCGAGGCGCCGCCCGGCCAGGGGAAGGCGAGAACTATCCGAGGTAGACCAGTCCGTCGGTGGTAACGGTCGGACGCCCCGAGGTGCCCACCACCACGATCTTGACCGTGTGAGTGCCGCTCGCGGACCACGTCTTCGTCCACTGCACGGCGCGGTAGGCGGTGGCGGTCGACTTCAAGTCCACCGTGGTGGTTTTGACGCCGTCGACGTAGATGTCCGCCTGACCGGAGCCGACGGCGCGGGAGACCACCCATGCGACCGAGCGGCCGGTGAAGGTCCAGGTGAGTGCGGCGTTCTTGGCGGTGCTGCTGTAGGACTTGCCGCCCAGGTAGCTGCTGGACGTCTTCGTCGTCCAGGTACCGGTCCGGGTCGCGGCCGTTTCCTGGAGGATCGCCGGGGTGGCGGTCAGGGAGGCGGAAGCGGAGTTTCCGGCGAAGTCGTAGGCGGTCGTCGACCAGGTGCCGGCCGTACCGGAGTTCGCGGTCAGCGCGGCGCTCGTGACGGTCGGCCCGTAGGTGTGCGCGGACGGCTTGGTGAGGCGGACCTCCTTCAGGGCGCCGTTGTCGGCCGCCTTCCACGTCAGCGTCACGGGGACGGCGGTGGTGTCGACGGTTCCGGTACGCAGCGACAGCGACGGCTTGGTGGAGAAGGTCGGCGGGGTGGTCTCGGCGACGACGGTGGTGTCGGGCGTCATCGTCGTCTTCCCCGAGATGTGGGTGACGCGCACAGCCAGGGTGTGACTGCCCCGGGTGAGGGTCAGCGGGGCCGACGTCGCTGTCGGGCCGCCCGTGGTGGCGACCTTCCCGTCCACGAGCACGTCGAAGCGCCGGATGAAGGCCGACGGCGTCGAGGTCGTCCAGTTCACCGTGAGCGGGCCCTTGGTGTACTCCGTGGTGCCGGACAAGCCCGCACCGGTGAAGGGCTTGAGGATGAGTCCGGTGACGGGGCCGCCGGCCAGGGCACGGATCTCGGGTATGGAGGCGTACAGCTTGTTGCCGGGGCACTCGGTGGAGTAGCCGTCACGGTGACCCGAGATGCGGTAGAACGACGCGGTCTGACCGAGCTTGAACTTGCCGTTGTCCATACCGGCCGTCAGGTCGACCTGGCCCGTCGGGTCGTACTTGTACTGGCCGAGTTTCCACGCGGCGATCTGCGCGACCGAGGCTTTGGCGGCAGCGGAAGCGTCGATGGAGGAGTACTCGCCGAGGACGGCGATGCCGGCGGAGTTGGTGTTGAAACCCGGGTTGTGGGCCCCGATCACCGGCTGGTCCACGCCGCCCTTGCGACCCTCGAAAATGGTGCCGCACTTGTCCACCAGGAAGTTGTAGCCGATGTCCTTCCACCCGTTGCTCTCCATGTGATAGGCCCGGATGGCGCGGACCAGAGCGGCCGAATCGGCGCAGGTGTAGGTATTGGCGTCCACGGTGTGGTGGACGAAAACAACCTTGACCTCCGTGCCGTAGCCGGGCGCTTCGTCGTTCAGCGACTCATCGGCTCCCCACTGGGCCCGGGTCACGATGACGGGCCGCGGGGCCGTGGACGCCGGTGCCGGCGGCACTGTCGCGGTCGGTGAAGCGCTGACCGATGCGCTGGGCGTGTCCGTTGCAGCCGGGGCGCTGCTCGACACACTCTCGCCGGGCGAAGGCGACGCGGAATCGTCCACCGGCGTCGGGGACGTGGATTCGTCTTGCTCCGGTGGCGTGCTCACCTCGTCGGACGCGGTCGCGGTGACCTCGTCACTGGGCTCCGCGTCGACGGCGTACGCCACGGGGTCGGGGCTGACGGCAGCGGTGCCCTTACCCGGATCGACCATCTCCAGCCGAAGCCCTGCCGGAAGTACCGAGCCCCGTCCGTCGACGCGCACCTGTACGCCGTCCGACGAGCCCACCCAGGCCGGTTCGGTGGCGCCACGTCGGCTCTCCTCGGCGGCGGCACCGTGACCGCCGACGTCCAGCGACTTCCACGATCCCCAGTCACCGCTGCCGGTGCTGCGGGCGCGGACCTCGACGGAACCCGGCAGATCGGCCGTCGGCTTCGTCCAGGACAGGCCCACCAGACTGAACGGCCGCGTGTCGCGCCGGGATATCTCGGCGCGGTCGCCGTCGACCGGCAGGGCAACAGAGCGCACCTGAGCCCGCACCGGCCCCGTGACGGGCTTGTCCTCGCCGACGTCGTCCCTCCCGGACCCTCCTGAGAGGCCCTGCAAGACAGCGACGCCGCTCACCCCCGCTGTCATGACGGCGACAACAACCCACACTCTTCGTCTACTCATATCGTCCGGACGCCCCTCCACGCCTGACGGCATCGCACGCCGGGAGATCTCCTCAACCGGTGTGTGCCGCGGTTATCGGCCATCAGAGTAACGGGAAACATGGAGAGTCATTGCACACCGAAATGAACACAGGATATACAGCCCGGACCAAGAGGGGATAAAGAATCCCCTACCGGCCCCACAACGCCCATCCCCAGCCGAACCAGTAAAGCGTCAACGCAAAAAGGAATACAGACCTGCCTCACAACCAACCTCACAGGTATCGATGGCCGGATTCATCCCACACGTGGCTTGATCGAATGCATCGGCGACGCTTTGCCACCTTTTCGTATTTCATTTTAGAGATACTTTACCCGTAAAGTTTTAGGCAAAGTGATCTTGGTGTCACGGTGGGCATTTTCACCCCTTTTAGGCTCGGCTAGTTTTGCGGCTGCCCTGTTGATCTATGGGGTTTCCGTGGATGTAGGAGCTTGAATGGGCAAGAGAGCGTGGGCCAGGCACAGACCCGGCTTGTCCGGGTTTGCACGGAGCCGGGGCATAGCCGGTTCACTGGCGCTCACCATGGCGGTGACCGTGCTTTCGGGCGCGGAGAATGCCTGGAGTGTGGGCGAGGCACGACCGGAGGTCGCGAGCAAGGCTGCGAAACGTTACCCGTCGTCGGCCGCGGATCTGGCGTCGGCGCGCGTGCTGGCCCGGTTGTCCGGCAATAAGGTCGAGGCCTTGTCGGAGCGGACGGAGACCTCCACAACGTGGGTGAATCCCAATGGCTCGCTGACGACGGAGTTGGCAGCCGGGCCGGTGCGGTTCAAGGATGCGGGCAAGTGGCGCTCGGTCGATCTGGATCTGCGGGCGGTCGGGGGGCGGGTGGAGCCCAAGGCCCACCCGCGGGGCCTGCGTCTGGGCGGTGGCCAGGCCGCGTCGGCCGCCGTGAAGCGGTCCGCGTCGGCGGTACATGATCTGGTGACGCTGGGCGAGGGCGACCAGCAGATTGCCTTGCGGTGGAAGGGTGATCTGCCCAAGCCGAAGTTGAAGGGCAACCGTGCGACCTACGCGGGTGCCGCCTCCGGCGCGGATGTGGTCGTCGAGGCGACACGTACTGGCTTCGAGCAGTATGTCGTGCTCAAAGACCATCCGGGAAACGGCTACTCCTACACGCTGCCGCTGAAGGCCAAGGGCCTGAAGGTGCGCCAGCTGAAGGACGGGAGCCTGCTCTTCACGGACAAGAAGGGCATGAAGCGGGCGACCATGCCCGCCCCGGTGATGTGGGACGCGCGGGTGGACAAGGTGTCCGGCGAGCACACGCACCAGGCGCCGGTGAAGGTGAAGGTCGTCCGCGGCAAGGGGACGATCAATCTCGTCTTCACCCCTGACGCGAAGTTCCTCTCCGACCCCAACACGCAGTACCCGGTCACGGTCGACCCCTCGACCTCGGCGCTGTCCAACGTCTTCGACACCTACGTCCAGCAGGGCGAGACGGTCGACTGGTCCACCGACGTCGAACTGGACATGGGCAACCCGGGTACGACCAACAGCGACGGCACGCCGCGCACGGCCCGTTCTTTCATCACCTGGAACACCAAGCCGATCTCGGACGCGCTGGTCTCCAGCGCGAAGCTGAGCCTGTGGAACTTCCACTCGGGCAACACCGACTGTGCGGCCTACCCGTGGGGTGTCTACAGCACTGCCACGGCTTCCACAGCCTCGCGCTGGACCTCCCAGCCGACCTGGCCGACCACCGCCTCGGCGACGTCGACGGAGACCAAGGGCAACCCGGGCTGCACCTCGGCGCCGGACGGCTGGGTGAACGCGGATGTCACCAATCTGGTGCAGACGTGGGCATCGGCGAAGAACGCCACCTCCGGCATGGGCCTGCGTGCACCGAGTGAGACGACGACCGCGCAGTGGAAGCGGTTCAACTCGGCGAACGCCGCGTCGAATCCGCCGAAGCTGACGGTGACCTACAACTACCGGCCCAAGACCGGCACCGACCAGCAGGCCGGGCCGCCGTTCTTCCAGGACGCCTCCGGTGCCTGGTACGTCAATACCACGACGCCGACGCTGAGTGACACCTTCGTCGACGCCAACAACGACAAGGTCGACGGCACCTTCGAGATCGACGACGCCACCACCAACGCGCAGGTCGGCAACTATCTGGTGTCGTCGTTCGTGCCCTCTGGGCAGCCCGCGTCGGTGACGGTGCCCTCGGGTCTGCTCGCCAACGGCAAGACCTACAAGTTCCGCACCAACCCCTACGACGGGCTGCACTACAACAACGACTGGTCGGCGTACGCGACGTTCACCGTCGACACCTCCGCCCCGTCCGCACCGACCGCGGTGACCTCCACCGACTATCCCTCGGCCTCGTGGGTCAAGGGTGTCGGCCAAGCGGGCGTGTTCACGGTGACGCCCCCGTCGGGCGACCAGAACGGCATCGAGTGGTCACTGGACGGAACGACCTGGACGAAGGTGCCCACCTCCGGCACCACCCCGATCGGCATCACCGTCAAGCCCACCAAGGCCGGCACCAACACGCTCCAGGTGCGGGCGACCGACAAGGCCGACAACAAGTCCGAGGCCCTGTCCTACACCTTCCACGTCGGCCCCGGCGGTGTGACCAGCCCCGACGAAGGCACCCGCAGCGCTGCCCGGCTTCCGCTGAACGCCGAGGCGGACGGCTCGAAGTACGACAAGGCCACCTTCTCCTGGCGCCGCGGCGAGGCCGACACCTGGACCACCATCCCCGCGGGTGACGTGACGGTCGCGGGCCAGCCGCTGTCGGCCTGGCCGGTGGCCCTGACCAGCGGCAAGACCCCGAAGCTGACGTGGAACGCCACCTCCACCGTCAACCCGGACGGAGCGGTGCAGATCCGGGCCGACTTCACCGGCCCCTCCAGCGCCTCCGCCTCGTCGGACCCGGTCAACGCCACCATCGACCGCACCGCCGACGGAGCCGCGAGCGAGGACGTCGGACCGGGTTCGCTGAACCTGCTGACCGGCGACTACACCCTCTCCGACAACGACGCCTCCGCCTTCGCCCTGTCCGTCGACCGAACCGCCTCCTCCCGCTCGCCGCAGGCCGGGGCCGGCACCGGCCGGCAGGCACCGATCTTCGGAAAGGAATGGCTCTACGGCGCCTCCGGCGACCAGACCTCCACCCCGTGGACGGTGCTGCAAAAGACGTCGGCGACGTCGGTGAGCATCGGCGCGTCGGGCGACGACACGAACCTGAACTTCACCCAGAACGCAGCGAAGACCGGCTGGATACCCGAGGTCGGTGCCGAGGACTACACCCTCACCGGCGACTTCAGCACAACCTTCACCCTGAAGAACACCGAGGGTGAGGTAACGACGTTCACTCCGGCGGGCGCCAGCACCACGCTGTGGAACGCTGCCACCTCCTACCTGGACGGCCTGGCCAACACCACGACCACCACCGTCAGCGAAGCGGTCACCCTGGGCGAGAACAAGACCTCCCGCCCCAAACTGCTCATCGCCCCGACCTCGGCCGTCACGGCGTCGGCGTGCGCGGCCGACCCGTCGGTCAAGGGCTGCCGGGTGCTGCAATTCGTCTACGCCACCGCAACCACCGCTTCCGGCTCCGCGCTGGGCGACTTCAAGGACCAGGTCTCGGCGATCAAGCTGTGGTCGACCGTGCCCGGGGCCTCGCTGTCCACCGTGCAGACCATCGCCTCCTACGCCTATGACGACAGCGGACGGCTGCGCGAGCAGTGGGACCCCCGCATCAGCCCCGCGCTGAAGACCGCTTACACCTACGACAGCTCTGGCCGTGTCACTACGCTGACCCCGGCCGGACAACTGCCGTGGACCTTCGCCTACGGGCAGGCGGGATCCAACCCGGCCGCCGGTGACGGGATGCTGCTCAAGGCTTCCCGCTCGACGCTCACCCCGGGCAGTGCCAGCCAGACCAACGGCACCGCCGTCACCAGCATCGTCTACGGCGTCCCGCTGACCGGAGCGTCCGCACCGGAAGACCTCGGCGCCTCGGCCCTCGCCTCTTGGGCACAGACCGATTCTCCCAGTGACGCCACAGCAGTCTTCCCCGCGGACCAGGTACCGGCAGGCAACGACGGCAGCGCCCTGACCGCCGGCTCCTACACCCGGGCCGGCATCCACTACCTGGACGCCTCCGGCCGCGAGGTCAACGAGGCCACCCCCGGCCACCACATCACGGTCACCGAGTACGACCAGTTCGGCAACACGATCCGTTCACTGACCGCGGGCAACCGCGAACTGGCCCTGGGCACCACTGCGAACCAGAAGACGGAACTGACCGGGCTGGGCATCAGCAGCCTCGTCTCCGCCGAACGGGCCCAGCTGCTGTCCACCACCAGCGTCTACAACGACACCGGCACCCGCGAAGTGGAAGAGGACGGCCCGGTCCACCAGACCGTGCTCGGCGCCAAGCTGCTCAGCGGCGCCACCACCGTCGCCCAGGCCGGCAGCAAGGTCATCGCCCGCACCCAGACCCTCAAGGAGTACGACAGCGGCCGCCCCACCGACGGCACCGCCTCGGTCAAGGACCAGATCACCAAGCAGACCACCGGCGCCCAGCTGCGAGCCTGGCCGACGCTGACCGCCGACCCGCGTGTGGTGGCGACCGGCTTCGACTGGGCCAAGGGCGTGGCCACCACCAGCACCCAGGACCCCGGCGGACTGGCACTGACCACGACCACCACCTACGACGACCAGGGCCGCGTCACCAAGACACAGCTTCCCGCCTCCACCGGCACCGACGCGGGTGCGACGCAGACCACCTACTATTCCGCCACCGGAACGGGCACCTGCAACGGCCGCCCGGAATGGGCGGACCTGGTCTGCCAGACCGCACCCGTGGGCGTGATCACCGGCGGCGGCACCAACCCCGCCCAGCTGCCGACCAAGACGACCGAGTACACCGTCGACGGACAGGTCGCCAAGCTGACCGAGACCGCCAACGGCACCACCCGCACCACCGCCAACGGCTACGACAGCGCCGGCCGTCCCACCACCGTCACCATCACCGGCGGACTCGGCTCGGCCGTACCGGCCACCACCACCGGCTACGACGCGGCGACCGGTCTCGCGATCACGCAGACCTCCACCGCAGGCGGCACCATCAGCAAGACCTTCGACCAGCTCGGTCGACAGATGACGTACACCGACGCCGACGCGGCCACCACCACCACCGAGTACGACGCCCTCGACCGCCCGTCGAAGACCACCGACACGGTTCCCTCAACGACCACCTACACCTACGACACCGCCATCGACCCGCGCGGCCTGACCACTTCGGTCACCGACTCGGTCGCCGGTACCTTCACCGCCCGCTACGACGCTGACGGCGACGTGGCCACCCAGACCCTGCCCGGCGGTTACACCCAGAGCGACGAGCAGGACACCACCGGCTCGCCCACCGCCCGCAGCTACACCCGCACCAGCGACGGCACCGTCCTCGCGGCCGACACCGTCAGCGAGAACACCCACAGCCAGATCGTCGCCCACGGCGGCACCCCCGGCGTCACCGCCTCCCAGGCCTACACCTACGACAAAACCGGCCGCCTCACCCAGGTCCAGGACACCGGCGCCGACGCCGTCTGCACCACCCGCACCTACACCTTCGACAAGAACAGCAACCGCAAGACCCTCGCCACCGTCGCCGCCGACACCGGCCTGGACTGCACCACCACCGGCGCCACCACCACCAGCTCCACCTACGACAGCGCCGACCGAATCGTCGACACCGGCTACTCCTACGACAATCTCGGCCGTACCACCGCCCTCCCAGGCACCACCCTCGCCTACTACAACAGCGACCTCGTCCAGCAGCAGACCGCCGGCACCCAGCGTCAGACCTGGACCCTCGACTCCGACCTCCGCTTCCGCGGCTGGACCACCGAAACCAACGCCTCCGGCACCTGGACCCAGACAGCCGCCAGGACCAACCACTACGACTCCGACAGCGACAGCCCCCGCTGGATCACCGAAGACACCAGCGGCAACCTCACCCGCAACATCGATGGCCCCGCAGGAGACCTCGCCGCCACCAGCACCAAGACCGGCGCCACCGTCCTGCAACTCGCCAACCTCCACGGCGACATCACCTTGCAACTCCCCTTGGACACCGCCGTCGCCCCGACCGTCCTGGACAGCGACGAGTACGGCAACCCCCGCGCCGGACAGCAGCCCACCCGCTACGGCTGGCTCGGGGCCAAGGCTCGCTCCTCCGAGACTCTCACCGGTCTCACCCTCATGGGCGTCCGCCTGTACAACCCCGCCACAGGACGCTTCCTCTCCGTCGATCCCGTGGCCGGCGGCAACGCCAACGCCTACGAATACTGCACGGCCGATCCCGTCAACTGCTTTGACCTCAACGGGCAGTGGGGATGGCGAAGGATTTACCATCGCAGTACGCGCTTCTACTGCGACTGGATCGACTGGTGCAAGTCGTACTCAGGGGCTGCCGCAGGTGCCTACTTCCGGAAGACGAAGAAGAACAAGACCAACTCCGGCGGCAACTACAAAACGAGGGAAGAGGCAGAGCGACGCGCGCGAGCGGCAGCGAAAAGCGGCGGACGCTGCCGATATCGAGGAGTCTGCGGAGCGGGCGACCACGTACACGTCGACTTCTACAACAAATGGGGGGAGATAATGCACACGAAGCACTATCGATGGACCACGAAGAATGTAATAAAGGGGATAATCAAGGGCTTCAAGCCGTGAGGGGCCGCACATGACTGACACGGGCGATGAACGGAATCTGCTGTCACTGGCCGAGGAGATCGCGCAGGCGGTGCAACGTCACGCGCTCATGGCCAGCTACGCCTCCGACGACCCCGGGGCACTGGCGGTTGAAGCCGGAAACATTCGGGAGTTGATGGCGCGCTACGGCAGCCTGCTCGGCGATACGCACGAGAACCCGAAGAATCCGTTCAGAGGGTTGACGGACACGCGCACTGCGCCGGCCGCTTCACGAAGTGTGGCGAAGAACGAGATCGAACTGAACGTTTCCTATCGTCTGGTTGTTGTGGATACGAGCAAAGCCGTGGAGCTCGCGCACAACCTCGCCAGGGCGAAAGGCAGCAAATCAGCGTGCGTGGCGCCTGATAGCGCCGACTCGGATCTCATCTCCGCTCTCTTCATGATCGACGGCTGGGATCCTGGGCGGTACGGCCAGGATGCCGTGCACCTCCTCGAGGAATCCTGGCAATGTAAATTCGCCAAGTAGCGTCGATCCCCTTTCCGTCTCCACGGCCCTGCGGTCGGCGGGCGTTCACATCGCCCATTCGACCGCAGGGCCGTTCCTTTATGGACAGGCAACTCGTCGAACCTGGTCACGGAGGTCAAAGCCACGACCCGCGCCACTCCTGGACGGCAGCTTTCACAACACTGGTGGGACAGCACTACTGTTGCACCGTGCCGTCAGCCGTCACCATGGGCGTGCGCCGCACGACGCGAGAGGCGAGGACCTGCGATGACGACGGACACCGGGGAGCCGACGCTCACGGTCGACGAGCTGGCCGCACGGGCGGGTGTCACGGTCCGCACGGTCCGCTTCTACAGCGCCAGGGGCCTGCTGCCTCCGCCCGTGATCGGGCACCGCAGGGTGGGCCACTACAGCCAGGAGCATCTGGCGCGGCTCGCGCTCATCGAGGAGTTGCAGCACCAGGGCATGACACTGGCGGCGATCGAGCGCCGGCTGACGCAGCTGCCGCCCGGTCTGAGCGCGCACGACCTCGCCATCCACCGTGCCGTGGTGGCCTCCTGGGCGCCGGACGCGATGGAGGACGTGACCCGGGAGGAGCTGGAACGCCGGGCCGGACGGCCCCTCCGCGAGGCGGACCTGGAGCGGCTCGCCGCGATGAGCGTCGTCGAGGTGACGGGTGACGCCGTCCGGCTGGACCCCGGTCTGCTGAAGCTCGGCCTGGAACTCCTGGACGTACCGATCGCGGACGAGGCGATCCTCGCCGCGCGCGCCGTCCTGCTGGAGCACGCGCGCGCGGCGGCCCGCGAACTGTCCGATCTGCTGCGCGAGGCCGTGGGCGAGCAGGAGTCCGTGGCGGCCGTGAAGTCGCTGTCGGCGCACATGCAGCCGCTGGTGGTGCAGGCGCTGCTGACCGCGTTCCAGCGGTCGCTGAAGGACGAACTGCGGGAGTGGCTCAAGGAGTCCTGACCGCGGACGCGGACGGTGCGGCCACGGGTGGGCCCGCCCCGCGTCCGTACAGGGGTGGGCCCGCGTCCGGTCGGGCGCGGGCCCACGGTCCGGTCAGGTCGCGTCGGTGAACCGTTCGCCGTTCTCGGCCTTCTCGACGAGCAGGGCCGGCGGGAGGAAGCGGTCGCCGTAGCGCTCCGCGAGTTCCCGCGCGCGGGCCACGAACGCGGCCGGACCCGTCCCGGTCCCGCCCTCGTAGCCGTTGACGTACTGAAGGACGCCGCCGGTCCAGCCGGGGAAGCCGATCCCGAGGATGGAGCCGATGTTGGCGTCGGCCACGGACGTCAGGACGCCTTCCTCCAGGAGCCGGACGGTGTCCAGCGCCTCGGAGAAGAGCATGCGCTCCTTCATGTCCTCGAACGGGATCTCGTGCCCCGCCTTGGTGAAGTGCTCGCGCAGACCGGGCCAGAGCAGACCCCGCTTGCCGTCCTCGCCGTACTCGTAGAAGCCGGCGCCGCCGCTGCGCCCGGGGCGCCCGAACTCGTCCACCATGCGGTCGATGACGGCCTCGGCCGGGTGCGTCTCCCAGGTGCCGCCCGCCTCCTCGACGGCCTGCTTCGACTCCTTGCGGATCTTCCGCGGCAGGGTGAGCGTCAGCTCGTCCATCAGCGAGAGGACCTTGGCCGGGTAGCCGGCCTGGGCGGCGGCCTGCTCGACGGAGGCGGGCTCGACGCCCTCGCCGACCATCGCCACACCCTCGTTGATGAAGTGGCCGATGACCCGGGAGGTGAAGAAGCCGCGCGAGTCGTTCACGACGATAGGCGTCTTCCTGATCTGGCGGACCAGGTCGAAGGCACGCGCCAGGGTCTCGTCGCCGGTGCGCTCGCCCTTGATGATCTCCACCAGCGGCATCTTGTCGACCGGGGAGAAGAAGTGCAGCCCGATGAAGTCCTCCTGCCGCTCCACGCCCTCGGCGAGCGCGGTGATGGGCAGGGTGGAGGTGTTGGAGCAGAGCAGCGCGTCGGGCTCGACGATGTTCTGGATCTCCTGGAACACCTTGTGCTTGAGCGCGGTGTCCTCGAAGACCGCCTCGATCACGGCGTCGCAGCCCGCGAGGTCGTTCGGGTCGGCGGTGGGCGTGATGCGGGCGAGCAGCGCGTCGGCCTTCTCCTGCGTCGTACGGCCCCGGGAGACCGCCTTGGCGCAGAGCTTCTCGGAGTACGCCTTGCCCTTGGCCGCCGCTTCGGCGGTGACGTCCTTGAGGACGACCTCGATGCCCGCGAGGGCGCACGAGTAGGCGATGCCCGCGCCCATCATCCCGGCGCCGAGGACGGCGGCCCTGCGGACCGGGCGGGGCTCGATGCCCTGGGGACGGTTGGCGCCGGAGTTGACGGCCTGGAGGTCGAAGAAGAAGGCCTGGATCATGTTCTTCGAGGTCTGGCCCGCGGCCAGTTCGACGAAGTACCGGGCCTCGATGACCTGGGCGGTCTCGAAGTCGACCTGGGAGCCCTCGACGGCGGCCGCGAGGATGTTGCGCGGGGCCGGGTAGGGGGCGCCGCCCGTCTGCTTGCGCAGGCTGGCCGGGAAGGCGGGCAGGTTGGCCGCGAACTTCGGGTTCGACGGGGTGCCGCCGGGGATGCGGTAGCCCGGCTTGTCCCAGGGCTGCTGCGACTCGGGGTTGGCGTCGATGAACGCGCGGGCCTTGGCGAGCAGTTCCTCGGGGGTGGCGGCGACCTCGTGGACGAGGCCGTTGTCCCGGGCGCGCGTCGCGTTGTACTGCGTGCCCTGGAGGAGGACCTTCAGCAGGGCGTCGGCGATGCCGAGCAGGCGCACGGTGCGGACGACCCCGCCGCCTCCGGGGAGCAGACCGAGGGTGACCTCGGGACAGCCGATCCTGGTGCCGGAGGTGTCGAGGGCGACCCGGTGGTGGCAGGCGAGCGCGAGCTCGAAGCCGCCGCCCAGGGCAGCGCCGTTGATCGCGGCGACGACCGGCTTGCCCAGGGTCTCGATGCGGCGCAGGTTGCGCTTGATGGCGAGGCCGCCGTCGAAGAGGTCCTGGGCGGTCTCGGGGGTGACCCGGATGAGGTCGCGCAGGTCGCCGCCCGCGAAGAAGGTCTTCTTGGCGGAGGCGAAGATGACGCCGCGGATCGAGTCCTTCTCGGCCTCCAGGCGGTCGGTGACCGCGGCGAGGGAGGCGCGGAAGGCCGCGTTCATGGTGTTGGCGGACTGGTTGGGGTCGTCGAGGACGAGGGTGACGACGCCGGTCTCGTCCTGTTCCCAGCGGATGGTGGTGGGCTCAGTGCTCATCAGGGATGCTCCGTAGATCCTGGATCCGTTGGGAAGGTCAGACGCGCTCGACGATGGTGGCGATGCCCATGCCGCCGCCCACGCACAGGGTGGCGAGGCCGTACCGCTTGTCCTGGCGCTCCAGTTCGTCGACGAGGGTGCCGAGGATCATCGCGCCGGTGGCGCCGAGGGGGTGGCCGAGCGCGATGGCGCCGCCGTTGACGTTGACCTTGTCCAGCGACAGGCCCATGTCCTTCACGAAGCGCAGGACGACGGCCGCGAAGGCCTCGTTGATCTCGACGAGGTCGATGTCGTCGATGGTCAGGCCGGCCTTGGCGAGCGCCTTGCGGGTCGCGGGCGCGGGACCGGTGAGCATGATGGTCGGCTCGGAGCCGGACACGGCGGCGGAGACGATCCGGGCGCGCGGGGTCAGGCCGTAGCGCTCGCCGACCTCCTTGGAGCCGATGGCGACCAGCGAGGCGCCGTCCACGATGCCGGAGGAGTTGCCCGCGTGGTGGACGTGGTCGATCTTCTCGACCCAGTGGTACTTCTGGAGCGCGACCGCGTCGAATCCGCCCAGTTCACCGATGTCCGCGAACGAGGGCTTCAACTTCGCCAGCGAGTCGGCGGTGGTGCCGGGGCGCAGGAACTCGTCGTGGTCGAGGACCGTGAGGCCGCCACGGTCCGTGACGGGGACGATCGACCGGTCGAAGCGGCCGTCCTTGACGGCGGCGGCGGCACGCTCCTGGGAGAGGGCCGCGTACTCGTCGACGTCGCGGCGGGAGAAGCCCTCGATGGTGGCGATGAGGTCGGCGCCGATGCCCTGCGGCACGAAGTTGGTGGCCAGGTTGGTCATCGGGTCGGCGAACCAGGCGCCGCCGTCCGAGGCCATCGGCACCCGCGACATCGACTCGACGCCGCCCGCCAGGACGAGGTCCTCCCAGCCCGAACGGACCTTCATCGCCGCCATGTTGACGGCTTCCAGGCCCGAGGCACAGAAGCGGTTCTCCTGGACGCCGGCCACCGTGTCGGGCAGTCCGGCGGCGATGGCCGCGATCCGGGCGATGTCGGAGCCCTGGTCGCCGACGGGGCCGACGACACCGAGCACGATGTCGTCGACGGCGGCCGGGTCGAGGCCCGGGAAGCGCCGCTTCACCTCGTGGATGAGCCCGACGACCAGGTCGATGGGCTTGGTTCCGTGCAGGGAACCGTTCTGCTTGCCGCGACCGCGCGGGGTGCGGATCGCGTCGTACACGTACGCTTCGGTGCTCACTGGTAAGCCTTTCGAAGAGGGTTTAGCCGAGCAGGGAGCGGCCGATGATCTCCTTCATGATCTCGGTCGTCCCGCCGTAGATGGTCTGGATGCGTCCGTCGGTGAAGGCCCGTGCGACCCGGTACTCCGTCATATAGCCGTAGCCGCCGTGCAGTTGAAGGCAGCGGTCGGCCACGCGCTTCTGGAGTTCGGTCGCCCACCACTTGGCCATCGAGGCGTGCACCGCGTCGAGTTGGCCGTCCGAGTGGTCGACGATGCAGCGGTCCAGGAAGGTGCGGGTGACGGCGCACTCGGTGGCCATCTCGGCTATCTCGAAGCGGATGTGCTGGAGCTTCGCGAGCGGCCTGCCGAACGCCTCGCGCTCCTTCACGTACTGGGTGGTGATCTCCAGCAGGTACTCGGCACCGGCGATGGCGGCGACGGCGATGCCCATGCGCTCCTGCGCGAGGTTGGTCATCAGGTGCACGAACGCGCCGTTGAGCTCGCCGAGCAGGTTCTCCTTGGGAACGCGCACGTCGTTGAAGAACAACTCGGCGGTGTCCTGCGACTTCTGGCCGATCTTGTCGAGGTTGCGACCTCGCTCGAAGCCTTCCGTGCCCCGCTCGACGACGAGCAGCGACAGACCGCGCGCGCCGCCCTCGGGCGTGGTCCTGGCGACCACGATCACCAGGTCGGCGAGGATGCCGTTGGAGATGAAGGTCTTGGAGCCGTTGAGCAGGAAGTGGTCGCCCTTGTCCTCGGCGTGCGTCGTGATGCCCTGGAGGTCGGAGCCGGCGCCGGGTTCGGTCATGGCGATCGCGGTGATGACCGAGCCGTCGCAGAAGCCGGGCAGCCAGCGCCGCTTCTGCTCCTCGGTGGCGAGGTCCGTCAGATACGGGCCGATGATGTCGTTGTGCAGTCCGAGGGCCAGACCCGCCGCGCCCGCGCGCGTGAACTCCTCGGCCAGTACGGCGCTGTAGCGGAAGTCCCGGTTCCCGCCGCCGCCGTACTCCTCGGGCACGGCGAGTCCGAGGAGTCCCTGCTTCCCGGCGGCACGCCAGGCCTCGCGCGAGACGATGCCGTCCTTCTCCCACTGTTCGTAGTGGGGCAGCACCTCCTTGGCGAGGAAGGTGCGCACGGTCTCGCGGAACGCGTCGTGCTCGGCGGTGAAGATCTGCCGCTTCATGCGGGGATCGCCTTCCTGGAGTGACGGGGGTGAGGACGGAACGGCCGGCGTGCCCGCATCAGCCACCGCCCCCGGTCAGCCCGGGGACGTCCCAGTCGCGGGCCACCTCGGCGGTGTCGGCGCCCGGCAGGGCGGGCCCGCCGCGGACGGAGGTGGGGGTGGCCGAGAAACGCGGCGCGGGGGCGGGCTGGGTGATGCCTCCGTGGTCGACGAAGGTGCCCCGGGCGGCGAGGTGCGGATGCCCGGGCGCCTCGCGCAGGGACAGGACCGGCGCCACACACGCGTCGGTGCCCGCGAAGACGGCGGTCCACTCGTCCCTCGTACGGGTCCTGAAGCGGTCGGCGACCGTGCCGCGCAGTTCCTCCCAGCGGGCCGGGTCCTTGTGGGCGGAGGCGAGTCCGGGGATGCCGAGCAGGTCGACGAACTGGTCGTAGAAGCGCTGCTCCAGGGGTCCGACGGCCATGTACCGGCCGTCGGCGGTCTCGTAGGTCCCGTAGTACGGGCAGCCGCCGTCGAGGAGATTGGCTGCGCGCCGGTCCTGCCAGCCGCCCGCGGCGATCATGCCGTGGATCATCGTCGAGAGGTGCGCCGTGCCGTCGACGATGGCCGCGTCCACGACCTGCCCGGAACCCGTCGCGCGCGCGTGGTGCAGGGCGGCGAGGAGGCCGACGACGAGATAGAGCGAGCCGCCCGCGTAGTCGCCGAGGAGGTTCGCGGGGACGGGCGGCGGCTGGCCCGGGTCACCGATCATGCCGAGGGTGCCGGTGAGCGCGATGTAGGCGATGTCGTGCCCGGCGCGCTGGGCGAGCGGGCCCTGCTGGCCCCATCCGGTCATCCGGCCGTAGACGAGCCCCGGGTTGCGGGCCCGGCAGTCCTCGGGGCCGACGCCGAGCCGCTCGGCCACGCCGGGTCGGTATCCCTCGATCAGGATGTCGGCCCGTTCGGCCAGGTCGAGGACGCGGGACGCCCCGTCCCCGGCCTTGAGGTCGACGATCACGGACCGCTTGTTGCGGTTGACGACGTCGTGGGCCGGGTCGACCCCGATCCCGGGGCCGCCGGGCCGGTCGACCCGGACGACGTCCGCTCCGAGGTCCGCGAGCAGCATCGCGGCGAACGGACCGGGCCCGATGCCCGCCAACTCGACCACGCGCACCCCGGCCAGGGGACCGTGTCCCGGCGTACCTGCCGCTGTCATCCAGCCCCCAGCACTGTGACACCACTGATGTGACATCAGTGATGTTAAGAACGTGTTCCACTCCGGGCAAGCCCCTAACGAGCAAGCGCTTAGTTAAATTCCCGACACCGGGAACAGCCTCGGTCGGCCCGCGGCCGGCTCAGCGACCAGCGCGCGTCCAGCTCCCCGGTCAGCGCCTGTCCAGCTCCGCGATCAGCCGTTTGGGGGCTATGACGCGATAGCTCTCCTCGACCCAGTCGCACAGCAGCTCCGCCGTCGGGGCGCCTTGCTCCTCCAGGGGTATCCGCACCCAGCCGGCCCTGCCCAGGCCGTATCCGGCGGGCTCCGCGCCCGGCGAGGTGAGCGCGTGGGCGTGGGCCGCCTCGTCCGTGAGCTTCACGGTGACGCCCATCGGGTGACTGCCGTCGTCGAGGCCGAGGAAGACGAAGACCTTCTTGTTGACCTTCGCGACGGTCTCGCCCCAGGGGAACTCCTCGGCGGCGCCGGGCAGGCCGAGCGCGCATTCCCGCACCTTCTGCCACTTTTTCAGCGCGTTTTGCGACACGGCCACGGCTGCCTCCGGCCTGTTCGTGCGACCTCGTCGTCCGACTGTTCGTACCTCACGCTAGCCTCAGCCACCGACAACGGCGCTTCGCGCACGACGTGGCGCGGACCGCGCGTTCGAGCGCAGCCCACAGTGGTGGAGGGTGTCATGAGCAGGCTTAACGAGCCGGACCGCGCGTACGACATCGTGCTCTTCGGAGCCACGGGTTTCGTCGGGGAGCTCACCGCGGAGTATCTGGCCGCCCACGCGCCCGAGGGACTGCGGTGGGCGGTCGCCGGGCGGGACGCCGGGAAGCTGGAACGGCTGCGCGAGCGGCTGGGCGGCGCACCCGGGGTACTGCGGGCGGACGTCACGGACCCGCAGTCGGTGCGTGAGCTCGCCCGGCAGGCGCGCGTGGTCGCCTCGACCGTGGGGCCGTACATCACCTACGGCGAGGAACTGGTGGCCGCGTGCGCGGACGCCGGGACCGACTATCTCGACCTGACCGGCGAGCCCGAGTTCGTGGACCTGATGTACGTCCGGCACGACACGCGCGCGCGGGAGACGGGCGCGCGGCTCGTGCACGCCTGCGGCTTCGACTCCGTGCCGCACGACCTGGGCGCCTATTTCACCGTCAAGCAGCTCCCCGAGGACGTGCCGCTGCGCGTGGAGGGCTTCGTGCGCTCCCGGGCGATGTTCTCCGGCGGCACGTTCGCCTCCGCCCTCAACCAGTTCGCGCGCGGGCGGCACATGCTCGCCGCCGCGCGGGAGCGGCGCTATCACGAACCGCGCCTGATGGAGCGGCGGGTGACGGCTCCGCTGGGCGCGCCGCGGTTCGCCAAGGAGGTCGGGGCATGGGCGCTGCCGCTGCCGACGATCGACGCCCAGGTGGTGCAGCGCTCGGCGCGCGCCCTGGCGCGCTACGGTCCTGACTTCCGCTACCGCCACTACGCCGCCGTCGAGAGCCTGCCCGTCGCCCTCGGCGGAGTCGCCGGGGTGAGCGCGCTGTTCGCCGCCGCCCAGCTGCCGCCCGCGCGCCGCTGGCTGTCCGGCCGGATCAGGCCGGGCGACGGGCCGAGCGCCGAACTCCGCGCGAAGAGCTGGTTCTCGGTGCGTTTCGTGGGTGAGGGCGGCGGCCGGCGCGTGTACACCGAGGTCTCGGGCGGCGACCCCGGCTACGGCGAGACCGCGAAGATGCTGGCGGAGTCCGCCCTGTCCCTGGCCCTCGACGACCTGCCGAAGACCGCCGGGCAGGTCACGCCCGTGGTGGCGATGGGCGACGCGCTCCTCGAACGGCTCGTCGCGGCGGGGATCACCTTCCGGGTGGCGGCGGTGCGTTAGGGACCTGGACCGGGGCGGTGCGGCGCGTGCGTGGGGGCCGCTCGGTCCTCACGACGCCCAGACGATCACCGTGTAGATCATCCCGCCCGTCCAGGCGAGGCCGGCCGAGACCGCGAGGAGCAGCGCGGTCGTCACCGCGCGTCCGGCGGACCGGGCGGGTTCGTCGGAGGGATGCGGGGTTCGGTTCGTCGTCATACGGACCAGCCTCGCGGCCGTGGCGCGGCCGTACATCCGTACGGGTACTCAGAAGCCGTACTCAGGCGCGCGAGCCGGGCCGCTGGCCCGGACGGAGCCGGCTTCGCGCGCAGGCGGGCGGGCGGAATCAGGCGGTCGCCTCGCGCAGAGCGGTTCTGCACAGGGAGTCCGCGCGGCGGGTCGACTCCGGCAGGCGGTACTTCGGGGTGAGGGCCAGGGTGTGGGCGCAGGCGTTGTCGAGGTCCACGCGGTGGCCGACGGACACGAACACGGGCTTGATCCCGTCCTGGGTGCGCAGCGCGCGGCCCACTTCCTCGCTGCCCGCGAGCAGCGGTGAGGCGCTGCCGCGCGGGACGCCCGGCTCCTCGTAGGAGAAGGTGAACGGGTTCTTGGCGACCCCGATCGTGGGGAATCCGGTGAGGACGCCGAGGTGACTGGCGAGGCCGAAGCGGCGCGGGTGGGCGCGTCCGTACCCGTCGCAGACGACCAGGCCGGGCGGGCAGGGCAGGTTGTCCAGCGCGGCCAGGACGGTCGGGATCTCGCGGAAGGCGAGCAGTCCGGGGACGTACGGGAAGGAGACCCGGCCGACGGCGGTGGCCTCCGCGACGACCTCGTGGGTCACCGCGTCGAGGACGACGGCCGCCGCGACGACGACGTCCCGCTCGTCGTCGTAGGCGACGTCGACGCCCGTCACCCGGCCGGCACCGGGCGGCGGACCGGGCTCGTCGAGCACCACCCGCTCGCGCAACTCGTCCTGTACGGCGCGGGCTTGTTCCTCGGTGGCGGGCCAGCCCGCGGGAATCCTCACGGTCGTCATGATGGGAACGAGCCTACGGGGCGAGCCTCGCCCGGGACCGGCTGGGGCGGTCCGCCCGGCGAAGTCGTCTCGGGCCCTCGGAGTTCGTGCCGCACCGGCTCCAAGGACCGCCCAACCCGGCCCGGGTGCACGGCTCTTGGTGGAGAGCGGTCACGCAGCGGCCGGGCACGGCAGGTGGGCGGCGCGGGGGTAGGCTCGCGATCATGTTCGTACTGGAGCTGTCCTACACCGCGCCGCTCGAAGCCGTCGACGCCGTCCTGGAGGCCCATGTCGCCTGGCTGGACGAGCAGTACGCGGCCGGGACCTTCCTCGCCTCGGGGCGCAAGAACCCCCGCGAGGGAGGCGTGATCCTGGCCGTCGCGGACGACCGGGCGCGGATCGAGGAGATCGCCGCGGGCGACCCGTTCGTCACCGCGGGCGTGTGCGCGTACCGCGTCACGGAGTTCGTGGCGACGAAGACGGCACCGGGCCTGGAACGCTACCGCGAGACCCTCGACTGAGGAACCCGGGGAACCCGGGAACCCCAGGGACCCGGACCCCGTCGGACCCCGCCGGACCCCGGACCCCGGACCCCGGGGGCCGGGACCCGAGGGACCGGGGGCCGGGGGCCGGGACCCGAGGGGCCGGGGACCCGAGGACCCCGAGTCCCCCGGCCGGGAACCCTCCCGCCCCTCAGCGCTCCAGCCGGGCGATCCTGCCCTTCTCGCCCGATGCCCAGCAGCCCAGGTCCGGGGTGCAGTCCACGGTGTCGTAAGAGCCGGTGTCGAGGGTGCGCCAGGTGCGGCCGCCGTCGGTGGTCAGGTCGGTGCCGGTGGGGCCGACCGCGAGGGCGGCGGTGCGGCTGTGCGGGAGCCAGGTGACTCCGGAGCGGTAGGCGGGCGGGGGCCGGTCCGCTGTGGTCCAGGTACGGCCGCCGTCGGGGGTGACCGCCGCGGCCCGCGGTGAGGCCTGGTCGGCGCGGTAGTCGCCGCCGACCGCGATGCCGTGGACGCGGTCGCGGAAGGCGAGGGCGAAGACACCGCGTGCCGGATCCCCGGCCGGCACGGGCGTGTCGGCGGCGGTCCAGGTCAGCCCGCGGTCAGCGGAGTGCAGCACGCGCGCGCGTGCGCCTCCGCCCGTGGCCAGCCACACGTCACGGGGCCCCGAACCGACCAGACACTGCCCGCTCGCGGCGAAGCCGGCCTCGCCGTCCTCCGCGGCGGGCATCCCCTCGCCCGGCAGCACCTTCCAGGTGCGGCCGCCGTCGCTGGTCGACAGGATGCGGAACCTGCCGTCCACCGGATCGCTCATCGCCAGCCCGTGCCGCCGGTCGAGGAAGGTGAGGCAGTCGTAGAAGGCCCTGGCGTCGGTGTTCCGGAAGGACTCGGTCCAGGTGGTGCCGCCGTCCTCGGTGCGGTAGACACGGGACGCCTCGCCCTCACCGATGGCCAGGACCACGGCCCGCCGTGCGTCGAACGCCTCGATGTCGCGGAACTCCAGGTCCGCCGCCCCGGGCGGCGACACGTTCCGCCAGACCGCGCCGCCGTCGGTGGTGCGCAGCACCGTGCCCTTGGATCCCGCCACCCAGGCGGTGTCCCTGCTGACGGCCGACAGACCGCGGAAGCGGGCGTCCGTGCCGCTGTCCTTGAGCGCCCAGTGCGGGGTCCGTGCGGTGTCGTGCGCGTGCTGCGGCACCGCCGCGGCGGGCGCCGCCACCACCAGCGCCGCGGCGAGTGCGGCCGTCGCCGGTCCCACTCCGATCGTCCGGCTCTTGCGTCTCGTCTTCCCCAAGCCCCTCATGGCGGGCGAAGCTAGTGCACTGCCCCGGCGGCGTCCAGAAGGCCTCCGTCCCCCGATGGCGTCCATATCGCGGTCGCAGGGAACCTCAGGGGCCGCCCGGGTGTCTTCGTCGGTGTCGGGCGAGTGCGGAACGGAAAGGGATCACCACGATCGGAGAAAGTGGATCTCCCGGTGCATGACCTCGGTGACAGAGGTCACTCGGGTCAGAGGTGCACGCGCCGGGTCGTTCTTCCGTCTCTTCAATTGACCGGCTTCATCCGCCCGGAGTTCGTCCAGCCGTCACAAGGGAGCAAGGCGTTGTCCACCGTCATCGAGCAGCCCGTAGAGGCCCGCCTCGTCGCCGCCGCGCCGCGGATGCCGAGCATTCCGGCCACGCTCCACTACGACCGGACCGATCCGTTCGCCGTCCGCATGACCTTCCCCGCCCCCGCCACGCTCGAAGGCGTCGAGGTCTGCTGGACCTTCGCCCGCGAACTGCTCGTGTCGGGGCTGGAGGACGCGGTGGGGCACGGCGACGTGCGGGTGCGGCCGTACGGCTTCGACCGCACCGTGCTTGAATTCCACGCCCCCGAGGGCACCGCCGTGGTCCATGTGCGCTCGGGAGAGGTGCGGAACTTCCTCCAGCAGACCACCGACCTGGTGCCGGTCGGTCTCGAGCACCTCCAGGTGGACCTGGACCACGATCTGGCGGAGCTCATGCGGGGCACCCGCTGAAGCGGCTCCGGCCGGGTCAGCCGGCGCGCCCCATCAGGGCGTTGAGACCGGCGTAGTCGAACCCGCCCGTCAGGTTTTCGTAGGTCCCCGTGCCCAGCAGCTCCCGCGCGGCACGCCGGACCAGGCCGTGCGCGGCCGCCGCCATGCTCGAACCCGCGCTGATCCGGGCCACGCCGAGCGCGGCCAGCTCGGCCACGGACGGTGCTCCGGGGCCCACCAGGATGTTCAGGGGTCCGTCGATGCCCTCGACGAGCGCCTTCACGGTCGCCGGATCGGTGGTTCCGGGCACGAACACTCCGTCGGCGCCCGCGGCCAGAAACGCGGCGGCCCTCTCCAGGGTCTCCCCCAGCCCGCCCGCGCCCCGCAGGAACGTGTCGACGCGGGCGTTGACGAACAGCGGCACCTCCGCCGCGTCCGCGGCCGCGCGGGCCACGGCGACGCGCTCCGCCTGCTCCGCCACCGGGCGCAGCGGCCCGGCCCCCTCCCCGTAGAGGGCGTCCTCGATGTTGACGCCCACCGCGCCCGCCGCGAGCACCGCGCGGACGGTGTCCCCCACGCCCTCGGCCTCGGACGCGTACCCGCTCTCGATGTCCGCGCTCACCGGCACCCGGACCACGGCGGTGATCCGCGCGACGGCCGCGAGCGCATCGTCCCTGTCCAGCCGGTCCCCGTCCGCGGCGCCCAGGGCCCAGGCGAGGCCCGCGCTCGTCGTCGCCAGCGCGGCGGCGCCCTCCTCCTCGACGATCCGCGCGCTCACCGCGTCCCAGGCGTTGGCCAGGACGAGGGGACGGCCCGGTACGTGCAGGTCACGGAAGGCGAGGGCGGAGGCGCGGAGCTGCTCGGTGTCGGTCATGCGGCCAAGCCAAGCACGGCCGGCGCGCGACCCGCTGGCAGGAAACCGACATGGACGTGCGGCATGCGGGCGAGGGACATGCCTGCCGGACGTACGTGCCGGCCGCCCCCGTTCACCGTGGCGGGAGCCGGCTCACCGCGGGGCCGCCGCGCGCCCGGTCTCAGCTCGCCGTGGTCGTCGCCGCGCTCGTGGAGGCTGCCGTGGTGGCCGCCACGACCACCGCCGTACGGACGTCCTGGATGACCTTGCGCAGGGCGGGAGCCGCCGCGCCACCACGTTCGGCGAGTGCTTCGATCCGGACCCGGTGGAGCCTGCGTTCCCTGGCCGACGCGAAGGTGCGGAGCTCGGCGGCGGTGGCCAGCGCGACGAGGGCCGCGTCGCGGTCGTCGACCTCGGCGACGGGCACGGGCCCCTCCAGCACCTCCCGTGCCCGGGCGCGCAGGGCCTCGACCGCGGGCACCCGGTCCAGCTCGTACTCGACGGACGGGAAGAGCCCGAGGACCCGCTTCCGCTCCGCCCGCAGATATCCCTCGGCGACGAGCTGGGCGCGTACGGCGTCCAGGGTGTACCGGGCGCGGCAGGTGACCCACGGCTTCCACCCGCGGGGCCGGGACTCCGACACGAGCTCCAGGAGGCCGTCGAGCACGACGTCACCCGTCCGCGAGTCGGCGTCGACGGGGGTGACGATTCCCTCGTCGTCGACGAGCAGCCCGCGCTGGGCGAGCTCGGTGAGGGCGCCGGCGCGCACCAGGTGATGGAGGTGGGTGGACCCGGTGATCCTCCCCTTCGTGGTGTCCCACGCCAGGAGGTGGAGCCGGGCGGGCAACGAGAGCGGGCCGTTCGGCACGGGGTCTCCTCGGTTCGTCGGTGGGCGCGTTAATCCTTTGACAGCCCTCGGGACCGTCCTTACGGTGTGAAGCGGTTCTGTTGCCGTCGAATGGAGAAGGACGTTGCTCGTCTGAGGTCTGAGACACCGCGTCACACCCGGCTGGTCCTGTCGGACCCCGTGTGTGCGCAGCGTGCGACCTCGGCGTTCGAGCCGTCCTTGGTACGGAGCCTTCCTCCCGCTCTCCTCCGAACCGGATCGTCGTCGCCTCGCGGTGTCCCCTACGCGTACCCCCGACCGCATCCAGCATTCGCGAGGCCCTCATGTCAGCGCATCCCACGTCCGTCGCCTGTACCTCCCTGTCCTTCGCCTGGCCCGACGGCACGGAGGTCTTCGACGACCTCCAGGTCGCCTTCGGGCCCGGTATCACCGGGCTCGTCGGCGTCAACGGATCAGGGAAATCAACCCTGTTGAAACTAATCGCCGGAGAACTCACCCCGGCCGACGGCACCGTCCGGGTCGCGGGCGACGTCGGCCATCTGCCGCAGAACGTCACCCTCGACACCGCGCTGCGGGTCGACGAGGCTCTCGGCATCCGCGCGGTCCGCGCCGCCCTGCACGCGATCGAGGCGGGCGACGCGTCCGAGGAGCACTTCGACGTCGTCGGGGACGACTGGGACGTCGAGGAGCGGGCCCGCGCGACCCTCGGCGAACTCGGCCTCGGGCACATCGACCTGGACCGCACGATCGGCGAGGTGTCCGGGGGCGAGTCCGTGCTGCTGCGGCTGGCCGCGCTCCTGCTGCGCCGCCCCGATGTCCTGCTGCTCGACGAACCCACCAACAACCTCGACCTGTACGCGCGGCAACGGCTGTACGCGGCCGTGGAGTCCTGGTCCGGGGTCATGGTCGTGGTCAGTCACGACCGTGAACTCCTCGACCTGGCCGACCAGATCGCCGATCTGCACTCAGGCGAGGTCGGCTGGTACGGCGGGAACTTCTCCGCGTACGAGGAGGCGCTCGCCGCCGAACAGGAGGCGGCGGAGCGCATGGTGCGCGTCGCCGAGTCCGATCTGAAGAAGCAGAAGCGTGAACTGGTCGACGCCCAGGTCAAGTTGGCCCGGCGCAAGCGGTACGGGCAGAGGATGAACGACCAGAAGCGCGAGCCGAAGATCGTCATGGGGGCGCGCAGGCGCTCGGCCCAGGAGTCCGCGGGCAAGCACCGGCTCCTGCACGAGGGCAGACTCAGCGAGGCCAAGGAGCGTCTCGACGAGGCGGTGGAGGCCGTACGGGACGACGATCTGATCCGGGTCGACCTGCCGTACACGGCCGTGCCCCCGGGACGCACCGTCCTGACCCTCGACCGGCTGGAGCTCCAGCACGGCGCGCGGGTGAACGGGGTGTTCGATCTCCGCGGGCCCGAACGGGTCGCGCTCATCGGGCGCAACGGAGCCGGCAAGACGACGCTCCTGCGCACGATCGCCGGGGAGCTGGATCCGGTGTCGGGCGAGGCGCGGGCCCATGTGCCCCTGCGCTTCCTGCCCCAGCGGCTCGACGTCCTGGACGACGCGCTGAGCGTGGCCGAGAACGTGGCCCGGTACGCGCCGGCCGCCACCGGCAACCGGGTCCGGGCCCGTCTCGCCCGCTTCCTGTTCAAGGGGGCGAAGGCCGACCAGCTCGCGGAGACGCTCTCCGGCGGCGAGCGCTTCCGCGCGGCGCTCGCGGCCCTGATGCTGGCCGAGCCCGCCCCGCAGCTCCTCATGCTCGACGAACCGACGAACAACCTGGACATGGCGAGCGTCCGGCAGCTCATCACCGCCCTGGAGTCGTACGAGGGGACGCTGATCGTCGCCAGCCACGACATGCCGTTCCTGGAGTCGATCGGCATCACGCGACGGCTGCTGCTGGAAGGAGGAGAACTGAAAGAAATCGCTCCGGAAACTGTCGGGTATTCCTCATAGTGCGGGGCGCCCGGGCGGCCTAGCGTCGGGGGTGGGCGGTGCCCCGGCGTCGGGCCGGGGGCTTTCGCGCGCGTGCACCGCGCCGCATGATGGTGCGCCGAGACCCCCGGCGGATTCGGAGACCCTCCCGTGCCCAGTCAGAAAGCGCTCGTACGCCGGCCCGGCCCCCGCCTCGCGGAGGGGCTGGTCACCCACGTGGAACGCACGGTGGTGGACGTGGATCTCGCGGCCGAGCAGTGGGAGGCGTACACCGAGGCGCTGCGCACGCACGGCTGGGAGACCGTGGAGGTGGACCCGGCCGACGACTGCCCGGACTCGGTGTTCGTCGAGGACGCCGTCGTCGTCTTCCGCAACGTCGCCCTCATCACCCGTCCCGGCGCCGAGACCCGCCGCGCCGAGACCCCGGGGGTCGAGGAGGCGGTCGCGCGCCTCGGCTGCTCGGTGAACTGGATCTGGGATCCGGGCACCCTCGACGGGGGTGACGTCCTGAAGGTCGGCGACACGATCTACGTCGGCCGCAGCGGCCGGACGAACGCGGCCGGCGTCCAGCAGCTGCGAGCGGTCTTCGAACCGCTCGGGGCGCGGGTCGTCGCGGTCCCCGTCAGCAAGGTGCTGCACCTGAAGTCGGCGGTCACCGCGCTGCCCGACGGAACGGTGATCGGACACGAGCCCCTCGTGGACACTCCGTCGCTCTTCCCGCGCTTCCTGGCGGTGCCGGAGGAGTCCGGGGCGCACGTGGTGCTCCTGGGCGGCGGCAAGGTGCTGATGGCGGCGTCCGCCCCGAAGACCGCGGAGCTGCTCGCCGACCTCGGCCACGAGCCCGTCGTGGTGGACATCGGCGAGTTCGAGAAGCTCGAAGGCTGCGTGACGTGTCTGTCGGTGAGGCTCCGGGAGCTGTACGCCTGAACGAGTGAGCGAGTCATCCGTACGGCCCCGGGCGTCCGACGCCCCGGGTCGCTGCGGCGCGGACCGGGAAGTGCGGGCACCGTCGCCCGCATCACCGCTGATCAGAGACCTTTACGGGCTTCTTAACCTACGGAGACGTAACCTACGGAGACGTAGCCTACGATGCCATAGGTTAGCTTTACCGCTCGTTGTCCCGTCCCTCCCTGGAGCACCTGTGACGATCACTTCTCCCGAACTCGGCAGCCCGTCGGCCGCCTGGACCGACGCCCGCCTGCTGTACGCGCTGGAGGAAGTCGTCGAGACGGAGCTCAATCGCCACCTGAAGGTCGCCAAGGACTGGATGCCGCACGAGTACGTGCCGTTCAGCGACGCCCGCAATTTCCCCGGGATCTTCGAGGACGGCGAGGCCTGGGAGAAGGAGCAGTCCAAGGTCACCGAGATCGGCCGGATCGCCCTCGTGGTCAACCTGCTCACCGAGGACAACCTCCCGAGCTACCACCACGAGATCGCGTCCCTCTTCGGCCGTGACGGCGCCTGGGGCACCTGGGTGCACCGCTGGACGGCGGAGGAGGGCCGGCACGGCATCGTGATGCGTGACTACCTTCTCGCCTCGCGCGCGGTGGACCCGGACAAGCTCGAAGCCTTCCGGATGCAGCACATGAGCGAGGGCTTCGAGTCGGACAACCGCCACTCGATGCTGCACTCGGTCGCGTACGTCGCCTTCCAGGAGCTGGCGACCCGCATCTCGCACCGCAACACCGGTCACCAGTCGGGCGACCCGGTCTGCGACCGCATGCTGGCGCGCATCGCGACCGACGAGAACCTGCACATGGTCTTCTACCGCAACCTCCTGAAGGCCGCGTTCGAGCTCGCCCCCGACCTGACCATGCAGGCCGTGCGTGACGTCGTCGTCAACTTCCGCATGCCCGGTCACGGCATGCCCGGCTTCGAGCGCATGGCGGCGCAGATGGCCATCGGCGAGGTCTACAACATGCGCATCCACCACGACGACGTGCTCCAGCCGGTGCTGCGTCACCTCAAGGTCCTGGAGATCGACGGCCTCGGCCCCGAGGGCATCAAGGCCCAGGAGGAGCTCGGCTTCTTCATGGGCGGCCTCGACGCCGAAGCCTCGAAGTTCGACGAGAAGCTCGCCGCCCGCAAGGCCCGGATGGCGGCCCGCGCCGGCGCGTGACGCAGCCCGCCCGGGCGCGGTGCGTGACCCGCCCCCGCGTGGGCGCGGCGCGACACGAACGGGCGCGGGCGCCCCGGCAGGGTTCAGGTCCTGCCGGGGCGCCCGCGCATGCGTGGCCTTGTTCGGCCTTGTGGGCCCGGTCTAGTCGGGCAGCCGGTCCAGGACCCACTCCCCGATCTCCGGCGTCATGATCGCGTGCGGATCGTTGTCCGCCGAGAGCAGGAAGTCGTCGAGATCCGACTCGTCCGGGCGCAGCTCGTCGATGTTGACGTACAGGTTCTCCTGCCGGTCCAGGTCGCGGACGGCGACCGCGCTGACCGAGGGGACGAAGCACACGGCCCGGTGGACCATGTCGACGTTCTCGCCGAACGCCTTGAGCGTGTCCCCGACGATGCCGAAGGACTCGAGCGTCCCGCCGGGCGCGCCGTCCAGTTCGGGGAAGCCGCTCGTGGTGATCGTGTGCGGCCCGCCGAGGACGCCGTTGAGCACGGCCACCTCCGCGGCCTCGCCCTTGGTCTGGGCGAGGAAGTACGTGCCGTCGAAGAGCGGCCCGGCGCAGGTCAGGGCCTTGGCCCCGGCCCGCACCCCGTTGCCCACGCCGTCACCGCGCCCGCTGGACACCCCGATCAGACGCGGGATGCGCGGCCAGCCGCCCACCCGCTCCAGCTGCTCCTTGAACTCCTTGCGCAGCGGGCTCTCCTTCGGCGTGCCGTCGAGAGCGTCCAGATGGCGCCAGAGCATCTGCTGCGAGGCCGGGCTGCCGATCTGCCGCAGGTAGGTGTCGTCGCCCGCGTCGGCGAGGTAGTGGGCGAGCGCCTGGAGTCCGATCGGCACCCACGCTCCCCGGTGCGGGCTGTCGAACGACGCGTAGACCGCGACGCGGTGGTCCATGCGCTGCGTCTCCATCTTGGCCAGCGCGTAGCGGGCGACGATGCCGCCCATGCTGAACCCGCCGACGAGCAGCCGGGCGTCACCGAGCTGCTCCGCGATGGTCCGCATGATCGCGGCGGTCATCGTCTCGGCGTTGCGCAGGATGGACTCGCTGCGCTCGTCGAACCCGACGAGGACCAGCGTGCGTCCCCGCCGCCGCAGTTCGCTGATGAACGGGAACCTGCCGTTCTCCAGCCCGTCCCACAGCCAGTCGAAGTCGGACGGCCCCAGGTTGAACCCGTCGGCCAGGATCACCGGGCGGACCACACCCCGCTGACCCTGCCCGTAGTACACCCTCGCGCTGCCGCCCGGCAGCGCCCATTCCTCGTCCGCCCGGGGAGCCTCTCCGGGCACGGGCCCGCCCATCGGAGTGACGAGCCCGATCGCCCCTGCGGCCTTCTTCGCTCTGGTGGCCTTGCTGTCGGCCATGACGTCCCTTTCGGTGTCGGTGACAACGATCAGAGGACGTCATACGCAGATTCGGCATGGTCCAAGCGCATATGCCAAGCAGCTCACTCCGATGCACCACGCGACCCGCGGCCGACTGCCGGGGTCCGTCGCTGTCCGGGGCGCGTCGCGGGTCACTCCAGGGCGCGCCGCAGGCCGAGCCGTTCCTTCTCGGAGAGTCCGCCCCACACACCGAAGCGCTCGTCGTTGCTCAGCGCGTAGTCGAGGCAGGCGGGCCGCATCGGGCACATCCCGCAGATGCGCTTCGCGTCACGGACCGAGCTGCCCGGCTCGGGAAAGAAGAAGTCCGCCCCCGTCTGCGCGCACAACGCCTGCTCCTGCCAGGCGAGGTCGGACGGAGCGATGGTTTGCGAGTACATGCCCATGAGCGTGCCCCGCCGCGAAAAACGTTCGCTCAACGCGGGATCAACGCCGGGCGCCCAGGCCGCCGGCCGCCTCGATGATGGCGCGCCGGACCGTGCCGGGCACGGCGGCGCGCGGAAGGAATCGGCGACGATGGGAATCGTGACGGACACCCAGAGTGACGGTGGCGGTCGGCCCGGCGCTTCGCGCGCATCGACGGCGATTGTCAGTGGGCGGTGGAAGAGTGGGAACCAAAGGCAACGGGACCCCTCAAAGGAGGGCAATCATGCTCACCACGCGATTCGTCAACGGCTCCCCGAACTGGCTGGATGTCGGCACGTCCGACATCGAGGGTGCCATCGCCTTCTACGGAGGCCTCTTCGGCTGGCGGTTCCAGTCGGCGGGGCCCGACGCCGGCGGCTACGGCTTCTTCCAGGTCGACGGCAGGACCGTGGCCGGGGGCATGCAGATCACCGCCGAGCAGGGCCCCCCGTCCTGGCACGTCTACTTCCAGGCCGAGGACGCCGAAGCCACCGCCAAGGCCGTCGAGCAGGCCAAGGGCACGGTGCTCATGCCGCCCATGGACGTGATGGGCGAGGGACACATGGCCATGCTCGCCGACAAGGCGGGCGTGACGTTCGGCATCTGGCAGCCGGGCCGGACCAAGGGCCTGGGCACGGCGGGCGAACCGAACTCCCTGTGCTGGGTCGAACTCGTCACCCCGGACGTCGCGGCGGCCGCCGCGTTCTACAACTCGGTCTTCGGATGGGAGACTTCGGCAGCCCAGTTCCCCGGCGGGACCTACACCTGCATCAACCCCGCGGGGACCGAGGAGGAGAGCATGTTCGGCGGCCTGGTGCCGCTGGCCGACGACCCGGTCGAGGCGCGGACGGGGGCGTACTGGCTGCCGTACATCGAGGTCCCCGACACCGACGCGGTGGTCGCCAAGGCCCAGGAACTCGGCGGCACGGTCCGTATGCCCGCCACCGACATGGAGGGCGTCGGCCGCATGGCCAGGATCGCGGATCCGTACGGCGCGCACCTCGCGGTGATCAAGAGCGTGCCCCGGCAGGGCTGACGCCCCGGTCTGCGGACCTCGGCGTCACGACGACGGTCCCGGGGCGTGTCCGCGCGATGTCATGTCCGCGCGATGTCACCCGACCGGCGACGGTCCCGGGTCACGTCGGCGCGATGTCACCCGGCCGACGACGCCCGGCGCGCCGCGCGGGCGGCCGACTGGACGTCGCCGACCCGCCCTACGCCGAGGCCCGGCGTACGACCGTCGTCGGCAGGACCACTCCGGAGGACTCGGACGCCGGGCCCGCCTCCCCGGCCCGGCCCTCCAGCCCGCCGATCAGCAGACGGGTCATCAACCGGCCCATCTCCTCGATGTCCTGACGGACCGTTGTCAGCGGGGGGTCGGTCTGTTCGGCGATCGGCAGCATGTCGTCGAAGCCGATCACGGCGACGTCCTCGGGCACCCTTCGTCCCTGCTCACGCAGGACGCGCAGCACGCCGAGGGCCGACAGGTCGTTCGCCACGAACACCGCGTCCACGTCGGGGCGGCGCTCCAGCAGCTCGCGCATCGCGCGTTCGCCGCCGGCGGGGGTGAAGTCGCCCGTCGCGACGAGCGCCGGGTCACCGTCGGTCATGACGTCCCGGTAGCCGTCGAGCCGGTCGACCGCGGACGTCTGGTCGAGGGCGCCGGTGATGTGGGCGATGTTCTTCCGGCCGAGGCCGAGGAGATGGCGGACGGCCTGACGGGCTCCGCCACGGTTGTCGCAGTCGACGTAGACCGCCTCGCGGACCCCGTCGCCCCAGCCGGGCCTTCCGCCGAACACGGTCGGCACCCCCGCGCCGTGGATGAGTCCGGGCAGCGGGTCGTCGAGGTGCAGCGAGAAGACGAGCGCGCCGTCGACGTGACCGCCGGCGAGGTAGCGGGCGACGCGGGCGTGGTCGTCACGGCCCTCGGTGAGCAGCAGGACCAACTGCGAGTCGTTGGCGGCCAGTTCCTTGCTGATGCCGCGGAGCTGGAGCGCGAAGAAGGGGTCGGCGAAGACCCTGGTCTCCGGCTCGGCGATGACGACGGCGACGGCGTCGTGGCGCCGGGTGACGAGGCTGCGGGCGGCCTGGTTCGGAACGTATCCGAGTTCCTCGACGGCCCGGCGCACCCGCTCGACGAGCGGCTCACGGACTCCGTCCCCACCGTTCACGACCCTCGACACGGTGGCCCGGGAGACCCCGGCCCGCGCGGCCACGGCCTCCAGCGTGGGGCGCGACACTGTCTCGGTCACCTCAGGGCACCTCCTCGGCGGATGCCGATCAGGATAGCCGCGCGGCGGCCCGCGCCGGGGACGGGCTTCCCGATCACCGAGAACGGCTGGAACCGATCTCTCCGAGGGCTCTTCGGCGGGGTCCGCGCCTCGGACCGGCCGAGGGGATCAGTCGCCCGAGGGCTTGGCTTCCTCGTGCTTCGCCCGGCTCGGCTGCACCCGCTTGGGCTCGCCCGGCATCTTCGGGTACTCGGGCGGATACGGGAGGTCGCCGAGGCCGTGGTCGTGCTCGTCGCGGCTGGCGAGTTCCAGCAGGGCCTCCAGTGAGAAGGCGTGGTCGTCCATGTCGGCGTGCACGTCGCCGAGTTCGGCGAAGCGCTTCGGCATGGTCGCCAGGTCGAAGTCCCGGGGTCTGGCGTCCTGCACCTCGTCCCAGCGCAGCGGTGCGGAGACCGGGGCGTGCGGGCGGGGCCGTACGGAGTAGGCGGAGGCGATGGTGCGGTCCCGGGCGGTCTGGTTGTAGTCCACGAAGATCTTCTCGCCCCTCTCCTCCTTCCACCACGCCGTGGTGACCTGGTCCGGCATACGGCGTTCGAGCTCGCGCCCGACGGCGATGGCGGCCCGGCGCACCTGGGTGAAGGTCCAGCGCGGCTGGATCGGCACGAAGACGTGCAGCCCGCGGCCCCCCGAGGTCTTGGGCCAGCCCCGCAGACCGCCGTACTCGTGCAGGACCTCGCGCAGTTCGTGGGCGGCGCGCACCGCGTCGGCGTAGTCCGTGCCGGGCTGCGGGTCGAGGTCGATGCGCAGTTCGTCGGGGCTGTCGACGTCGTCGCGGCGGACCGGCCAGGGATGGAAGGTGAGGGTGCCGAACTGCGCCGCCCACAGCACGGCGGCGGGCTCGGTGGGGCACATCTCGTCGGCGCTGCGGCCGCTGGGGAAGGTGATGTGCGCGGTCGGGATCCAGTCGGGCATGTTCTTGGGCGCCCGCTTCTGGAAGAAGGACTCGCCGGTCACTCCGTCCGGGTAGCGCTCCAGCGTGGTGGGGCGGTTGCGCAGGGCGCGCAGGATGCCCTCGCCGACGGCGAGGTAGTACTGGGCCAGATCCAGCTTGGTGAAGCCGCGCTCCGGAAAGAAGATCTTGTCCGGACTGGACAGACGAACGCTCCGCCCGGCCGCTTCGAGTTCCACCGCATCGCCCATGCGAGCCACGGTAGGCGCAGCTCGCGGGCCCCGCACACCGGGCGGACGGCGCCCCGCCGAACGCCCTACCTCGGCTGAGCGACGCCCTCACCGAACTCAGCGGGTGGCACGCCTACCTCGACAGCGGAACCCCCGCGGTCATGCGGACCCACCGGGCCGGAGCGCGATCCGCCCCGCCCCGCACCCGCCGGCCGGCTCCCTCCTGGGGTGCCGAGGGCGGACGGGCAGCCGTCACCGGCCCGTCCCGTGTACAGCCAGGGCGGTCCGGCCCCTACGCGCTGCCGACCACGGGGCCGACCGCGAGAGTTCAGATGCGGGTGCCCACCGCCAGGGTGTCGTTGCCCGCGAGACGGGCGATCGCGCGCAGCATGACCGCTAGGCGGCGCTCGCCGAGATCGGTCACTGCGGCCAGGGTGACCTGCCCGATACCCACCATCGACAGCGTCAGCCCGAGGAACGCCCGCTGCTCCTCGTCCAGGCCGAGGCTGTAGACCCGGCCTGTTAGCCCCTCCCAGCGGACCGGTGACCAAGCCGGCGCGTCCAGGAGACCGAGCACGCTCAGCACGCTGCGGCGGGCGAGGATCGTCCCTTCCTCGACGAGGGCCTGCGCTGCGGCCCGGTCCCCGGCAGTCTTCACCGAGGCGAGCAGGCGCTTCGCTGGCTCGTCGAGCAGATCGCCGTCCGCGGTCTGGGCCGAGGTGACGGTCATGCGAATGCCTCCGTGGAAAGTCGGGGCCCGCCGCCGGGACCGAGCGCGGCGCCGAGCAGGACAGGGTCAGTGAGTCGTCCGGTGCCGTCCGGGCGCTCCAGCCAGACGCGGCCGCGCACCGGGTACAGCACCGGCGGGCAGCGCAGCACCCAGCCGCGGGGGTGGACGGTGAGGGTGCGGGCGTCGCCCAGCTCCTCACCGAGCGTGGGCGGGAGCAGCCACCAGGCGAGGCCCGTGGTGACGTCGCCGAGGACCGGGCCGCGGCGCGGCTGGTCGATGCGCCGGAGGGCGTCCATGGTCCGCGCGAGCGTCGTCTCGGCGACCATCCAGTGGCCGCCGCTGGGGAACGGGCCGAGTTCGTCGGCGTCCCAGAGGGACCGTATTTCGGCGGGGATGTCGGCGCAGGCGAGGAGCCAGTCCTGTCCCGCCTGCCGTTCGTACAGGGCAGGTTGTAAGGCCATGACCAGCAGGTTAGGGACCGGCGCGAATCAGGACCCGGTCTGATTCGCGAATATTCGACGGCGCTCCTCGGCGATTCGCCGTGATGCTTACGGGCGGTCCGTGAACTGACTCCGGGCCCGGGCGATGAGCCGCCGGGCGTGGGTCCCGTAGACCGCGGCCTGGTCGAGGGTGTCCCACACGCGGCGGTAGAGGGCGCAGCTGTCGGTGTCGTTCAGCCACAGCTCGGCGTGCCAGTCCTCGACGACCGTGAGGCGGTCGTCGTAGAGCCAGAACGAGTTGGCCGGCGGGACGCCGACCTGCGCGCCGATGGGGACGATGCCGAGGCGGACGGTGTCGAGGCCGATCGCGCTGCAGAGGCGGTCCAGCTGCGCGGCCAGGACGTCCGGTGGGGCGACGCCCGCGTGCAGCGCGGCCTCCCAGAGCAAGAGGTGGAAGGTGCGGCCCGGCTGGTACAGCAGCTCTTGCCGCCGGACCCGGGCGCGGACGGCGTCCTCGACGTCGCGGGGCGACTGGTGCAGCTCCGCGTACCGGGTGAACACGGCGCGCGCGTAGTCCGGGGTCTGGAGCATGCCGACGACCATGGAGCCCTGCCACGCGCGCAGCTCCGTGGAGCGCTCGTACTCGATGGTGAGGACGTCCTGCACCGGCCGGTGCCCGGCCCGCAGTTGGCGCCGCCAGGACCGCGTGTGCGTCTCCAGGCCCTGGAGCCGGGCGGTGAGTTCCCCGGCCGTCTCCGGAGCATCTACAGCTGCGGCCCACGCGGTGACGTCGTCCGTGGTGGCGGTCTGCCGCCCGGTCTCCAGCTTGGAGACCTTGGCCTGCGGCCACTCCAGCACGGCCGCCAGGTCCCGTTGGGTGCGCTGGCCGCGCAACTCACGGAGCCGGCGGCCGAGCGCCTCGCGGGCCTGCTGGAAGTCCGTTGCCACGGTTGGGAAGCTACCCGCTGAACTGGCCGTAGGGCACGGCAAAGTGCCAGGCGGCCTCGCGGACCTGCGCGTAGCGGAGCACCTGCACGGGATCGGTGATCAGCTCGACCTCGGTCAGGTTGTCGACGTCGTCATGGTGGAGCAGGGCGACCACTCGTGCGTCGAAGAGCCAGAAGTCCTCACGCGGGAGCCCGAGTTCCTCGGCACGGGTGCGGGTCAGGACGCGGATGTCTTCGCCCACCGCGGTGTTCCGGCGGGCGTTGTCGAGGAGGTACCGCTGCCCGGCGGTGGGCGGCTCGTCGAGGATCCGCACCCGCTCGAACCGCTTCCCGAGCGCGGACTGTTCGCGGCGGCCGGCGCACCACGGGTCGTCGAGGTCCCAGTCGACGCGGCCCTCGGCGAGGAACTGCGCGTAGGTGTCGGTGGTCTCGTCGGAGGCGTAGCGGCGGCGGGTCTCCAGGCGCCAGGCGGAGTGCTTCAGCTTGGCGAACATGCCGCTGAAGTCCTCGAAGCTGATGAGCTGGGACACGTGCACGGGCTCCTTCGGGCCGAAGTTGGCGAGCAGCTCGCGGGGCACGGTGACCGCGGCCTCGCCGTCCGCGAGGTCGAGCTGCGCCACTTCGGCGGGGTCGGTCACCGGGTCGCCCTGCACGACGTAGGTGTCGGTGCCGGGCTCGGTGTAGAGAGTGGGGCATCCGTCGTTGCCGGAGTTCGTGCCGACTTTCCACATCCGTCGCGCCATTGCCAGTCCCTTCGTCGGTCCGGTGATCTGCCGCGCACCGTAGTGCGGACAGGGACGCCCACAACAGGGCGCCAGACATGCCCCTCGGTGACACTACGGTGACGTTGTGTAACGGAAGGGATACAACGCCCCCACGTCTCGATGCGACAGAGCAGCATCCGTCATCTGACCATCTGTCCTTGGGGGACCATGCGTACCAAGCTCGCGATTGCGACGACGACAGTCGCGCTCAGCCTTCTGCTCGCCGCCTGCGGCGGTGGCACCAGCGCCGCGCCTCACCAATGGGCGACGCCCTCAACCTCCACGTCGGCGAGCCCCAGCACCGATACCGCGACCAAGGTCCGAGCCTGGGCAGATGCTGGCGGCTTCGATTCCCTCAACACCCTCGCGAAGAGTCTGGGGCAAGTGGAGAAGGACTCGGACCCGGTGGACCTGGCGGCGCTGCAAACCAGTTGTGCGCAGCTCACCGCGGACGTCGAAGGGATTGCGCAGGAAGACCCGATGCCGGACGAAAAGCTGGCCGCACGCTGGAAGCTGGCACTGGATCATCTGGGAAAGTCCGCCTCCGCATGCACCGTGGGCGCGAACAGCGAGGACCAGGCGTCGTTCGACCTCATGGCCGCCGAAATGTCCATCGGAACCGACCACTTGGACGCCGTGGCGAAGCGGGTCAACCAGATCGCCCGGAGCTAGCGGACAGATGACGTGCTGCCCGAGACCTCCGAGACCACTCCGGGCATGGACAGGCCCACCCCAGCCCGAAGAAGTCAGCATGTACTGTCCTGCCGAAAGAGTCGCTGAGCAGGTGCGACGCGAGAATCCGGGGGACAGCGTGACTCAGTGCACGGCCGTGACGCAGAAGGGGACCCGCTGTAGCTTCTCGCTCATGGTCTGGCACGGCATCGGCCCTCATCCGCAGGTCTGTCAGCGCCACGCCACCCCGGAGCAGAAAGCGGCATCGACAGCGGCCTTGGACGTCCCCATCGACATCGCCACTGCGGACCCGGCCAGGGTGTTTCCCATGGTGTCGATCACTCCGAAGCGAGTGATCAGCGACAGCCCGATCGGCTGGGTCGCGAAGATCCGAGGCACCAACAAGAGGTACGTGTACGCGCGGACGTTCCTCGATCGCAGTGGCCCGCCTTACGGGTGGCCGCTGCCTGGAAACGGCTTGTACGAGTGCCGCGAGATCGGGGCGCTGGGAAAGTTCTCCGGCTTCTTCGTAGTGAAGGGCACTTTCCGCCGCCGGGTGGAACTGGTGACCCCGGAGCAAGCGGCCAAAAAGGCGCACCGGATGGGCCGCAAGCCCGCCGAGGATTGAGCTGTATGCGGTCGGCGAGGGGGCGCCCAGTTCGCGGGCGCCTTCAACGTCTATGCGTCGCCTGGAACATGTACCCGCCCGACGAGGACGGCGGCCGGCGCGTCCGCGCCGACGGCACCATCCTCGGCCGCGCGTTCTCGGTCCGGGACGTCGTCGCGTTCCTGCAAGAGGCCGGGCTCCAAGGCTGGGACGAGATGGACGTCGTCCGATCCGAGCTGATCGAGTGGCGCGGTGGCGGGCCGGATGCCTGGGAACACTGACGCGGGCAGCCGTTCCGCCGTGACAACGGCTGCCCGCGCCGCGCCGTCAGGTCTTCGGCGGGTTGCCCTCGCGGCCCCATCGGGTGGCCCAGTACAGATCGCGAACTGGCACGTACTCCTGGAACGCCTTCATGGCCTCGGTCTGCGCGTCGCGCTCCGCCTTGGTCAGGACGGGAGGATCTTCCCCGGGGGCAAGGGGCTTGGGATCACCCATGATGTTGCGCAGGACCCCGTATGCCTCGCTCACGCGGTTCAGGGCAACCCTGTACCGCGCTTCCAGTTCCTCGTACGACTCACTCATCTCGGTTCCCTTCCACCCGCTCCAACGAAGTGGACCGGGAGGGTACGTCCGCGACGACGAATCTGCAAAGCAGCACCGCGAAGGCGCACTTCTGGACGCGTGCCCGCTCATCGCATGCCGGCTTCACGGGTTCGCCGCCAAGCGTTGTGCGCCCGCCGACCGAGGCGCAGCCGGAGCTTGTTGTCCTCTGACAGGGGAACTTGACCATTTGCCGGGCGAGTTCGACCGGGTCGGTTCTGTGGCGGCGCTGCCGGTCGATTCGGCAGTTCAGTGACCATATGTCAGAACTGGGTGGTAGACATCGGCTGTGGACACTGATGACTCCCGCCTGCCATCTGCCGATCACCCTGCCGGGATCGCCTTCGGACGAGGGTGCCAGGCCCTGGAATCGGGGGACCGGGAACGCGCACGCAGCCTGTTCGAGGAGGCAGTTGGCGGGTCCGGCCCGCAGATGCTCTGGCACGTGGCCGAGGCATGCCTGGAAACCGACCAAAGCGCATTCTGGATGCGTCGGGCCGTGGTCTCGGAGAGCGAGCCGGGCGGCATCACGGTAGACCCCGGCGCGCTGCGCATCCTGGGGGGCAACGGCGATATGTTTCAGCAGCACTGGGAGATCGCGGTCGAGTCGAACGACCCGGCCCGTGCGGTCGCGGCGCTCACCGCCGCGGAACGGCGCCTGGGGCGCGTGCTTGAGGACGGCCGCGAACTCTCGCCGGAGGAGGCCGAAGATGTCATGGCCGACACCGACCTCTACAGCCCCAACTACGTCGCCGTCGACGACACGGTCCCCCGCGTGTGGATGGACTGCAAGGGCGGGATGTTTCCGCACATGGCCCGCACCACGCTGCGCATCGTGGCAGACGAACTGCGCAAGGCCGGGGTACGGCGCGCACACCTGTTCACCCGTCCCGCATCGCAGCCCTCAGACAGCTAGCGACGACCGCCGGCGGGGCCGGGAACCGGGCGGCGTCTCACACTCCTCCCACAGCCCGGCCGCGAAGCGGCGGTAAAACCGCAGGACAAGCGGACCCTGTCGGACGGAAGACGCGACAGGCGGACACCCTGGACGGCTCTTAGAGTCGAAGTATGGATCTGCCCGTCATGCCCCCCGTGAAGCCGATGCTCGCCAAGTCCGTGGCGAAGATCCCGCCGGACATGCACTACGAGGCGAAGTGGGACGGGTTCCGGGCGATCGTGTTCCGTGACGGGGACGAGCTGGAGATCGGGAGCCGCACCGGCAAGCCGCTGACCAGGTATTTCCCGGAGCTGGTGGAGGCGTTGCGGGAGCGGCTGCCGGAGCGGTGCGTGATGGACGGGGAGATCGTGATCGCCAGGGAGGGGCGGCTCGACTTCGACGCGCTCACCGAGCGGATCCACCCCGCGGACTCACGGGTGCGGATGCTGGCGGAGAAGACCCCCGCGTCCTTCGTGGCCTTCGACCTGCTGGCCCTGGCCGACACCTCCCTGCTCGACGTGCCGCTGGGCGACCGGCGGGCGCTGCTGGCGAAGGCGCTGACCGGGGTGACGGCGCCCGTGCACCTGGCGCCCGCGACCACGGACCGCGAGGTGGCGCAGCGCTGGTTCGAGCAGTACGAGGGCGCGGGGCTCGACGGGGTCATGGCGAAACCTCTCACGCTTCCGTATCTGCGGGACGAGCGGGCCATGTACAAGATCAAGCACGAGCGGACGGCCGATGTCGTGGTGGCCGGCTACCGCTTCCACAAGAGCGGGCCGGTCGTCGGGTCGCTGCTGCTGGGGCTGTACGACACCGGCGGCACGCTCCAACACGTGGGCGTGAGCGCCGCGTTCACGATGAAGCGGCGGGCGGAGCTGGTGGAGGAGCTCGAGCCGCTGCGGCTGGAGGACGTGACCGGGCATCCGTGGGCGGCCTGGGCGCAGGAGTCGGCGCACGAGTCGGCCAGGCTGCCGGGCGCGCCGAGCAGATGGTCGGCGAAGAAGGACCTGTCCTGGATCCCGGTCCGGCCCGAGCGGGTGGCCGAGGTGGCGTACGACCACATAGAGAACGGCGTACGGTTCCGCCACACGGCCCGCTTCCGCCGATGGCGTCCCGACCGCACCGCCGAGAGCTGCACGTACGGACAACTGGAGGAGCCGGTCGGCTACGACCTGGCGGAGATCCTGGGGCCGCGGAGCTGACGCACCGGGCACGGAACCACGTCGTCCGCGACCCCGTTCACCCCCGCAGGGATCGTCCCGTCGAACCGGTCACCTCACTCGCCACGCGTAATCAGAAACGATCGGGTAAAGCCACCGATGAACTGATGAACGCACAATCGATGGCACGGGACAGGTGGCACGGTGGGCATGCGGAAGATGGTGCGGAACGGGCGGGGCGGGTGGACGGCGGCGCTGGTGGCCGTCACGGTGACGGGCTCCCTGATGGCGGGCTGCACCTCGGGGGGCGGACGCGCCGACGACAGGCGGTCCCCGAGCCAGAGCCAGAGCCCGAGTCGGAGCGCCACGGCGAGCACCGGCCCGGTGCTCGCGGTGAAGATAGACAACGCGCCCGACGCGCGCCCCCAGACGGGGCTCGACGCGGCGGACGTGATCTACGCGGAGCAGGTCGAGGGCGGTCTGAGCCGGCTGATGGCTGTCTTCGCCAGCACCCTGCCGGCCGCCGTCGGACCGGTGCGCAGCGCCCGCGAGTCGGACCTCGAACTGCTGAGACAGTTCCACCGGCCGACGCTCGCGTTCTCCGGGGCCCAGCGCAAACTGCTGCCGCTGATAGACAGCGCCCCGCTGGTTCCCGAGCCCGCGGGGAAGGTGCCCGACGCCTGGTACCGGGGCACGGGCAAGGCCGCGCCGCACAATCTGTATCTGCGTCCGCGCCGGCTCATGGACTCCGCGCCCGGTGACGCCGCGCTGACCACGGGCTTCCGTTTCGGCGCCGCCCCCGCGGGCGGCACGCCCGAGGCCTCCCGCACGGTCCGCTTCCCGTCCGCCCGCTTCACCTTCACCTGGTCCGCCGACCGCGGACGGTATCTGGTGGCCATGGACGGCACCCCGACCGTGACGACCGACGGCAGGACGGTGGCTCCGGCGACGGTGGTCGTCCAGTACGTCAAGGTGACCAAGTCGAAGTACCACGACGTGCTCGGCAACAACTCGCCGTTCTCGGAGTCCGTCGGCACGGGCAAGGCGCAGGTGCTGCGCGACGGCCGCTCCTTCGACGCCACGTGGAACCGCCCTGGGGCGACCGACGGCACCCGGTTCACCGCTCCGGACGGCACGCCGATGAACTTCGCCCCGGGCCAGGTGTGGGTGGTGCTCGCCCAGGCGTGAGGTCCGGCGGTCCTCAGTGCGGCGCGCGGAGGGGTTCCGCCGGGTTGCGGAGCCCTTCGGCGGCGTCCGAGACCCGCTGGATGAGGTCGAGGAAGACGCCCTGTTCCTCGGCGGAGAGGGGGGCGAGGAAGACCTGGTTCATCCGCGCGGTGCGCACGGTCAGCTTCCGGTGGACGCGCACCCCGTCGTCCGTCAGGCGCAGCAGGAAGCGCCGCCCGTCCTGCGGGTCGCGCACCTTGTCCAGCAGCGCGCGCCGTCCGAGCCGGCTGACGACCTCGGCGATCGTGGACCGGTCGAGCCCCACCCGCTCCCCCACCGTCCGCTGGTCGAGGCCGGGTTCGGCCACGAGTGCGTTCAGGACCGCGAACTGCGGCGAGGTGATCTCCTCGGAGACCATCGTGTTCCACAGCAGGTAGTGCGCCTGCTGGAGCCGCCGGGCCAGGTGCCCGGGGTGGGTGGAGAGGTCCACCGCGGCCATGTGCGCTCCTCGGGTCCGGTACGCGCTGACGCGTCGAAAATTCGTTGGTGCACTGAACGATACCTGGCGGCCCCGACGGCTGTCCCGACGTCCACGACCGCGCCGACCGCCCGCAACGGCCCCCATGCGGAGTCTTGACGGACCGAAGTCCGGGTGACAGCGTGTTGAGCACCTCGACAAATTAATCAGTGCCCTGACTAGTTTGTCGCGCGGGACACTCGGGAGAGATGGGGCTTCACGGATGGACAAGGTGGTCGCCACGGCACTGGAGGCGGTGGCCGATGTACCGGACGGCGCTACCCTGGCGGTCGGCGGGTTCGGCCTCAGCGGTGTACCGAACGTGCTGATCCGGGCCCTCCACGAGCGTGGCGTCCAGGGGCTCGGGGTCGTCTCCAACAACTGCGGGGCCATGGACTCCGGGCTCGCGACCCTGCTCGCCGCCGGCCGCATCGCGCGCGTCACCGGCTCGTACATCGGCGCGAACAAGGAGTTCGCCCGGCAGTACCTGGCCGGCGAGCTGGAGGTCGAGATGATCCCGCAGGGCACGCTGGCCGAACGGCTGCGCGCGGGCGGCGCCGGGATCCCCGCCTTCTACACGCCCGCCGGGGTCGGCACCCAGGTCGCCGAGGGCGGACTGCCCTGGCGGTACGACGGCAAGGGCGGTGTCACGCTGGCCTCCCCGCCGAAGGAGGTGCGCGAGTTCGACGGCACCGAATACGTGCTGGAGCACGGCATCCGCACCGACTTCGCGCTGGTACGGGCCGCCAGGGGCGACCGTCACGGCAATCTCGTCTTCGGCAAGTCCGCCCGGAACTTCAACCCGCTCGCCGCGATGGCGGGCCGGGTGACGATCGCCGAGGTCGAGGAACTCGTCGAGCCGGGCGGGATCGACCCGGACGCGGTTCATCTGCCGGGCATCTTCGTCCAGCGTGTCGTGGCCCTGACCCGGGAACAGGCGGAAGCCAAGATGATCGAGAAGCGGACGGTCTCGGTGCCGGCGGCCGGCGCGGCCTACGCGACCACGGGCACGACCGGCGGACCGGTGGGCGCGTGATGGCCTGGAGCAGGGAGGAGATGGCCGCCCGCGCCGCGCGTGAGCTGAAGGACGGCCAGTACGTGAACCTCGGCATCGGCCTGCCGACGCTGATCCCCAACCATCTCCCCCCGGGCGTCGAGGTGGTCCTGGAGTCGGAGAACGGCATCCTGGGCACCGGCCCCTACCCGGCCGAGGACCAGGTCGACCCCGATCTCATCAACGCGGGCAAGGAGACCGTGACCGTCCTGCCGGGTGCCTCGTACTTCGACTCCGCGCTCTCCTTCGGGATGATCCGCGGCGGGCACATCGACGTCGCGGTGCTGGGCGCGATGCAGGTGTCGGCCGGCGGCGACCTCGCCAACTGGGCCGTCCCCGGCAAGATGATCACCGGCATCGGCGGCGCGATGGACCTCGTCCACGGGGCCAGGACCGTCATCGTCGTGATGACGCACACCGCCAAGGACGGCACGCCCAAGATCCTCCGTGAGTGCGAACTGCCGCTCACCGGGAAGGCCTGCGTGAACCGGATCATCACCGATCTGGGCGTCCTCGACGTCACCCCCGACGGACTGCTGCTGGTCGAGACCGCGCCGGGGGTCACGGCCGCGGAGATCGCGGCGAGGACCGCCGCCCCCGTCCTCACCCCCGCCCCCGGACGCTAGGAAGGCGACCATGGCTCCCACCCAGTCGGAGATCGACGCCGAGATCGACGATCTCCAGGACGCTTACGACAAGACGGTGGCCGGCGGCGCGCCCGTACGGCACCACCCCGCGCGTGACTATCCGCCGTACCGCAGCTCGCGGCTCCGCCACCCCGAACGGCCGCTGGTCGCCGTGAGCGGCGACCCGGAGACGGTCGAACTGTCGGGCCCCGTCTTCGGCGTCACCGACATCACCGGGGTCGACAACGACCTCACCCTCCAGCACCGGGGCGAGCCGATCGGCGAGCGGATCACCGTCTCGGGCCGGCTGCTCGACCGCGAGGGCCGTCCGGTGCGGGGCCAGCTCATCGAGATCTGGCAGGCCAACGCCGCCGGGCGGTACGCCCATCTGCGCGAGCAGCACCCGGCTCCGCTCGACCCCAACTTCACTGGCGTGGGGCGGACCCTGACGGACGCTCAGGGACGGTACCTGTTCACCACGGTCAGACCGGGATCGTATCCCTGGGGCAATCACACCAACGCGTGGCGGCCCGCGCACATCCACTTCTCCGTCTTCGGCACCGCGTTCACCCAGCGGCTGGTGACCCAGATGTACTTCCCGGGCGACCCGCTCTTCCGCCACGACCCGATCCTGCGGTCCGTGACGGACACGGCGGCCCGCGACCGGCTGATCGCCGCCTACCGCCACGATCTGTCGCGGCCCGAGTTCTCCATGGGCTACGCCTGGGACATCGTCCTCGACGGTCCCTCCGCCACCTGGATGGAGGAGGGCCGTTGAGCACGACCGAGCGCCCGCTCCCCACCCCCGCCCACACCATCGGCCCCTTCTACGGCCACGCACTGCCGTTCCCGGGCGGCGGCGACATCGCGCCGCAGGGCCACCCCGACACGATCACCCTGCGCGGCCATGTGTACGACGGGGCGGGTGCCCCGGTCCCCGACGCCCTGCTCGACTTCTGGCAGGCCGCGCCCGACGGCTCCCTGACGGGGACACCCGGCTCCCTGCGCCGCGACCCGTCCACGGGCGGCTTCCTCGGCCGCAACGGCGTCGACTTCACCGGCTTCGGCCGGGTCGCCACCGACGCCGACGGCCACTACGTCCTGCGCACGCTCCCGCCGCGGAACGCCGGGCAGCCGTACATCGCCGTGTGCGTGTTCGCGCGCGGTCTGACGCACCATCTGTTCACCCGCGCCTACCTGGCCGACGGCCGGGACCCGCTGCTCGACGCACTGCCCGACGAGCGGCGCGCCACGCTGATCGCGACCCAGGACGCACCGCGGACGTACCGTTTCGACATCCGTCTTCAGGGCGAAGGCGAGACGGTCTTCCTGGAGTTCCAGTGACAGCTGCCGACCCCGTCACGACCGACCTCGGTCTGCTCGCTCCCGGCCGGGCGGGCTCCCCGGCGTCGGCCGCGACGAGCGACACCGCCTATCTGGGGGCCCTGCTCGACGCGGAGGCCGCGCTGACCCTGGCCCAGGCGTCGCTGGGGCTGGCTCCGGCCGGGGCCGCGGCGGCGGTGACCCTCGCCGCCCGTGCCGCGGACTTCGACCTCGCCTCGATCGCGCTGCGCGCCAGGAGCGGCGGCAACCCGGTCATCCCGCTGGTGGCGGACCTGACGGCCGCCGTCCCCGACGAGTTCGGCCCGTACGTCCACCGGGGCGCGACGAGCCAGGACATCCTGGACTCGGCCACCATGCTCGTCGCGGCCCGCACCCTGGACCTGGTCCTGGAGGACCTGGAACGGACGGGGAACAACCTCGCCGGGCTCGCCGAGCGGCACCGGGACACCGTCCTGCCCGGCCGCACCCTCACCCAGCACGCGGTGCCGACGACCTTCGGGCTGAAGGCGGCCGGATGGCGGTCCCTGGTGCTCGACGCCAGGGACCGGCTGCGCGCCGTACGGATCTCCCTGCCCGCCCAACTGGGCGGAGCGGCGGGCACCTTGGCCGCCTTCACCGCCTTCGGCACACCGGACACCCGGGCCCTGACCGCCGCGTACGCCCGTGAACTCGGTCTGGCCGAGCCCGAGTTGCCCTGGCACACCCTGCGCACCCCGGTCGCGGACCTGGCGGGCGCCCTGGCGTTCACGGCCGGCGCGCTCGGCAAGACGGCGGTCGACGTGCTCACGCTCTCGCGCACGGAGATCGCCGAGCTGGCCGAGGGGTCGGGCGGCGGTTCGTCCGCGATGCCGCACAAGGCGAACCCGGTGAAGGCCACCCTCGTCGCCTCGGCCGCCCGGCGCGCACCCCTGCTCGCCGCGACGCTGTACGGCGCGATGGCGGCCGAGGACGAACGCCCGGCCGGGGCCTGGCACTCCGAGTGGGAGCCCCTGCGCGATCTGCTCCGGCTGACCGGAGGTGCGGCCCGCGACACCGCCGAACTGACCGCGGATCTGCGGGTCGACGCCGACGCCATGCGCGAACACCTGGGCCTCACCCATGGGTTGATCGTCTCCGAACGGCTGGCCGTCGAACTCGCCCCGGTCCTCGGCCGGGAGCGCGCCAAGGAACTGCTGACACGGGCCGCCGGACGGGCCGTCCGGGAGGGGCGGGCCCTCGCGGACGTGCTCGGCGAGGAACCCGCTCTCCGCGATCTCCCCGGGGCCGGCCTCGCGGACCTCACCGACCCGACCCGCTACACGGGCTCCGCCGGAGTCCTCACCGACCGTGCTCTGGAGCGACGTTGACCGCGAACCTGCTCACCCATCGCGCCGAGGGATCCCCGTCCGCTCCCCCGCTGATCCTCGGGCCCTCGCTCGGGACCTCGTACGCCCTGTGGGACAGGGTCGCGCCCGAACTGTCGGCCGCTCACCGGGTGGTGCGCTGGAACCTCCCCGGACACGGCGGATCCCCGGCCGGGGCGATCGGTCCCGGAGCGACGGTCGCGGACCTGGCCGCGCTCGTGCTGGAGCTGGCCGACTCGCTGGACATCGGCCGATTCGCCTACGCCGGTGTGTCGCTGGGCGGCGCGGTGGGCCTGCACCTGGCGGTCCACCATCCGGAGCGGATCTCCTCGCTCGCCGTCATCTGCTCCTCGGCCCATTTCAACGGCGCGAAGCCATGGGAGGAACGGGCCGAGCTGGTACGCCGCGAGGGTCTCGAACCCCTCGTCGCGACCGCCGACGCCCGCTGGTTCACCGCCGGTTTCACCGTGCCGGACCTGGTCCGGGACCAGCGCGAGGCCGACCCCGGGGCGTACGCGGCCTGTTGTGACGCGCTCGCCGCGTTCGACATCAGGGACCGGCTGGCCTCGATCACCGCGCCGACGCTGCTGATCGCCGGACGCGAGGATCCCGCGACACCGCCGGCGCACCTGCGGGAGATCGCGGACGCGGTGCCGGGCGCGGCGCTCGTGGAGATCCCCGGCGCCTCGCACCTGGCGCCCGCGCAGTGCCCGGAGGCCGTGCTGACGGCGCTGCGGGCGCACTTCTCGGGGGGCGTCGCCCGCCTCGGCACGGCGGTACGCCGTGAGGTTCTCGGCGACGAGCACGTGGACCGTGCGCAGGCGCGCCAGACCGGGTTCACGGCCCGGTTCCAGGACTTCATCTCGCGGTACGCCTGGGGCGAGATCTGGACCGACACGACGCTGACCCGGCGCGAGCGCAGCATGATCACGCTGACGGCGCTGGTGGCGCACGGCCACCTCGACGAGCTGGCCATGCATGTCCGGGCCGCCCGGCGCAACGGCCTGACTCCGGAGGAGATCGGCGCGGTGCTGCTCCAGACGGCGGTCTACTGTGGAGTCCCGGCCGCCAATGCGGCGTTCGCGGTGGCCCAGCGGGTGCTGACGGAGGAAGCGGACTCCACACCGGAATGAGACCCGAAGCGGGCGCACCCCTGGGCAGGCCGTGGGCGCCCGCCCCGGGGAGGCTTGCCGCCGCTCGTCACAGGCCCCTCAGCGCCGCCTCCGCCTTGGTCACCAGGCCGTCCGCTCCACAGGTGCGGGCCAGGGTCAGGCCCTTGTTCAGTTCCGTCACCGAGCGGGACGCGATGCCGTACTCGATGCGGGCCGCCGCGTGTTCGTACTGGCAGGGAGAGGCCTCCAGGTACGTCACCGCCTGGGCCGCGAGCCGGACCGCTCGCTGGCCCGTCTCCAGGGCCGCGGCACACCGCAGCGCTTCGCCGATCGCCGTGTCGGTGCCGAACCGCTCGGCCTGACGGCGGGCGTCGGCGGCCAGGGAGGCCGCGCGCGAGGGGTCCTCGTTGGCGAGCGCCCGCGCGAGGTCGACGGCCCAGGGGGCGAGCACCGTGTTGTGGTGGCCTCGGGCGGCGGCGGCCTTCTCCGCCGCCTCCAGTTCGTTGACGCCCTCCTTGGTCCGGCCGACGGCGAGCAGCAGACGGCCGCGCACCGAGCGGGTGTCCGGAAGGACGATCGTGGTGGGGTACGGAGGCGCGAAGCCGTAACGCTCGGCGATCTCCGCGGCCTGCTGCACGTGCCCGCGGGCCAGCAGGGTGTCGATGAGTCCGCACGTCGCCGACCAGTACAGGGGCAGTCCGCGTCCGACCCGCTCCGCGAGGCGCAGCGATTCGCGTTGGTAGTGCTCCGCGTCGGCGAGCCGGCCCCGCCTGCGCAGGGCGAGTCCGAGGTAGGCGTTGGCCAGGGAGAGGTGTCCGCCGCTCCAGCCCGCCTTCACATAGGCGTGCAGGGCCTCGCTGAACAGGCTCTCGGCCCGGTCCAGCCGGTCCGTGTAGGCGTACGCGCTGCCCAGCATCAGCAGGAGTTCGACGCCCCACTCGGTGTCGGTCCAGGCGAGTCCGGGTGCGAGGCGGCCGTTGACGAGGGCCCGGTCGCAGAGTTCCGCGACCTCCTCGGCGTTCTCGCCTCGCGTCATCGCGTCGAAGCCGCGCAGTATGAGGAGCGCGCGCTCGGAGTTGTCGCGGCCCGTGCAGGTCGTGACGAGTTCCGCGAGACCGCTGGAGTGCCCGGCGCGCTCCTCGCCCGCGTGGATGCCCTCCCACATGTAGTGCACGGCCTGGAGCCGCATCCGGGCGGGTCCCGGCTCCAGCCGTTCGACCTCGGTGTCGACGGTGCGGACGGCCTCGTCCAGCTGGTTGTTGTGGAGCAGGGCCTGGGAGAGCCGGAAGACGGCGTCGACCCGCTCGGTGTCCTCAAGTCCCGGACGGTCGAGGGCGGCCCGCAGATGACCGATGGTCGTGGACGGCGCGGTCAGCAGCGTGGCGCAGCCCAGTTCGTAGAGCACCCGCGCGTGCACCTCGGGAAGCGGTGGCTCCTTCAGCGCGCGCTCCAGGCAGCGCCGGGCCGCGTCGGGGGCGCCGACGGCGAGGTGTTCGCGGGCGGCTTCGCGCATCTGCTCGACCAGTTCGGGGTCGTCGTCCGGATGCACTTCGAGGAGGTGACGGGAGGCCGCGGCGGCACCGCGTCCGGATTCGGTGACCGCCCAGGCCGCCTGACCGTGCATCGCGGTGCGCAGGGCGTCCGGGATCGAGCGGTAGACGGCCGTCGCGATCAGCGGGTGCACGAACTCCAGCTCGCCGTCCGGCCGGTGGCCGTTGGCGGGCGCGACCGCGGTCAGGATGCGGGCGGCGCCCAGCAGTTCGGCGCAGCGGGAGGCCTCGTCGTCCGGCATGCCCGCGAGTTGGGCGGCGAGGTCGAGGGAGATCCCGGTGCCGAGGATGGCGGCCGCCCAGGCGAACCGGGTGGCGTCGATGCCGAGGCCCTCCAGGCGGGCGACGAGTCCGCGGCCGCGTGCGGAGCGGTTCAGCTCGCGCAGTTCGGCGGCCGAGGCCTCGACCGGATCCAGTTCGCTGTCCTGGACTTTGGCGAGCAGTTCGACGGTCTCGTACGGGTTGCCGCCGGTCACCGCCCACACCTCGCGGCAGAAGGGCGCGTCGGCGTGCTCGCCGAGCGTGGCGCGGGTGAGTCCCTCGGTGGCGGCCGGGGTCAGCACGGTCAGGGTGGCGAGCGGACGGCCCGCGGCGGTCACCGCGTCCAGCAGCCGGGCACTCTCGCCGCTGACCCCGCCGGGCCTGCGGGCCACCACGACGAGGACCGCCAGGTCCTCCAGGCGTTCGGCGAACGCGGCGAGCCAGCGCAGGGTCTCCTGGTCGGCCCAGTGGGCGTCGTCGACGAGCAGGACGAGCGGCCAGTCCCGCTTGGCGAGCCGCCGCACCGCGGCGACCAGACCGTCGCAGACGCCCTGCGGGTCGGGCTGCCGGTCACCGGGTTCGGCTATGCCGAGAGCGGGACCGGCGACGTCGTACCAGTCCCCGAGGTACTCGCGTGCCTCCTCCGGGAGCAGCGAGACGAGGGCAGGCTGGAGCAACTGCCGTACGACATTGAAGGGGACGGACGTGACGGTCTCGCCGCCGCGTGCCGACCACACGGCGCAGCCCCGGCTCTCCGCGATCCTGCGCGCCTCGGCGAGGAGCGCGGTCTTGCCGAGCCCCGCCTCTCCGCCGATCACGAGCAGGGTGCCCGAGGTCGCGGAGTCCGCGCGCAGCGCGGTGATCGCCTCTTCGAGAGCGGCGACCTCCGCATCGCGCTCCCACAGGGAAGCCGAGGCGACCGTTCCTGGCCGTGCCTCCGTCATCCCGCTACCTCCCCAGGTCGCCCAAACGACGTAACTCCCCCGAGCCTAGCCTCCTGGAAGCCGTGACGGAGGCGGGACCCGGGAGCAGTTGCCGGACCGGGCGGCGACGATTCCACGAAGGCCCGGACACGGAACACCCGTTGCCCGTGAAGGGAAGTGACGGGCAGTCAATCACGGGGAAAATGAAGGTAATTTTCCTTCTCCGTCCGGCGGTCCGGGCGACGGCCGCCGGACCCGCGAGCTCCCTCGGGAGGTACCGGCACGAGCGCCCCCGCGTGCGGCCGTGACCTGCACGCCCTCTCCTCCCGGGTCCGCCGGGGCCCTCCCGGCGGGCACCGCGGACCTCGCGTCGAGCCCGCCGGAGCCGGCGGGCTCGGCGTCACCGCCGGCCGCCGCCTCTCCACCGGAGGGTGACGGAGGGCACGAGCTGCTCGCGCGGCACGTTCACTCTTGGCACAGGCGTTCTTCATCCGTCCGGTGAGGGTTCTGGTTCGCGTCGCGCGCCCGTCCGACCCCTCCTGCGGCATGCTCGCGTCAATCCAGGCGGCGGTGGGAGCAGCCTCGGGGATCTCCGGGGGGCCTCGGGGGGCCTCGGGGGGAACCCTCTCATCCGGCTTTCACCCTGGGCTCATACGGTGGACCCATGACGCAGGTGACTCCCCCCGGCTGGTATCCCGACCCCGGGCAGACAAGTGACGCTCCCGCCACCGAGCGCTGGTGGGACGGTAGGACATGGACGGACCAGGTCCGCCCCGTCGGGTCGGCGGCCGCCTGGGGTCCCCCCGGACATCCGGCGGGGACGGGCCCCGCGGGGTATCCGGCGGCGACGGGCCCCTATCCGGCGTACGCCCCGGGCGGACCGCGGCGCGGGCTGCGCACGGGCATAGCGATCGCCGCGGCGGTCGCGGTCCTCGCGGGCGTCGTCGGCGGTGTGTACGCGCTGACGAACGACGGCGGACACGGCGGGAGCGCGGCGTCCGCGAACCCCGGCGGGCCGAACGGCCAGGGCGGACCGGGCGGCGGCCAGGAGGGCGGACCGAGCGGGGCGCCCGGGGGTCCCGGCGGGCAGAGCCCGGCGCCCGGCCGGTCCGGCGGACCGCAGGCCGACCCCGGTTTCGCCACCGACGTCTACAACGGCATCAGCATCCCGGTTCCGGACGGCTGGACCGGCCAGAGCCGCGCGGGCACGGCCTCGGTGTCCACCAAGGACACCTACAAGTGCCCGGGCGACCCCTCGCAGAACTGCCAGCGCGGCGGTGCCTACTCGGCCCCGGCGAGCGCGCAGAAGCTGAAGTCCACGACGGCGGAGGCGGCGGCCAAGGAGGACATCTCCAAGAACGCCACCGAGTCGTACGGCACGGGCTACGGCTCGATCACCTCGCACCAGGAGCTGGCCTCGAAGGCCGTCACGGTGGCCGGCGAGAAGGGCTACCTGGTGCGCTGGAAGGTCGTGACGAGCAAGGGCGACGACGGTTACGTCGAGTCGCTGGTGTTCCCCTCCCCCGCCGCCCCCTCCTCGCTGGTCGTCGTCCGCTTCGGCGTCGACGCGGGCGCCAAGGCGCCCCAGCAGTCGATCATCGACACCATCACCAAGGGCATCAAGGTGGCACCGGGGACCGGAGGCGACGGGCAGAACGTCTAGGACACCCCCGTCCGGGCCCGGTCGGGTTGGGCCCGGACGAGCCTGGTCGGGCCCGACCCGTCCGGGCCCGACCTGCGGAAATGGATCGGCCGGGTGGGGCGCCCCTCCGCTCAAGGGGCACCCCACCCGGCCGGGGGTGCGCGCCGCCCCCGTCCCCACGGTGCGGCGCGGTACAGGCCGACGTCCGGTCATCCCACGGACGGTGGCCTGAGACTCAGGTGAGACCGAGCGTCGGCAGCACGACGGCCTCCACGAAACGTGTGAGATACGCCGCGTCCGCGTACTGGCCGTCGAGCAGCGGGCGGACCCTCAGGACTCCGAGCATCTGGGCCGGAACGAACTCCAGCGCCGGGTGGCCGGCGTCGACCTCACCGCGCTCGACACCGCGGCCGATCATCTGCCGCAGCTCGGCGACCTCGGGTTCGACGAGGGCGTCGCGGAGCGCCTGCTGGAGCTCCTTGTCCTGCATCACGGCGTTGCCGAGACCCTGGAGCAACTGCGTGCTGTCGCGGGCCGACCACTCGCCCGCGGCGGCCGCCGCCGCACGCAGGTCCCCGGCGAGCGAGCCGGTGTCGATCCCGGTGAACCGGGGACAGCGGTTGTTGCGCAGCGCCGCGGCCACGAACTGGGGCTTCGTCTTCCACTGCCGGTAGAGCGTGGACTTGCTGCACCGCGTGCTCGCCGCGACGCCCTCCATCGTGAACGCCTCGTACCCGCATTCACGGATCTGTTCGAGCACGGCGTCGAAGAACTCCTGCTCACGCTCGGGCGTGATCTTGGAGCGGCGCGAGGCGACGACCGAGTCCGGTCCGTCCGCGGCCTGCGACGTCATGGCGCTTCTCCTCGCTCGATCCGGACGGTGCCGGTGCGGTCTTGCGGCAAGTGTAATCGATACGCAAGGGTACCGGTACGCATCCGTATCGGTACACTCGCGTATCGGTACTCAGCCGTATCGGTACACTGCCGTATCGATGAGCCTCGGACAGGATCCACTCCTCCCCGCGAGGGAAGACCGAGTGGATCCTGTCCTGGGCTCACCGCGCTTCGCACGACACCAGACCGCCAGCAAGGGGGCCGGGGGATGGATTCCCGAACCGAGCCTGAACGACCCGCGTCCGACTCCGCGCCGGAACCGGAACCGCCCGACACGGGCATAGCCGCGGCCGCGTCACCCGACGCGGCCGCCCACGCGCGCCCGAACGCACCCACGCCCACGCCCTCACCCGCGGGCCCGGGCGCGCACCCGGACAACACCGCCGCACACCCGGACGGGACCGCCTCCCGCCCGGACAAGCCCGCCGCCCACCCCGGCGACAGCACCGCACACCCGCCTCTGCTGCGGGAACTGCTGCTCGTCGTCGGGCTGTTCGTCGTCTACAAGGCCGGCCGTCTGCTGGCCACCGGCCGCACCGACGAGGCCCTCGCGAACGCGCACCGCGTCTGGGGGTGGGAGCGGACCCTGCGTCTGCCGGGCGAAGGCGCCGTACAGGCCCCGCTGTTGCACAGCGACACACTGGTCCACCTCGCCAACACCTACTACGCCACGGTCCACTTCCCGGCCACGGTCGCCTTCCTGGTCTGGCTGTATCTGCGGCGGCCCGCGCACTACCTGTGGGCCCGCCGGGTCCTCGCCCTGGTCACCGCCGCCGCCCTGGCCGGGCACCTGCTGTTCCCGCTCGCGCCGCCGCGGCTGCTCGCCGAGGCGGGACTGGTCGACACCGGCCGGGTCTACGGGCCCACGGTGTACGGAGCCCACCCGGCGGCCGACGCCCTGGCGAACCAGTTCGCGGCCATGCCGTCCCTGCACTTCGGCTGGGCGCTGATGGTCGCGATCGGCCTGATCGCCGCGACCCGGTCGCGGCTGCGCGTGCTGTGGCTGCTGCATCCCCTGCTCACCCTGCTGGTGATCGTCGGCACCGCGAACCACTACTGGCTCGACGCGATCGCCGCGACCGCGCTGCTCTGCGTCGCCCTCGCCGTGGTCCACCCGCCCCACCGGACGGCGGCGGCCCCGGAACGGCGACCGGGCCGCGAGCCCGCCGGATTCCCCGTACCGGAGCGGCCCGAGCTCGTGGGAGCGGGGCGATGAACCCGACACTCGTCGCCGTCGTCCTGTCCCTCTTCTCCGCCGTCGCCTACGCCTCCGCGGCCGTCGCGCAGGAGCGGCTCGCCGCCCGGTCGGCCGGCTCGGGCACGCTGCGGCTGCTGGCCAGGGGCGCCTGGTGGTGGTCGGTGACCCTGAACGCCGCGGCCGCGCTGCTGCACGTGGCGGCCCTCAAGTACGGGACCCTCACCCTGGTCCAGCCGCTCGGGGCGCTCACGCTGGTGGCCGCCGTGCCGCTCGGCGCGCGGATGGCCGGACGGCGGGTCAGCGTGGTCGAGTGGCGTGGTACGGCGCTGACCCTGATCGGTCTCGGCGCCCTGCTCGTCACGGCGTCGGGGGCCGCGCCCGACGAGGTGCTGAGTCTGCCGCAGGCGCTCGCCGTCGCGGGGACGACGGCCGCCGTCATCGGCCTGCTGGCGCGCGGCGCCCGGCCGGGACTGCGGCACGCGACCGGTTCCGGGTTCGCCTCGGGCGTGGCCTCCGCGCTCACCCAGACCGTCACGGTCGCCGCGACGGACCGCTCCGAATCGACGCCCATCGCTCAGGTCGTCGTGGTGTCCCTGCTCGTGGCGGCCTTCGCGGCGGGCGGGCTGCTGCTGTCGCAGACCGCCTACCAGGGCGGCCTCGGCGCGCCGCTGGCCGTCGTGACGCTCGCCAACCCGCTGGCCGCGGCCGTGATCGGGCTGTCCCTGCTCGGCGAGCGTCTCCAGGGCGGCCCCGCGGGACTGCTGCTCGCGCTCGCGGGAGCCTCGGTCGCCGCGTGGGGTGTGGTGACGCTGTCCCGTTCGGCGCCCGAGCCGCACGCGGCACCGGCGGACCCGCGTCCGGTCGGCCCGGCGGACGACGACCACCCGGTGGCCGCGGTGCTCGCGCTGGAGTCGGGACCGGCGGCGTACGAACCCTCGTTGATACCGCGGCAGCCCAACCCGGGCCATCTGACGTCACTGTAGGAAACGCCGGAAGGGCGGCCGCGGAACTCTCCGCGGCCGCCCTTCCGTTCGTGCGTGGCCGGTCAGCCCAGTCCGCGGGCGTCCTGCTTGAGCGCCGTGTCGACGGTCAGCGCCGTCGCGACGACGAGGCTCAGCAGCGGCTCGGGGAGCTGGAAGTGGATCTGGAGGACGTAGTTGTCCGCGCTCGTGAACAGCGTCTTGGCGAGGCCCTCCCAGGTCTTCGTGATCCGGGCCACCTCGTTCTCGGACTGGTCGACGATCGCGAAGTTCCAGGCCCGCCAGTTCTCCGCCTTGATCGCGCCGACCTTCTGGCCGCCGACGTTCATCGCGAAGTTGATCTTGCCGATCATGTTCTGCTGGACGATCTCGCCGACGGGCGAGCCGTCCGGACGGGTCACGATCACCCGCGACTTGAAGATCTTCGCGGGGCGCGTGAGCAGCAGCTGCGGCACGCCGTGCGCGTCGCGGATCTCCAGCCGGTGCGTGAGGTACTGGTCGAGGCTGGAGACGAAGCGCAGGATCTTCCTGAACACGCCCTGCCCGACCTCGACGACCGAGCCGATCGGGTTGCCCTGCTGATCCATGACCTTGTACTCGTTGGTCAGCTCGATCAGCTTGGCCTTCTGGTTCACTACCAGGACCGGCTCAGTGAACAGCGTGCCGCCGCCGACGCCGCTCGGGGCCACACCGGCCTGCTGCTGCACCTGGTGCTGGACGCGCGGGTCGGACGCGCCGGCCTGCTGCGGGAACGGCTGCTGGGGCGGCGGGCCCTGGTGCGGAACCTGCTGCCCGGCCGGAGCCTCCTGGGCGGTCCACTGCGAGCCGTCCCAGTAACGCTGCGTCTGGGGCTTCCCGTTGGGGTCCGGGTACCAGCCCGGAGGAGTGTTCGAATGCGTGGTCACCGGGGCACCCTACCGTGACATGGCCGGAAATCCACGGGCAGTTGCGGACCCATCAGACAGTGACGAGAGCGGGGTCACTGACACCGGGACGGCCATTCTCGACATGTCCGGCGAATCGCCGCAGGAAGCCCGCCTGTCCGTCGGCGACCACGCTCAGGTCGTACCAGCGGCTGCTCGCCCGCAGGTCCACCGTCTGCTTCACGGTCGCGCCCGCCTTGACCCGGACGGCCTGGGAACGTCCGCCGTAGCCGTTCGTGAGCGTGAGCTTCGCCGCGGCGGTGCCCCTGTTCACGAACGTGAGCTCCACGTCGCAGCCGGTGTGGCGGGCGGTGACCTCGACTCCCGCCGTCCTGCCGGCTCCCCTGAAGGTGCGCAGGAAGCCGTTCGGACCGTGCACGGTGAGGTCGTACGAGCCTGCCGAGTAGGCCGAGTTCCAGGTGTCCGAGACGGTCCTGCCCGCCTCGGTGGTGTACGTCCAGGGGCCGTCCGTGCGATTCCCGGAGGTGACGAGGAAGGCCGCGCCCGCCTGGGCTCCGGAGCCGAACGTCAGCGTGAACGTGCCGGCCGCCGTGTCCGCCGAACCGTCCACGATCGGCGCGTACTTGAGCGGGCGGGTCGGTCGCGAGCCGCGCTCCTGCCGGGGCAGGGCGGGGTTCGCTGGCGGGGTCGGGACGTAGTCGGGGTGGCGGTTCGCGTCCGGCGGCCGGTAGCCCTCGGTGGCGGGCAGGTCCACCGGCGCGGTGTCCTTGCGGGCGAAGTCGAAGGCGGCGGTCAGGTCGCCGCAGACGGCACGCCGCCAGGGCGAGATGTTGGGCTCGCGCACTCCGAACCTGGCTTCCATGAACCGGATGATCGAGGTGTGGTCGAGTGTCTCGGAGCAGACGTAACCGCCCTTGCTCCAGGGCGAGACGACGAGCATCGGCACCCGCTGGCCCAGTCCGTACGGTCCGGCCGCGTGGCTCGCGTCGCCCGGGTGGAGGTCCGGGCCGACGTCGACGGTGGACTTGCCCTGGGCGGCGGACTGCGGCGGGAACGGCGGCACCAGGTGGTCGAAGAAGCCGTCGTTCTCGTCGTACGTGACGAACAGGGCCGTCCTGCTCCACACCTCGGGGTCCGAGGTGAGCGCGTCCAGGACCTGGGAGATGTACCAGGCGCCGTAGTTGGCCGGCCAGTTCGGGTGCTCCGTGAAGGCCTCGGGGGCGGCGATCCAGGAGATCTGGGGCAGCTTCCCGCCCTGCACGTCGGCCCTGAGCTGATCGAAGAAGCCCTCGCCCTTGCGGGCGTCGGTGCCGGTGCGGGCCTTGTCGTACAGCGGGTCGCCGGGCTTGGCGTCGCGGTACTGGTTGAAGTACAGCAGCGAGTTGTCGCCGTAGTTGCCGCGGTAGGCATCGGGGATCCAGCCCCAGGAGCCGTTCGCGTCCAGACCGTCGCCGACGTCCTGGTACACCTTCCAGGAGATCCCGGCCGCCTCCAGTCGCTCCGGGTACGTCGTCCAGCCGTACCCGGCCTCGTCGTTGCCGAGGACCGGGCCGCCGCCCTTGCCGTCGTTGCCGGTGTAACCCGTCCACATGTAGTAGCGGTTGGGGTCCGTCGAGCCAATGAAGGAACAGTGGTACGCGTCGCAGACGGTGAAGGAGTCGGCCAGCGCGTAGTGGAACGGGATGTCGTCACGCGTCAGATAGGCCATCGTCGTGGCCGACTTGGCGGGCACCCACTTGTCGTACTTGCCCTTGTTGAACGCGGCGTGCCCGTCGCTCCAGCCGTGCGGGAGGTCCTTGAGGAACGCGAGTCCCAGGTCGTCCGCCTCGGGGTGGAAGGGCAGCACGTCCTTGGTGCCGTCGGACTGGTACCACACCGGCTTGGTGCCGGTCGTGGTCGCGGGACGCGGGTCGCCGAAGCCGCGGACGCCTCTCATCGAGCCGAAGTAGTGGTCGAACGAACGGTTCTCCTGCATCAGGACGACGATGTGCTCGACGTCCTCGATCGTGCCCGAACGGCGGTGCGCCGGCACGGCGGCCGCACGCTGGACACTTCCGGACAGCGCGGTGAACGCCGCTGTGCCACCGGCGAGTTGGAAGAATCGGCGCCGATTCACTTGAGGCATGTGTGGGTGACCTCTCGTCCTGACAGGCCCTGCGGCCGGGGTTGAGGGAACGTACGCGAAGCGAGTTTTCCAAGCGCACCGAACGTCAGGAAAGGGCCCTCTGTCCCTTGCGTGAAGGTCGGCGGTACGTCGGACGAACGATTCCGGACAGCGGCGCCGGCACAGCGCCCCGTCACCGGTCCGTCACCCGACGTTCGGCGCGGCCGACGCCCACGAGGCGCTGCCCGGGCATCCCCCTTCCGTCTGGCGGAAGGCGTCTTGCCGGGTACCGGCGGGTCTCACGACCCTGGTGGCGACCACGGCACGCGGGGCGACGGCGCCCCGCTCTCAGGGACGGGAACGCCATGCCGCACACGACCGCCTTCGCCAGGAACCAGTGGTACGTCGTCGCCTACACCCACGAGGTCGGGCGGGAGCTCCTCGGGCGGAGCGTCCTCGGCGAGCCGCTCGTGCTCTACCGCTCCGAGGAGGACGGGGCCGCCGTCGCGCTGTCCGACCGGTGTGTGCACCGGCGTTTCCCGCTCTCGGAGAGCAGGCTCGACGGCGACCGGATCGTGTGCGGCTACCACGGGTTCACCTACGACACGACCGGCGCGTGCGTGTCCGTGCCCGGGCAGAAGCGGATACCACGCACCGCTCGTGTCGCCTCCTACCCCGTCGTCGAGCGGGACCTGTTCGTCTGGGTCTGGATCGGCGACCCCGCGCTCGCCGACCCGGGGGCCGTTCCGCGCGCCCCGCACATGGACTCGCCCGGCTGGACGACGGTCAGCGGCATGGAGGTGATCGACGCGGACTACGGACTCCTCGTCGACAACCTCCTCGACCTCTCGCACGAGACGTATCTGCACGGCGGGTACATCGGCACGCCCGAGGTCGCCGGGACACCGATCGTCACCGAGGTGGACGAGGACGCCGGCGTCGTACGGGTCTCCCGGCGCATGGCCGACGCCGAGTGCCCGCCGTTCTACGCCCGCTCGACCGGGATCCGGGGCCGCATCACGCGCTGGCAGGACGTCGAGTACCACGCGCCCTGCCTCTATCTGCTGCACAGCAGGGTCGCGCCGGCCGGAGTGCTCCCGGAGGCGGACGGCGGCGACCCGAACGCCTTCCACACCGAGATCACGTACGCGATCACGCCGTCGGACCGGGGCAGGGTGTACGACTTCTGGGCGGTCTCGCGCGACTTCGCCCGCTCGGACGACGAAGTCAGCTCCCTCATGCGGGACTTGAACCACACGGTGGTGATGCAGGACGTCGACGCGCTCAACCTCCTCCAGCGGGACCTCGCCCACGAAAGCGGCGGCTACCAGGAGTTGAGCATCGGCATCGACGCCGGCGGGCTCGCCGCCCGGCGCATACTCGCCCGCCTGGTCGAGGAGGGCGACAAGCCCGTGGAGAGGGTGCGGTGACCGGCCCGGCCGGCGAAAGCTCGTACGAGGGGGAACTCGTCGTCGAGCGGCGGGAGTTCGTCGCCGACGGTGTCCTCGCCCTGGAGCTGCGCCATCCGTTCGGCTCCGAACTGCCCGTCTGGGAGCCGGGGGCCCACGTCGATGTCGTGCTCGGTCCCGGCCTGGAGCGGCCGTACTCCCTGTGCGGCGATCCGGCGGACCGGGGCTCGTGGCGGATCGCGGTGCTGCGCGAACCGGACGGGCGCGGCGGATCGGCCCACGTGCACGCGCGGTTGGGCGAGGGCGAAAGGGTCCGTGTCCGCGGGCCGCGGCAGCGCTTCCCGCTCGCGCCCGCCCCGCGCTACCGCTTCGTCGCGGGCGGGATCGGCATCACCCCGATCCTGCCCATGCTCGCCGCGGCCGAGGCGGCGGGCGCCGAGTGGACCCTGCTGTACGGCGGGCGCACCCGTGGCTCGATGGCGTTCACCGGGGAGCTGGAGCGGTACGGGGACCGGGTCACCCTCGCTCCCCAGGACGAGACCGGACCGCTCGACCTCGTCTCCGTGCTGGGGGAGATCCCCCGGGGCACCCTCGTCTACTGCTGCGGTCCCGGGTCGCTGCTGGACGCGGTGGAGGAGCGCTGCCCGCCCGGCCTGCTGCGCGTCGAGCGGTTCCGGCCCAAGGAGCAGGAGGCCGACGGGGAGCGGGAGTTCGAGGTCGTCCTGGCACGGACGGGGCGCTCGCTGACCGTCGCTCCCGGTGTCTCCGTTCTCGACGCGGTGCGCGCCCACGGCGTCGAGGTGCTCTACTCCTGCGCCGAGGGCACCTGCGGCACCTGCGAGACGGAGGTCCTCGCAGGGACCCCGGACCACCGGGACTCGGTGCTGACGGACGAGGAGCGGGAGGCGGGCGGGACCATGCTCATCTGTGTGTCCCGCTGTCTGGGGAGCCGGCTCGTCCTGGACCTGTGACCGCCAGGTCGCGCTCGATCCGCGCGACCGTCGCCAGCAGAGGGGGAAGCAGGTCGCGCCGGACGGACTCGACGCTGGTGCGGCCGGCGGGCACGGGGATGTTCGCGGCCGCCACCACGGCCCCGTGGCGGTCGCGCACGGGCGCGGCGACGGAGCGCAGCCCCTCCTCCAACTCCTGGTCCACGATGGCGTATCCCTGACTCCTGACCCGCACCAGCTCCGCTCTCAGCAGGTCGGGCGAGACGATCGTGCGTGCGGTCAGGGGGCGCAGGGCGGCCCGCTTCAGCCGGGTGTCGATCTCGTCGTCCGCGAGATGCGCGAGGATCACGCGGCCGACGGAGGTGGCATGGGCGGGGAAGCGGGTGCCGACGGTGATCGCCGCCGTCATGATGCGCCGGGTCGGGACCCGCGCCACGTACACGATGTTGTCGCCGTCCAGGACACAGAGCGAGCTCGACTCCCCCACCTCTTCGGCCAGTTGCTCGAGGTGGGGCTGAGCGATCTCCGGGACGGTGAAGCCGGAGAGATAGGCGTAGCCGAGTTCCAGGACACGCGGGGTGAGCCGGAAGACCCGGCCGTCCGTGTGGACGTATCCGAGATCGACCAGGGTCAGCAGGAAGCGGCGCGCCGCCGCACGGGTGAGGTCGCAGCCGCGGGCGACCTCACTGAGGGTCATCTCCGGCCGGTCGGGGCCGAAGGCGCGGATGACGGCGAGTCCGCGCTCGAAGGACCGGACGAAATGGGGCGCTCGGTCTGCCGCAGGCATCGCCGCCTCCAGAGGGACACGCGAAGCGCCTCCGCACACCGCGTGAGCACGCTTCGATAACTGTCAACAATATTGTCAGCCAAGGCCATTGACCCGGCACGGACAGGGTTCTACCTTCGCGCTGAGCACCATTGTGCGGTGTGCGCACGCCCTGTCGGAACACTCTCGTCTGCACAGGAGGAGCCATGCGTCGTCTGCTCGCCGGTATCGCGACCGGAGCCCTGATGGTCGCCGCGACGGCCTGCGGCTCGTCCGGCGGCGGAGGCGCCTCGGGCAAGAACGCCTCGTCCGGTGGTACCACCACCGTCAAGCTGGGGGTCATCCCCATCGTCGATGTCGCCCCCGTCTATCTGGGGCAGGAGAAGGGCTTCTACGCGAAGCACGGACTGAAGCTGTCGATGACGACCGCCCAGGGCGGCGCGGCGATCGTCCCGGGTGTCGTCTCGGGCCAGTTCCAGTTCGGGTTCTCCAACATGACCTCGCTGATGATCGCCCAGTCCAACGGCGTCCCGGTGAAGGCCATCGCGAACGGCGTCGCCTCGACTGGCGTCGCGGGCGCGGACTTCGGCGCGATCACCGTCAAGAAGGGCAGCGCGATCAGGACGGCGAAGGACCTGGAGGGCAGGAAGGTCGCGGTCAACACGCTGAAGAACATCAACGAGACGGCCGTGCGCGAGTCGGTGCGCAAGGCGGGCGGCGATCCGTCCAAGGTGACGTTCGTCGAGCTCGCCTTCGACCAGATGCCGGCGGCCCTCGACAGCGGCCAGATCGACGCCGCGATGGTGGTCGAGCCCGCGCTCGCCACCGTGCGGAGCCAGGGCGCGACCGAGATCGCCTCCTCCCTGGTCGACGTGGCGAAGGACCTCACCGTCGCCATGTACTTCACCTCGAACCAGTACGCGCAGCAACACCCCGCCGTGGTCAAGGACTTCCAGGAGGCCACCGCCGAGTCCCTCGCCTACGCCGACGCGCACCCGGACGAGGTACGGCAGATCGTCACCACGTACACGAAGATCCCCGCGGCCGTGCTGGCGAAGGTGACCCTGCCGAAGTGGCCCGCCGAGCCGAACAAGGCCTCGATCGAGACGCTGGAGAAGCTGGGCGAGCAGGACGGCCTCTTCAAGACGGCCCCCGATCTGGGCAAGTTGCTGCCGTGACACCGACGTCACCGCGCGGCGGCGGGTCCACGGAACGGGCCGTGAACACCGCGCTGGGCGCCGCCGGGCTCGCGGCCTTCCTCGCCCTCGGCGAGGCGGTGCCGCGGCTCGGCATCGTCAAAGAGCGGTACTTCCCGCCGACCAGCCGGATCGCGCGGGCCCTCGGCGACCAGATCACCGACGGCGCCTTCTGGACGGACCTCGGCGACACCCTCACCGGCTGGGCGCTGGGCCTGATGATCGCCGTCGGCGCCGGCATCGTGGTCGGCGTGGTCCTCTCTGTCGTGCCGTATCTGCGCGAGGCGACCGCCTCGACGATCGAGTTCCTGCGCCCCATCCCCTCCGTCGCCCTGATCCCGCTGGCCGTCCTGCTCTACGGCACCGAGCTGAGGTCGGTGCTCCTGCTGGTCGTGTACGCGTCCTTCTGGCAGGTACTCATCCAGGTCATGTACGGCGTGCGGGACGTCGACCCGGTGGCAGAGGAGACGGCACGCTCGTACGGGCTCGGCACCTGGGCCCGGATCCGCCATGTGCTGTGGCCGACCGCGCTCCCGTACGTCATGACGGGCGTCCGGCTCGCCGCCGCGGTCGCGCTGATCCTCACGGTGACCGCCGAACTCGTCATCGGCGCCCCGGGGTTGGGTGCGCGCATCGCCGTCGCTCAGACCTCGCAGGCCGTGCCCGAGATGTACGCGCTCATCGTGGTCACGGGCCTGCTCGGGCTGATCGTCAACGTGGGCGCGCGGACGGTCGAGCGGTACGCGCTGGCCTGGCACCAGTCGGTGCGCGGGGAGGTGGCGGTGTGACGGACGCCTTGGCCGGGCGGACGCGGCCGAACCCGTGGGCCGGCCGGCTGCTGCGCGCGCTGTTCGTCGTCGCGCTCCCGGCGCTGCTGTTCGCCCTCTGGTGGCTCGCCTCGGACGGCAGCACCGATGTCTACTGGCCCCCGCTGCGCACGATCATCAGGACGTTCCCCGACGTCTGGACCCGCGCACGGCTGCGGGCCGACCTGGTGCCCAGCCTGCTGCGGCTGCTCGCCGGCTACGCGTCGGCCGCGACCGCGGGGATCGCCCTCGGGACGCTGATCGGCTCGTACCGGAAGGTGCGGGCGGTGTGCGAACCGGTCCTCGAGTTCCTGCGGGCGGTGCCGCCGCCGGTGCTCGTTCCGGTCATCATGCTGTTCGCGGGCATCGGGGACACGATGAAGATCGTCGTGATCGCGAGCGGCTGTGTGTGGCCGATCCTGCTCAACACGATCGAGGGCGTACGCGGCGTCGACCCGGTGATGTCCGAGACGGCCCGCTCGTACGGCATCACGGGGCCCGCCCGGATCCGGTCCTTGGTCCTGCCGTCGGCGAGCCCGCAGATCTTCGCGGGGCTGCGGCAGGCACTGTCCGTCGGCATCATCCTCATGGTCATCAGCGAGATGTTCGCGGCCAGCAACGGACTCGGCTTCACCATCGTGCAGTTCCAGCGCGGCTTCGCGATCCCCGACATGTGGACCGGGATCCTCGTCCTCGGTCTGCTCGGCTTCCTTCTCTCCGTCGTCCTCCAGCTGGTCGAACGCCGGGTCCTCGGCTGGTACCACGGTCTGCGCGACTCCTCCAGGCGGTCCCCGTGACGCATCCGAAAGGGCGGTCCATGCACGCGTCTTTGGTCGTATCCGGACTGCGGAAGGTCTACGAGGGGTCGGGTCGCCGGGTGGAGGCGGTCCGCGATCTCACCTTCACGGTGGACCCGGGTGAACTCGTCTGTCTGGTGGGCCCCTCGGGCTGCGGCAAGACGACACTCCTGAAGTGCATGGCCGGACTGCTGGCACCCACCTCGGGCGAGGTGCTGATCGCAGGCCGGCGGGTGAGCGGTCCGCCGCCCGGCATGGCGTTCGTGTTCCAGGAGTACGGGCGCAGCCTGTTCCCCTGGATGCGGGTCGGCCGGAACGTCGAACTCCCGCTGCGGCAGAAGGGTCTGGGCAAGGAGCGGCGAAGGGAACTGGTCGCCGACGCGCTGGAGTCCGTCGGTCTCGCCGATGCCCCCGGCGCCTATCCGTGGCAGCTGTCCGGCGGGATGCAGCAGCGGGTCGCCATCGCCCGGGCCCTGGCGTACGAGCCCGAAGTCCTGCTCATGGACGAACCGTTCGCGGCGGTCGACGCGCAGACCCGCGCCGATCTGGAGGATCTGGTGCGCCGGTTGTGGCGGGAGCGCGGGATCACCGTCGTGTTCGTGACCCACGACATCGACGAGGCCGTCTATCTGGGTGAGCGGGTCCTGGTCCTGTCCGCCTCCCCCACCGTCGTCCAGGAGCAGCTGAAGGTCGATCTGCCCGCGGAGCGCGACCAGTTGCGCACCCGTGTCGCCCCGCGCTTCGCCGAACTGCGGACCCATGTGTACGAGCAGATCCAGGCGGCGAAACGCGGGGAGCCGGTCACGCGGTCGGACGTGCCTCCGCCCCGGTGAGGCCCGTCGGTGAACGCGGCGGGCCGGTCAGGCGCGAAGCCAGACCGCCGTGTCCGGCGGGAGGAACCCGTCGGCGTCCAGCGGACCGCTGGGGAGCAGGATTGCGGAGTGCTCCGGGAGTTCGACCGGGCCGTCGGCCAGGTTGACGACGCAGAGCAGTCCGTCCGTGCGGGCGAAGGCGAGCACGCCCTCGGGTGCGGGCAGCCAGCTCAGCGGGCCGTCGCCGAAGCCCGGTTCGGCGCGGCGGAGGCGCAGTGCCGCACGGTAGAGGCTCAGCATCGAGCCGGGGTCGTCCGCCTGCCGGTCGGCTGCGTACGCGGGCCAGTCGGCGGGCTGCGGGAGCCAGGGTTCCCCGCCGAACCCGGCGTGCGGTTCGCCGGCCGTCCAGGGCAGCGGGACCCGGCAGCCGTCGCGGCCCGGGTCCGTGCCGCCGGAGCGTGAGTACATCGGGTCCTGGATGCTCTCCCGCGGCAACTCCACTTCGGGCAGGCCGAGTTCCTCGCCCTGGTAGACGTACACGGCGCCGGGCAGGGCGAGCGAGAGCAGGGCGGCGGCGCGAGCTCTGCGGGTGCCGAGGGCCAGGTCGGTGGGGGTGCCGAATTCCTTGGCGGTGAAGTCGAAGCCCGTCTCGGCGCGGCCGTAACGGGTGACCGTGCGGGTCACGTCGTGGTTGCACAGCACCCAGGTGGCGGGCGCGCCGACGGGGGCGTGCTCGGCGAGGGTCTCGTCGATGGAGGTCCTCAGCCGTCCGGCGTCCCAGGGGCAGGACAGGAAGGAGAAGTTGAAGGCGGTGTGCAGTTCGTCGGGGCGCAGATAGCGGGCGAAGCGCTCGGAGTCGGGGAGCCACACCTCGCCGACGAAGATGCCGTCGTAGGCGTCGGCGACGGACCGCCAGGAGCGGTAGATGTCGTGGAGCTCGTCGCGGTCGACGTACGGGTTGGGGTCGCGGCCCTCGACGTAGTCGGGCAGGTCGGGATCCTTGGCGAGCAGCGCCGCCGAGTCGATGCGCACGCCCGCCACTCCTCGCTCGAACCAGAAGCGCAGGATCTCCTCGTGCTCCCGGCGGACGGCGGGGTGGTCCCAGTTGAGGTCGGGCTGCTGGGGGGTGAAGAGGTGGAGGTACCAGTCGCCGTCGGGGAGCCGGGTCCACACCGGTTCGGTGGAGCCCGCGAACTGGGACGGCCAGTCGTTGGGCGGGAGTTCGCCGTGTTCGCCGCGTCCGGGACGGAAGTGGAAGAGGTCGCGCTCGGGGCCGCCGGCCAGCGCCGCCCGGAACCAGGGGTGCTGGTCGGAGACGTGGTTCGGCACGATGTCGACCAGGGTGCGGATGCCCAGCTCGCGGGCCTCGGCGATGAGCTTCTCGGCCTCGGCGAGCGTTCCGAAGGCCGGGTCGATGGTGCGGTAGTCGGCGACGTCGTAGCCGCCGTCGGCCAGGGGTGAGAGGTACCAGGGGTTGAACCACAGCGCGTCCACGCCGAGTTCGGCGAGGTAGGGGAGTCTGGCGCGGACGCCCGCGAGGTCGCCGGTGCCGTCGCCGTCGCCGTCCGCGAAGCTGCGGACGTACACCTGGTAGATGACGGCGGAACGCCACCACGCGGACTGATTTCGGGCAGGGCGGGGCTGTCCCACGGTGCGTTGCCTTTCGTTCGAGGAGATCGGGTACGGGCGTCAGCCCTTGGTGCTGCCCGCGCTGATCCCGGCGATGATGTGCCGCTGGAAGACCAGGAACATCACGACCATGGGGATGCTGGCGATGACCATGGCGGCGATGAGGACGGTCAGCTGGATGTTCTGCGACAGCTGGACGAGCGCCACGCTGATGGGCTGCTTGTCGGTGTCGGAGAAGACCATCAGCGGCCAGAGGAAGTCCTGCCAGACGGCGACCAGGGCGAAGATCGACACGACTCCGAGGACGGGCCGGGACATCGGCAGCACGATCGACCACAGGGTGCGCAGCTTCCCGGCGCCGTCGATCTCGGCGGCCTCCAGGACGTCACGCGGGATCTGGTCGAAGAAGCGCTTGAGGAGATAGAGGTTGAAGGCGTTGGCGACGGCGGGCAGCCAGATGCCGAGGGGCGAGTTGAGCAGGCTGGTGTGCAGGACGGGCAGGTCGGCGACGGTCAGGTACTTGGGGACCACCAGGGCCTGCGCGGGGACCATCAGGGTGGCGAGGATGCCGCCGAGCACCACCTTGCCGAAGGCCGGCTTCAGCTTGGACAGGGCGTAGGCGGCGGCCGTGCAGAACACGATCTGGAGGAGCCAGGCGCCCGTCGCCTGGACGACGGTGTTCCACAGATGGGTGGGCAGGTCCATCAGGTCCCACGCGTCGGTGTAGCCCCCGATGTGCCAGTGGTCCGGCAGGAGGGTGGGCGGTGTGCGGGTGACCTCGTCCGGCGACTTCATGGCGCCGGTGACCATCCAGTAGACGGGGAAGAGGAAGGCCAGCGCGAAGAGCACGACGACACCGCCGAAGACGGTCCAGTAGACGGCTCTGCCGCGCGGGCGGCCCAGGGTGAGCGGGGAGACCAGGGTGCGGGTGCTCACGCGTCCTCCTCGGAGCGGGTCAGCCGCAGATAGAGGGCGGAGAAGGCGCTGAGCAGGACGAGCAGCATCACACTCAGGGCGCAGGCTCCGCCGAAGTCGTTGTAGAGGAAGGCGTACTTGTAGATCAGGTAGAGCACCGTGACGGTCTTGTCCTCGGGGCCGCCACCGGTGATCACGAACGGTTCGGTGAACACCTGCATGGTGGCGATGATCTGAAGCAGCATCAGCATGAGGATGATGAACCGCGTCTGCGGGATCGTCACGTGACGGATGCGCTGGAGCAGGCTCGCTCCGTCCAGCTCGGCGGCCTCGTACAGCTCGCCCGGGATGCTCTGGAGGGCGGCGAGGTAGATGAGGACGGTGCCGCCGAGGTTGGCCCAGGTGGCGACGATGACCAGCGAGACCAGGGCCGTGTCGGCGCCGTTGGACCAGTTCGAGGTCGGCAGGTGCAGCGCACGCAGCACCTCGTTGGCGAGGCCGGCCCCGGGATCGTAGAACCACTTCCACAGCAGGGCGCTGACCACCGGCGGGATCATCACCGGCAGATAGACCACGACCCTGAAGAACGCCTTCGCGTGCCGCAGTTCGTTGAGGACCAGCGCCATCACGAACGGGACGGCGAAGCCGATGAGCAGGGCGAGGAGCGTGAAGGTGAGGGTGTTGCGCCAGGCGGCGGTGAACTCCGGGTCGTGGAAGACCCGGGTGAAGTTGGCGGTGCCGACCCATTCTCCGCCGCTGCCCGGTGTGTACTTCTGGAAGGCGATCTCGACGGCGCGGATCGCCGGGTACCAGGAGAACAGGGCGAAGCAGAGCAGTCCGCCGGCCAGGAAGCCGTAGGCGCGGAACTGGTCGGCCAGGCGCCGGCGCCACGGCCCCCCGGTCCGGCGCCCGGCCGACCGCGGCGCCTCCGGCGCGCCGACGGCGGCCGGAGGGAGCACTGCGGGGGGCTTCGATGCGGTCTTCATGAACGGTGTCAGCCTCGCGCCAGGATGGCGTCGATCTTGCCGGAGGCGTCCTTGAGGAGCTGGTCGATGTCGGCGTCCTTCTTGGTGAGGACGGCGGAGACGGCGGCGTCGAGGACGGAGTAGATCTGCTGCGCCTGCGGGGGCTCGATCTTCATCTGGAGGCTCTGGTTGCCGTCGAGGAACGCCTGGTAGTTCTCCACGGGCACGTTGGCGTTGGCCTTCTTGACCTCCTGGTCCTTGGCGTCGGCGGCACCGGTGAACAGACGCGGCTCGGGCAGGCCGACGGGCGCGTTGTTCTGCTTGGCACGGGCGTAGTCACCGATGAAGCCCTTGCCGGGCGTCAGGAACATGGAGTCGAGCCACTTGAGGCCGGCCTTGATCTGCGCCGGGCTGTCCTTCTTGCTGAACATGTAGCCGTCGCCGCCGATGAGCGTGCCCTTGCCGCCGGGCATCGGGGCCAGGGCGAGGTCGTTGTAGTTGCCGCCCTTCTCCTTGACGAGGATCGGGATGTTGTCGGGCGCCGAGAGGTACATGCCGAGCTTGCCCGAACCCATCATCTGCTGGACGTCGTTGATGACCAGCAACTGCTTGCTGCCCATGGAGTTGTCGGCCCAGCGCATGTCCTTGAGGTTCTGGAGCACCGCCTTGCCCTCGGGGGTGTCGACGGTGGCCTTCTTGCCGTCCTCGGAGACGACGTTGCCGCCCTGCGAGTAGACCTCGGCGGTGAAGTGCCAACCCCCCTGGTTCTGGGCGCTGTAGTCGGCGTAGCCGACCGTGCCCTTGCCGAGCCCCGCGATCTTCTTGGCGTCCGCGCGCAGTTCCTCCCAGGTGGCCGGGGGCTTGTCGGGGTCGAGGCCGGCCTTCTTGAAGAGCGCCTTGTTGTAGATGAGGCCCATCGAGTAGCCGGTGCGCGGGATGCCGTAGATCTTGCCGTCCACGGTGTAGATGTCCCGCAGTTGCTGCTGGATGGTGCTGTAGCTCTTGAGGTCCTTGACGTAACTCGTGATGTCCGCGGCCTGGTTGACGTCGACGACGTGCTTGACGTCGGTGAAGTACGTGTAGAACACGTCCTCCATCTGGCCGCCGGCCAGCTTGGCGTCGAAGGTCTTGGGGTCCTGACACGGGAACGCGTCGTGCATGACGACGTCGACGGCCGGGTTGGCCTTCTCGAACGCCTTGGTGTCGGCGTCGAAGAACGAGCGGTCGACCTTGGCGCTCTTCGGCGGCTCGCAGTTGACGGTGATGCGGGTCTTTCCGCCCGCCGCGTCGTCGCCGCCGCTCGAACCGCACGCGGCGGCGGAGAGCGCGACGGAGGACGCCATGAGCATGACGAGACTACGGCGGAACCCGGTGTTTCTCATGTGGTGGACCCCTTCGGGCTGGAGCGAGGAAGGCCCACGGCGGGCGCGCCGCCGTGTTCTGGCGCCGCACACTCAAGCACCGACGACATCCGTCCGCAAGATGTCGCGCAGAATCTGTAATTATTTGACAGCCGTTGGGAGTCTCCGTGGCAGGTGGTTGCGTACCGGAGTCATGGACCCCGGTACGGCACCCCGGCCCCGCGGCTCAGCCGCGGGGCGCCTGCGCGGTCGATCCGCGCACCACCAGTTCCGGCTCGAACAACAGCTCCTCGGGAGTCACGCTGCTGCCCCCGATCTGCGCGTTCAGCAGTTCCACCGCGGCACGCCCCATGGCCTCGATGGGCTGGCGGACCGTGGTCAGCGGGGGTTCGGTGCAGTTCATGAACGCCGAGTCGTCGTACCCGACGACGGAGATGTCACCGGGGACGGAGAGCCCCTTGCGGCGGGCGGCCCGTACGGCGCCGAGCGCGAGCGGGTCGCTGGCGCAGATGATGCCGGTGACCCCCTGGTCGAGGAGCCTGGTGGCCGCGGCCTGACCGCCTTCGAGGGAGAACATCGCCCGGGCCACGTGGGCGTCGGGCAGCTCGGGCGCGAGGGCGCGCGCCGCCGCGAGTTTGCGTCCGGAGGGCATGTGGTCACCGGGGCCGAGGACGAGTCCGATGCGCTCGTGGCCGAGCGAGTCGAGGTGGCGCCACGCCTGCTCGACCGCCACCGCGTCGTCACAGGAGACGCACGGGAAGCCGAGGTGCTCGATGGCCGCGTTGACCAGCACCACCGGGATGTTGCGGTCCGCGAGTTCGCGGTAGTGGTCGTGCGGCGCGTCGGCCTGCGCGTACAGGCCGCCGGCGAACACCACCCCGGAGACCTGCTGCTGGAGCAGGAGTTCCACGTAGTCGGCCTCGGAGACCCCGCCCTTGGTCTGGGTGCACAGCACCGGGGTGAGGCCGAGCTGGGCGAGCGCCCCGCCGATCACCTCGGCGAACGCCGGGAAGATCGGGTTCTGGAGTTCGGGCAGCACCAGGCCGACGAGCCGCGCGCGTTCGCCGCGCAGCTGGGTCGGGCGTTCGTAGCCGAGGACGTCCAGGGCGGACAGGACCGCCTGCCGAGTGGAGTCGGAGACACCCGGCTTGCCGTTGAGCACTCGGCTGACCGTGGCCTCGCTGACCCCGACCTTCTTCGCCACCTGAGCAAGTCGTCGCGTCATGCGCGCAAGAATAGCGCAAGAAATGCAAGTGCTTGCGTAAAACTTCGGCCGGTTCCTGTGCCCGGAGGCGGCCCGGCGGGCTCACGCGCGCAACCCGTGCGGCCGTGCCGGTGACCCCTCCCGCAGGCCGATGCCGACCCTCTCGGTACGGCCGCCGTCTCGGCGCGGCCCTCCCCTCGGGGCCCGGCCCTCAGTGCGCCGCCCACAGGCCGCGGACATGGCCCAGATGGCGGGTCATCACCGCGCGCACGGCGCGCTCGTCGCGGTCCAGGAGCGCGTCGAGGAGTTCGAGGTGTTCCCGGGCGGAGGCCTCCAGACGGCCCGCCCGCACCAGGGCGTCGAGCCCGTACAGACGCGAGCGCTTGCGCAGGTCGCCGACGACCTCGACGAGATGTGCGTTGCCCGCCAGGGCGAGCAGACCGAGGTGGAAGCGGATGTCCGCCTCCACGTAGGCGATGAGGTCGCCGGCCGCGGCCGCGGTCACGATCTCCCGGGCGGCCGGGCGCAGCGCCTCCAGCGACACGGGGTCCGCCGTACGGGCCAGCTCCACGACGGTGGGGATCTCGATGAGCGAGCGGATGTGCGTGTATTCGTCGAGCTGCTTCTCCGAGACCTCCGTGACCCGGAACCCCTTGTTCGGGACCGTGTCGACCAGCCCCTCCTTGACCAGGTCGAGCATGGCCTCGCGCACCGGCGTCGCCGAGACGCCGAACCGGGCCGCGAGCGTCGGAGCCGAGTAGACCTCGCCGGGCCGCAGTTCGCCCGCGATCAGCGCGGCGCGCAGCGCGTCGGCCACGCGCTCGCGGTAGCTGCTCCTCCTGCCGCCGAGCGAGGGCAGGTCGGGAGCGGCCGAGGGTGCGCTGTCGCGCTGGGCGGTCATCGGGGTCTCCTCGTACGGGCCGGTGCGCGGTCGGTCCGCGCATCGGCTCTGTGCCATGTCACGTGTTACTCGATCCCCAGTATCCACGCCCCGACGCGGGCCCGTTCACAGGACGAACCCGGCCGGGAACGGATCCGCGGGGTCCAGCAGGTACTGGGCGGTTCCGGTGATCCAGGCACGTCCCGTGAAGCTGGGCAGCACGGCGGGGATTCCGGCGACCTCGGTGGTGCCGAGCAGCCGCCCGGTGAACCGCGTCCCGATGAAGGACTCGTTCACGAACTCGGTGTCCAGCGGCAGTTCACCCCGTGCGTGCAGCTGGGCCATGCGCGCACTGGTGCCCGTACCGCAGGGCGAGCGGTCGAACCAGCCGGGGTGGATCGCCATGGCGTGCCGGGAGAAGCGGGCCGTCGCCCCGGGCGCGTACAGGTGGACGTGGTGGCAGCCGCGGATGGACGGGTCCTCGGGGTGCACGGGCCCGCCGTCGGCGTTGACCGCGTCCATGAGCGCGAGACCGGCCGCGAGGATCTCGTCCTTGCGCGAGCGGTCGAAGGGCAGGCCGAACTGCTCCAGCGGCAGGATCGCGTAGAAGTTGCCGCCGTAGGCCAGGTCGTACGTCACCGTGCGCCCGTCGGCCAGGGTCGCCTCGCGGTCCAGGCCGACGGCGAAGGACGGCACGTTCCTGAGCGTGACCTCCTTGGCCGCGCCGTCCTCCACGGCGACCTCGGCGACGACGAGACCCGCGGGGGTGTCGAGCCGGATCGTGGTCACCGGCTCGACGACCTCGACCATGCCGGTCTCCACCAGCACGGTCGCGACGCCGATCGTGCCGTGCCCGCACATCGGCAGATAGCCCGACACCTCGATGTAGATGACGCCATAGTCGCAGTCCGGACGGGTGGGCGGCTGGAGGACGGCACCGCTCATCGCCGCGTGGCCGCGCGGCTCGTTCATCAGGAGCTGCTTGATGTCGTCGCGGTGCTCACGGAAGTACAGCCGCCGCTCGTTCATGGTCGCCCCCGGGACCGTGCCGATCCCGCCGGTGATGACCCGGGTCGGCATGCCCTCGGTGTGCGAGTCGACGGCGTGCAGGACGAGTTTGCTGCGCATGGGACTCCTCGGTGGTGTCGGCGGAGGACCGGCGGGGCCGATGCGGGCCGAGGGCGGCGGGGCCGGTGCGGGCTGAGGGCGGGGGGCCGGTGCGGGCTGAGGGCGGGGGCCGGTGGCCGGGGCCGGTCGAACGGACCGTGCGGGCTCAGGCGAGGCCGGCGGCGACGGCCCGTTCCGTGGCCAGGCGCACGGCGGCCTCCTGCCCGGGCAGCAGCGGGACGCGCGGCGGCCGGACCGGACCGCCGTGACGGCCGACGATGTCCATGGACAGCTTGATGGCCTGGACGAACTCGACCCGGGAGTCCCAGCGCAGCAACGGGTGCAGCTGCCGGTAGAGCTTGCCCGCGGTGTCGAGGTCGCCCGCGACGGCGGCGCGGTGGAGCTCGACGCACGCCCGGGGCAGCGCGTTCGGGTATCCGGCCACCCAGCCCTTGGCTCCCGCGACGGCGAGTTCGAGCAGGACGTCGTCGGCGCCGACCAACAGGTCGAGTTCCGGGGCGAGTTCGGCGATGCGGTAGGCGCGCCGCACATCGCCGGAGAACTCCTTGACGCCCTGGACGAACCCGGCGGCGTGCAGCTTCGCGAGGAGTTCGGGCACCAGGTCGACCTTGGTGTCGATCGGGTTGTTGTACGCGACGACCGGCAGGCCCGCCCGGGAGACCTCCTCGTAGTGGGCGAGGACCGAACGCTCGTCCGCGCGATAGGCGTTGGGCGGGAGCAGCATCACGGCTCCGCAGCCCGCGTCCTTCGCCTGCTCGGCCCAGCGCCGGGCCTCGGCGGAGCCGTACGCGGCGACACCGGGCATCACCCGGGACCCGCCGATCGCGGCGACGGCGGTCTCCACGACCTTCGCGCGCTCCTCGGGCGTGAGCACCTGGTACTCGCCGAGCGAGCCGTTCGGCACGACTCCGTCGCAGCCGTTCCCGACGAGCCAGGAGCAGTGTTCGGCGTACCGGCCGTGGTCGACGGACAGGTCGCGGTTCAGCGGGAGCGCGGTGGCGACGAGGACTCCGCGCCAGGGGCGCGGGCTCTCGGGGGTGACGGTCATCAGGCGTTCCTCCCTCTCCATGGAGTGTGACATTGCACTGTCGGTCAAGGTGCGGTGTCGGCTTCGCGTGTCGGGTCGGCGGCACCCGTCCCCGGTGTCCGATCGGCGGTGCCCGCCCCTCGTGTCCGGCCAGCGGCGCCCGTCTCCGGTGGCCGGTCGGCGGCGCCCGTCTCCGGTGGCCGGTCGATGGCGCCCGTCCCCGGTGACCGGTCGTCCTCCGAGCCCGCCTCGGCCAGGACGCCGAGCGGCACCGGACGCGCCAACAGCCGCCGCGCGGGCGTCTGTTCGCAGCCGGCAAGTCCCGCGACCGCGGGTTCGCACATCCGGCCCTGGCACCATCCCATTCCCGCGCGGGTCAGCAGTTTGACCGTCCGTACGTCGCCCGCGCCGAGGCCGGTGACGGCCTCGCGGACCCGGCCCGCCGTGACCTCCTCGCAGCGGCACACGACGGTCTCGTCGGTGACCTGCTCCACCCAGTGGGCCGGCGGCGCGTACACGGCGTCGAGCGCGGCGGCGAACGAGCGCGCTCTCGCCCTGATCCGTACGGCGCGGGCGGCCGGACGCGGATCGGGTTCGAGGCCGCGCAGCCGCGCGGCCACCGAACGGCCCGCGAGATGCCCCTCGGCCAGGGAGAGCACGACACCGCCGATCCCGGTGGTCTCGCCCGCGGCCCAGACCGCCGGCACATCGGTGCGCTGCTCGTCGTCCACGTGGACCTTGGTGGCATCCGCACGGCAGCCGAGCGCCTCGGCGAGATCGGTGTGCGGGACCATCCCGTGTCCGACGGCGAGCGCGTCGCACGTGATGCGGCGCCCGGTCCCGGGCCGCACCCGTCCCTCGGGGCCGAGTGCCGCGACGGTGACGGCTTCGAGCCGCTCCTCGCCATGGGCTTCGACGACGGTGTGCCGGGGGACGAACGGAACGCGGTGGCGCAGGAGCCGGGCCGCGTACGAGACTCCCTCGGCGATCTTGCCCGGCTCGGCCGCGAGTGCCCCGGCCCCGCGCAGCAGCCTTCCCGGATCGAGCGACTCCACGAGCGCGGCGACCTCGGCCCCGGCGGCGGCGAGCCCGGTGGCCACGGGCAGCAGCAGCGGCCCGCTTCCCGCGACGACGACCCTGCGGCCCGGCACGACGAGACCGCCCTTGAGCATGGCCTGCGCCCCGCCCGCCGTCACGACCCCGGGGAGGGTCCAGCCGGGGAAGGGCAGCACCTTCTCGTATCCGCCGGTGGCGAGGAGCACGGCGTCGGCGCGCACGGCGACCGAGCGCTCCTGGAGCGGTCCGACAAGGGCGTGGACCGTGAACTCCGGGCGGGCGGCGCCCGTCGTCCCGGTCCGCTCGACCGTCCACACGTGATGATCCGTCAATTGCTCGACCGTGCCCGCCTCCAGGTGCGCGGCGAGCCCTCGTCCGAGCCGCTGCCAGGCGCGGCGGTGGTGGTGCAGCACGTGGGGGCGCCGGGCGCCCAGGCCGCTCGCGGGCCGCCGGTAGAACTGTCCGCCCACGCTCGGGGCCGCGTCGATCAGTGTCACCCGCACGCCGTGCTCCGCCGCGGCCAGACAGGCGGCGAGACCGGCGGGGCCCGCGCCGATCACCGCGAGACGGCGGGGTCCCTCAGTCATCGTGACCGGTGCCTTCCTGCGTACGGATGGAGTCGCCGGGCGCCAGCGGGACGAGACAAGCCCGTTGATTGGGGCGGTCGTTGACGGTGACGAGACAGTCGAAGCAGACACCGATGCCGCAGAAGACCCCGCGGGGCCGGCCCGCGTCACGGGTGCTGCGCCACGAGGTGATGCCCTCGGCCCACAGCGCGGCGGCGACGGTCCGGCCGGGCAGCACGTCGATCGGCCGGCCGTCGAGGGAGACGGTGAAGGCGGGCCCGGGTTCGGCCCGTACGAGGTCCAGGGGGTTCACGCCGACTCCTCGGTGAAACGGTCGGGCCGGAACGGTGTGAGGTCCAGGCCGGGTGTTCTCCCAGCCAGGACCTGCGCGATCAGCTGTCCGGTCCCGGTGGACAGTCCGATGCCGGCCCCCTCGTGCCCACAGGCGTGGAGGAGACCCGGGGCCCGGGGGTCCGGCCCGATGGCGGGCAGATGGTCGGGCAGATAGGGCCGGAAACCGAGGTAGGTCCGCAGGGCCCGCGTGCGCGCGAGGAACGGGAAGAGCCGTGTGGCACCGGCGGCCAGTTCCCGCACCACGGCCAGGGAGAAGGTCCGGTCGAAGCCGACCCGTTCCCGGCTCGCGCCGATCAGGACGGGGCCGGCTGCGGTCCCCTCCACCACCGGCGACGTCTGGAGGGCGGCCGAGTCACTGGCGACGTCGGCGACATAGTCGGCGGCGTAGACCTTGTGGCGCACCCGGAGCGGCAGGGGCTCGGTGACGAGGACGAATCCCCGGCGGGGCAGGACGGGGAGCGAGACACCCGCGAGCGAGGCCACCTCGGCACCCCAGGTGCCGGCCGCGTTGACGACGGCGGGCGCGTGCACCTCGCCCCGGTCGGTGCGCACTCCGCGGACCGAGCCGTCCGCGGCACGCAGCACCCCGGTCACGGTGTGCCCGGTCAGCAGGCGCGCCCCCGACGCCCGGAGAAGATGCGCGGCGGCCAGGGCGGGCATCACCTGGGTGTCCTGCGGATAGTGCACGGCGCCCGCGAGGCCCGGGGCCAAGTACGGCTCCAGGTCGTGCAGTCGGCCGGGCGCGACGGGTTCGGCCAGCACACCGGCCGTCCGCTGCCCCGCCGCGAACGTCTCCAGCGCGGCCAGGCTCTCGGGGGTGGACGCCACGACGACCCCGCCCTTGGCCTCGTACTCGATCGTCTTCGCGTGTTCCTCGGCGAGGTCGGCCCACAGACGCCCGGACAGCAGGGCGAGGTCGAGTTCGGGTCCGGGTTCCTTGTCGGAGACGAGGAGATTCCCCTCCCCCGCACCGGTCGTGCCGCCGGCCACGGGGCCGCGGTCCACCACGACGACATCCAGGCCCTCGCGAGCCGCGTACAGAGCACAGGCCGCGCCCACCATCCCGGCTCCGACGACCACGACATCGCAGGTAACAGGCTGACTCACGTCAGTACTATGTCACATACCGCAGTTCCCGAGCCAGAGCGCGACGGACGTGTCCGCCCCGCCCCACATGGCGCCACCGAACATGGCACGGCACCACTCGGCACGCCACGGCACCATCGGGCATGGCACGGCACCACCCGGCACCACTCGGCTCGGCACAGCACCACCTGGCACCACATGGCACCACCCGACACCAAGTGGCGCCATCCGGTGCCACCGCGCACCCCCGAACGGCACGCGAACACGCGTGACACCATCGCGCCACGGGCAGCCCGTCTCCATTTCCGCAGGTCAAAGGCATTCCATGCATCGCGACCCACCGCCGGGCGCCATTCAGGCTTGCGCATGGCGCCATAGTGGTGCCACCATGTCGTCATGGACCTCACTCCGTATGTCGACACCCTGCGCCGAGAACTCGCGGTGGCCGCCGAGGCCGGCGGGGAGGAAGCCCGTCAGCTGGCCGAACGGCTCACCGCCCCCCTGGAGTCGGCGACCCGTCTGACCATGCTGAACGTGCTCTCCGCCGCGATGGACGAGATCACCCGCGAACTCGCCCCCGGCTCGGTCGACGTACGGCTGCGGGGACTGGACCCCGACTTCGTCGTGACACCACCTCCCTCCTATGCCGGCACCGTCGAGGCGGAGGAGGCACCCGCGGAGCCGTTCAGGGCCCTGGCTCCCGGGGACGGCGACGAGGGCGGCACCGCCCGCGTCAACCTGCGGCTGCCGGCCCACCTCAAGGCGCGCGCCGAGGAGGCCGCGAACCGCGAGGGCCTGTCGGTCAACGCCTGGCTCGTACGGGCCGTGTCGGCGGCGGTCGACGGAGGAACCCGGCCGCGCACGACCGGCAGGACCCGCACGGTCGGACAGAGCTTCACCGGCTGGGTGCGCTGACCGCACCCGCGGCCCACCCCCCACGCCCGCACACGCACACGCAGCCGCCCGTACACGTACGGGCACCCGCACCCGCACCCGCACCCGCACCCGCACGACTTCACCCACACCACGTCCCACCTGCGGGGACGCCCCAAGGACTCACGAGGACGGAACAGCCATGCCTTCTTTCGACACTCCCGAGCCCATCTCGGTCACCGCGGAGGTGGCCGTCGGCTCCATCCGTCTTACCGCCGGCGACCGCGCCGACACGGTCGTCGAGGTCCGACCGCGCGACCCGAAGCGGGACAAGGACGTGCGGGCCGCCGAGCAGACCGAGATCGTGTACGCGAGCGGCGTCCTGACGGTCAGGACCAAGCACCGTCCCCTGGTCGGCCCCAGCGGTCTCGTCGATGTGACGGTCGACCTGCCCACGGGCTCCCAGGTCGAGATGAGCGGCTCCTGGGCCCAACTGCTCGGCGAGGGACGGCTCGGCGAGGTCCGGGTCAAGACCTCGGGCGGCGACGTCCGCCTCGACACCACCGGCCCGCTGACGCTGGCCGTGTCGCACGGCCTGGTCACCGTGGACCGGGTCGAGGGCCCGGCCGAGATCACCAGCAGCACCGGCAACGTGCGTGTCGGCACGGTCGAGGGTCCCGCGGTCCTGAAGAACGTGCACGGCACCACGACCGTCGGCAAGGTCACCGGCGAGACGCGGATGAGCAGCACGAACGGCGGCATCGACATCGCGCACGCCGGGACATCGGTCACCGGCACCAGCACCAACGGGCACCTGCGGGTCACCGAGGCCGTCGGGGGCGAGATCCGGCTGGAGACGTCCAACGGCTCGATCGAGGTCGGCATCCGCCGGGGCGTGGCCGCCTGGCTCGACGTCAGTTCCAACCGTGGACAGGTGCGGAACATGCTCCCCGAGTCCGAGGCGCCGGAGACGACCGAGGGCACCGTCGCGGTCCACGCGCGGAGCAACTGGGGCAACATCGACATCCTGCGATCCAAGCCCTGACCTGCCCCTTTCTCTCCCCTCCTCTTCCCTCCGCTCCGCTCACGGAGCAGCGCGGCACCGGACAGCGCGGCACCGCACGGAACGGCCCCGCACAGCACCGCACGGCACGACACCCGACCCGTCACCCTTCCACCAGCCTCCGAACGGAGAGCTCCATGCCATTTTCTGTCATGCCCATGCCTACCCCCCTGCCCGAACCAAGGCCGGGCGACGGTCCTCTGCCTCCCGCCGCCGTGTCCGCCGTCGGTCTGCGCAAGTCGTACGGCGACAAGACCGTGCTCGACGGCATCGACCTGCGCATCCCGGCCGGCTCCGTCTTCGCACTGCTCGGGCCGAACGGTGCGGGCAAGACCACCACCGTGCAGATCCTCTCCACGCTCATCGCCGCCGACGAAGGGCAGGCCCAGGTCGCGGGCCACGACATCACCACGTCACCCGCAGGTGTCCGCGCCGCGATCGGTGTCACCGGACAGTTCTCCGCGCTCGACGACCTGCTCACCGCCGAGGAGAACCTGCTCCTCATGGCCGACCTGCTGCACCTCGGCAAACACGAAGGGCGTTTCCGCGCACAGGAGTTGATGGAGCGCTTCGGCATCGCGGACGTCGCGGGCAAACGCGCCGCGACCTTCTCCGGAGGGATGCGGCGCCGGCTCGACCTCGCCATGACGCTCGTCGGCGACCCCCAGGTGATCTTCCTGGACGAGCCGACGACCGGCCTCGATCCGCGCAGCCGCCGCACCATGTGGGAGACGGTCCGCTCGCTGGTCGCGGGCGGCACCACCGTCTTCCTCACCACCCAATACCTGGAAGAGGCGGACCAGTTGGCCGACCGGATCGCCGTGCTCGACAACGGCCGGATCGTGGCCGAGGGCTCGGCGGCGCACCTCAAGGCGCAGATCCCCGGCAGCCACGTACGGCTGCGGTTCACCGGGGCCGCCGAGTTCGAGCAGGCCGCCGGTGTCTTCCCCGACGCGGTCCGCGACGAGGAGGACCTCGCGCTGCGCGTGGCAGGCGACGCCGGGCTCGACGCGCTGCGCGCCCTGATCGACCGGCTCGACGCCGCCGGTGTCGGGGCCGCCGACTTCTCCGTGCACACCCCCGACCTCGACGACGTGTTCCTCGCCCTGACCGGCGGCGGCACCACCACGACCGGCACCTCGCCTCACCTGAAGGAGACCCCGCGATGAGCACCCTCACCTACGCCGTGCGCGACTCGACGACGATGCTGCGCCGCAACCTCAGGCACGCGCTCCGCTATCCGAGCGTGTCGCTCGGCGCCGCCATGATGCCGATCCTGATGCTGCTGCTGTTCGTGTACGCCTTCGGGGACTCGATCGGTGCCGGAATGGGCGGGGGACGGGACGCCTACCTGGAGTATCTGACGCCCGGCATCATCGTCATGGGCGTGGCCGCCGGAGCGATGTCGACCTCGATCGCGGTCTGCTCGGACATGACGGAAGGCATCATCAACCGCTTCCGCACCATGAACATCACCCGCTCCGCGTTCATGACGGGCCATGTCGTGGGCAGTGTCGTCCAGACCATGGTGAGCATGGTCCTGGTGGTGGGGTTCGCGCTCGCCATCGGCTTCCGGTCCGACGCGGGCCCGCTCGAATGGCTCGCCGCCGCCGGTCTCCTGACGGCCATCGCGTTCGCGGTCACCTGGCTCTCGGCGGCGCTCGGCCTGATCTCCAGGACCGTGGAGTCCGCGAGCAACAAGCCGCTGCTGGTCCAGTTCCTGCCGTTCCTCGGCTCCGCGTTCGTGCCGGCGGGATCGATGTCCCCGGGCCTTCGCTGGTTCGCCGAGAACCAGCCGTTCACGCCGATGACCGAGACGCTCCGCGGTCTGCTGTCCGGCTCCGCGATCGGCGACAACGGCTGGATCGCGCTCGCCTGGTGCGCCGGCATCAGCCTGACCGGCTACCTCTGGTCGCGCTCGCTCTTCAACGGCACCACTAAGCGCTGACCGCCCTGCCCGGGGCTCGGGCAGGGCGGTCGCGGGCCCGTCAGATCCGGCTGTCGGCGGCCGTGTCGGCGGACAGCCGCTGGGCCACGTAGATCGGGACGACCGAGAGCAGGACGAGCACGGCGGCCACGACGTTCACCACCGGCGCCTGCTGGGGCCTGGTCATGTTGTTGAAGATCCAGATCGGCAGGGTCTCGATGCCGGGTCCGGCGGTGAACGTCGTCACGACGATCTCGTCGAAGGACAGCGCGAAGGCGAGCAGTCCGCCGGCCACCAGCGCCGAACGCACCATCGGGAACGTGACGTCCACGAAGGCCCGGAAGGTGTCCGCGCCCAGATCCATCGCCGCCTCCTCGTACGTTCCGGACGTACGGCGCAGTCGCGCGACCACGTTGTTGAAGACGACGACGATGCAGAAGGTCGCGTGGCCGACGATCACGGTGAACATGCCGAGACCCACGCCGAGGGGTTCGAGCACCGTGCTGAACGCCGAGTTGAGCGCGATGCCGGTCACGATGCCCGGCAGCGCGATCGGCAGGACGACCACGAAGGAGACGGTGTCGCGGCCGAAGAACCGGTGGCGGGCGACCGCGAACGCGATCAGCGTGCCGAGCACCAGGGCGATCGCGGTCGCGCCGAGACCGGCCTTGACCGAGACCCAGAGCGCGGCGCGGGCACCCTCGTTCTCCCAGGCGACCGACCACCAGTGGAAGGTGAGCCCGGACGGCGGCCAGCTCGCGCTGCGGTCCCTGTTGAACGAGTTGACCAGGACGAGCGCGAGCGGCACGTAGATGAACGCGAAGCCGAGCCCGGCGGCGACGCGCAGCGCGATGCGCGCGGGACGGGAGAGTTGCACAGCGGGCTCCTCAGAGACTGCTCAGGGCGCCCGTGCGGCGCATCGCGAGGAGGTACATCACGATGACCACGACGGGGACCGTGCCGAGCGCGGCGGCCATGGGCAGGTTCAGTTCGATGTTGGAGTAGACGACGTTGCCGATGAGCTGGGTCTTGCCGCCGACGATCTGCACGGTGATGTAGTCGCCGAGGCTGAGCGAGAAGGTGAACACCGATCCCGCGGCCACGGACGGCAGGACCATCGGCAGCACCACCGACCGGAAGGTGCGGCCCGCACGGGCCCCGAGGTCCGCGGACGCGTCCAGCAGGTTGGCGGGCAGTTGCTCCAGCGCGGTGTGGATCGGCAGGATCATGTACGGCAGCCACAGATAGGTCAGTGCGAGGATCGCCGCGACCAGGCCGTACCCGGGGCCGCTCAGCCCGAGGGGCTTCAACACCCAGTCGGCGAGGCCGCCTTGGGACAGGATCAGCCGCCACGCGTACACCTTGACGAGGTAACTCGCCCACAGCGGCGTGAGGATGGCGACGACGAGCAGCGGTCGCCGCGCGGGCTTGGCGATGCGGGCCGTGTAGAAGGCGATCGGGAACGCGATCACCGCGCACAGGACCGTGACCGCCAGGGCGACGCCGATGCTGCGCAGGATCACCTGCCGGTACACGGGCAGCGTGAACAGCTGGTGGAAGTTGTCGGTGGACCAGACCTTCACCACCTCGGAGGTGAAGGAGTCCGTCGTCCAGAACGCGGAGACGAACAGCACGGCCAGCGAGCCGAGATAGAGCACCGTGAGCCAGAGCAGGGGTGCGGTCAGCAGCAGGGACAGCCGCAGCCGGGGGCGCCGGTGCAGTGTCCCGGCGAGCCGCCGGACGGGGGAACGTCCGGCGGCCTGCGCGGTGGTGGTCATCGTCGGGTCAGCCCTTGATCTCGGTCCATGCCTGGACCCACTTCGCGTACGGGACGCACTTGACGTCGGTGCGGCCGTCGAGGCACTGCTCGATGGGCGTGTTCCAGAACGCGATGTTCTTCCAGTAGCTCTCGTCGGTGGCGTGGAAGGTGTCGCAGAAGGTCTTGTCGCTGGTGTACTGGCACGCCTCGGAGTTGGCGGGCGCCTCGCCGAAGTACTCGGCCACCTGGGCGTTCACCTTCGGCGAGATGATCCAGTCCATCCACTTGTACGCGCAGTTGGGGTGCTTGGCCTTGGCGGAGACCATCCAGGTGTCGGACCAGCCCGTGGAACCCTCCTTGGGCACGACGGCCTTGATCTTGGCGCCCTCGCCGGCCGCGAGGTTGGCGATGACCTGCCAGGTGGTGCCGACCACGGAGTCGCCGCTCTTGAAGGCGGATATCTCCTTGAGGTAGTCGCTCCAGTACTCGCCCACGTTCGCGTTCTGCTTCTTCAGCAGGTCCACGGCCGCGTCGAACTGCTTCTGGTCGAGCGCGTAGGGGTCCTTGATCTTCAACTCGGGCCTGGCGGACTTCAGGTAGAGCGCCGCGTCGGCGATGTAGATGGGCGAGTCGTACGCGGTCACGTGGCCCTTGTGCGCCGAGGCGTCGTCGAAGACCGCGGACCAGGAGGTGGGGGCGGGGGTGACCTTCTGGGTGTTGTACATCAGGAGGTTGGCGCCCCGGCCGTGCGGGATGCCGTACATCTGGCCCTTGACGGAGTTCCAGGCGCCCTTCTTCAGACCGCTGAAGACGTTCTTGTAGTTGGGCACGAGGTCGGTGTTGACCGGGGCCGCGTCGCCCGAGGCGATGAGGCGCAGGGAGGCGTCACCGGAGGCCGAGACCGCGTCGTACTGGCCGGTCTTCATCAGCTTGACCATCTCGTCGGAGCTGGCGGCGACCTTCGAGTTGACCTGGCAGCCGGTCTGCTTCTCGAAGTCGCCGACCCAGTCGACCTTGGGGTCGTTGGAGCCGTCCTCGACGTAGCCGGCCCAGGCGATCAGGTTGACCTGCCCCTCGGTCTTGCCGAGCTTCTTCTGGGCCTTGAGGTCCGGCGGGTTGAAGCCGGTGGCCCCGGAGGAGCCCGAGCCGGACGATCCGCAGGCGGTGGCCGCGAGGAGCACCGCGACGGCGGCGGCGGCCTTGAGGGTTGGGGTGAGGCGCACGGCGTACTCCATACGTGACGGGGAACTGAGCGGGGAGGTCAGCGGGGGTCGGGGACCTGGAAGGTGTGGCGGCGGTGCCAGCGGAGCCGGACCCGGGTGCCGCGCAGGGCGGCGACGTCCTCGGACGAGGTGTCGAGGTTCTGCTGGAGCGCGGTGAGGCGGCCGCCCGCGTCGAGGTCCACCAGGAAGCGGGTGGCGTCGCCGAGGTAGACGACCTCGGCGACGGTGCCGGTGGCGGTGGACTGCTCCGGCTCGGCGGACTCGCCGGCAGCGGCTTCGGCGGTGCCACCGGCGTCGACGGCCTCGGCGTCCTTCGCGGGCTCAGCGGGCTCTGCGGGGTCAGCGGGCTCCACGGGTTCGGCGATGACCCGGATCTTCTCGGGCCGGATGCTGTACGTGCCCGGGGCGCCGACGATCTGCTCCGCCGAGGGCCCCTCGATCAGGTTGGACGTGCCGACGAAGCCCGCGACGAAGGCGGTGGCAGGACGCTCGTAGATCTCGGCCGGGGTACCCACCTGTTCGATGCGGCCCTGGTTGAAGACGGCGATGCGGTCGCTCATCGTCAAGGCCTCCTCCTGGTCGTGGGTGACGAACACGAAGGTGATGCCGACCTCGCGCTGGATCGCCTTGAGTTCGACCTGCATCTGCTCGCGCAGCTTGAGGTCGAGGGCGCCGAGGGGTTCGTCGAGCAGCAGCACGCGGGGGCGGCCGACCAGGGCCCTGGCGAGGGCGACGCGCTGGCGCTGGCCTCCGGAGAGCTGGCTCGGACGGCGTCGGCCGAAGCCTTCGAGGCGTACGTCGGCGAGCGCCCTGCGGGCCCGCACCAGCCGCTCGGCCTTGGGCACCTTGCGGACCTTGAGCCCGTAGGCGACGTTCTCCTCCAGGGTCATGTGCGGGAACAGGGCGTAGTCCTGGAAGACGGTGTGCACGTCCCGTTCGAACGGGGCGAGGCCGGTGACCTCCTGGCCCGCGAGTTCGATCCGGCCTTCGGTGGGGCTCTCGAATCCGGCGATCATGCGCAGCACGGTCGTCTTGCCGGAGCCGGACGGCCCGAGCATCGAGAAGAACTCGCCGTCGGCTATCTCCAGATCGACTCCGGCCACGGCGTTCGTGTCACCGAACGCCTTGCGCAGGCCCTGGAGCCTGATCGCCTTTGCCTCCATCGGTGGGGAACCTTTCTGGTGCGGTGGTGCGTTTGCAACACTGACCGGAAAGATATGAAGTCATAGTTCAAACCTCAAGACCCCTTTAGAGTAAAGGTTGAGTCAACGCACAAGGTGGTGGCCGTGAAGCAGCACAGAGTCGACGGCGTGCGCAGAGCCGTCTTCACTCCCGTGGACAACCGCGCGCGCGTCGAGACGGTCGCGCACCGGATCGGCGACGCGATCGAGCTGGGGCTGCTCGCCGACGGCGAGCAGCTGCCCGGCGAGATGGAGCTGGCCGGGCAGCTCGGCGTGTCCACGGTCACCCTGCGCGAGGCACTGATGGCCCTGAGGCAGCAGGGGCTGGTCACCACCCGGCGGGGCCGTGGCGGCGGCAGCTTCGTCTCACTGCCCGAAGTCCCTGGCCAGGAACGCCTGTTGGCCCGGCTCGCCGGCTGGAGCACCGAGGAGCTGCGCGATCTGGGCGACCACTGGGCCGCCCTGTCCGGGGCGGCGGCCAGGCTCGCGGCGCAGCGGACCGAACCGGACGACCTCAAGGCACTGCGGCGCACCCTGGACGACCTGGCGTCGGCCGAGGACGCCGCCGCCCGCAGCCGCGTCTACGGCCGCTTCCACGTCGAACTCGCCGCGGCGGCGCAGTCCGCCCGGCTGACGCGGGAACAGGTCGTGCTCCAGACGGAGGTCGGCGCGCTGCTGTGCCTGGTACTCGGAGACGACGAATATCGTGAAGAAGTCGCGGACCGTCACCGCGCCGTAATCTCGGCCGTGCAAGATGGGGCCCACGATTCGGCCAGGGCACTGGCCGAGCGGTGCGTACTGGACTCGACGGCCCGGCTCATCACGCTGCGCCTGTCGATGCCGCGTGCCGTGTCAGGTCCGCGTCCACTGGAGGGCACCCATGCGCAGGAGCCCCGGTACGGTCGGCGCGACGGCGACGCTTGACGTCTCCGCCGAGGCCGCCGTGGCCGCGCAGGTCCGCTGCACCCTGGAGGCCGTGTTCGACGCGGTCGCCGACACCCGGGCCGACACCACCGCGCTGCTCACCCGCGTCGCCGCCGAGGGCCGCCGCCCCGGGAGCGTGGATCTGGCGGCGCTGCGCCCGGGGCTGCACCTGCGGCTCACCCGGCAGGAGCTGGTGTCGGGCGCCGGGTTCGTGGCCGCGCCCGGCCTGCTCGGTGACGTACCGGCGTGGCTGGAATGGTGGCAGCAGGGCTCCGACGGGAGCGTACGGCCGCTGCTGCTCGACCTCGATCCGGAGCACTCCGCGTACTCCGACTACACGCACTGGGACTGGTTCGCCCTGCCCCGCGACACGGGTCAGCGCGCGGTCGCCGGGCCCTACGTCGACTACCTCTGCTCCGACGAGTACAGCCTGACGCTGTCCGCGCCGGTCCATCTGGAGGGCCGGTTCGTGGGGGTGGCCGCGGCCGACGTGTATCTGCGGCACTTCGAGGGCGCGGTCGTCCCGCTCCTCCAGCGGCTGCCAGGGGCGGCCTACCTGGTGAACGCGCGGGGCCGGGTGGCCGCGTCGGCCGACCCGGCACATCTGGCCGGATCCCTCATCAAGGGGCCGGACTTCGGGGCCGTACTGGCGGGCGCCGGCGGCACACGGCACGGGGACCTGCGGCTCGTCCCCTGCGACGGCGTGCCCCTCGTCCTCGTGATGCCGGCCGGCTGAACGGACCCGGCTCCGCACGGGCGCGTGAACCCGGACCCGGGCTCCTCCCTGCCGGCGGAGTCGACGCGCGTCACACGGCCCGAAGCTGCGCCGCGCCGTTGCGCGTCGTGCGGGCCCTGCGCGGTCCGCCCGTGACCGGCCGGGCCGCCTCGCGCAGCACCAAGGTCATCCGCGAATAGCCCATGTCCTGAAGGGTCCTGGGGGTGTCGTCGACGATCCGGCAGTCGGTTCTGCCCCAGCGCGGATCGGGGTGGACCAGCGGGCGCACGGCGCCGTCGTGCTCGACCCCGCGCGGTCCGACCGCCTCGATCCAGTGCGGCAGGCCGTGCCGGTAGGCGGCGTCCATGATCGGGTCCTGGGCGATGTCCCGGCGGATGGCCTGGAGTCCGCGGTCCTGGCCGTTGCGCTCCACCGCCGCGGCGAAGTGCGCAAGCATCGGCAGGCACCAGCTCGACTCGTGCTCGCCGAGAACCTCCCCCGCGTCCGGATGAAACAGGACGAAGCGCAGGAAGTTGTCGCCCGGCATGGCGGTCGGATGGGGCCCGACGCCGTCGAAAAGTGTCTGGAACGCGGCGTTGGACAGCACGACGTCCCAGCGGTGGTCGAAGACGACGGAGGGGAAGGGCACGGCCTCGATCAGCGTGGCGTAGTCCTGGAGGTACGCCTGCGCTTCGAGACTCTCGGGGACAGGTCGCGGCTGGGACCGCTGCCTTCCTGCCTGGTACGCCATCGGGAGGTCACCCCTCTTGCCTCTGCGGCCTTCACGCGGCGCCCCGATCCTGATGCCCCGGGGACTTGCGTGTCAACTATCGTGGCATTTGGCGCTTGTTGACGGCTGAATCTCGCCACAGTTGTGGCGAGACCTGGATGTGAGTTCGAGCGACGGGCTAGGCTCCGGTTGGTCCCCGGTCTTGACGCCGGGTTGGTTCCTGACCCTCGTGTCCGCATGGTTCCCGGTCTTCGTGAGAGCCACCTGAGAGAGACGTAGGAGATCTGTCGGTGACGGATGGCTTCGAGGTTCCGTGCGCCACGGCGACGGTACTGCTCCAGGCCGTCGTGGCCCGGGTCACCGCACTCGCCGACCGGCTCGGTGTGCCGCACGCCGAAGTCTTCGACGTACGGCGGCTGTCGGCCGAGTCCGGTGTCCCCGAAGCCGTGGCGAAGGCCCTGCTGTGCGGTCGCCCCGCCGGTGAACCCGACCTCCAGGCACGCTTCCTGCAACGCCTCGACCTGCTGCGGCGCACCCGGCTCAAGCCCAACGGCCGGCGCTACACCCAACAGGAGATAGCGGACGGTGCCGGCATGTCCCGCCAGCAGGCGGGCGCACTGATAAACGGCGACCGGCGCCCCACCATGGAGCACTGCGACGCCATCCAGCGCTTCTTCCGGGTGCACGCCGGATTCCTCACGGCCGAGGACTCCGAAGCCCTCGTGGGTGCCCTCCAGCGCTCGGAGCAGGAACTCCTGCAACGGCTCGCCGACCGTGAACGCGCCGCGGCCTCCGTCGCCCACGACCCGCTCGAACGGCTGCTCCTGGACCACGGCGTCCGCGGAATCGCCTGGCGGGCGGCGCAGTTGCCCACCGACCAGCACCGCGACAAGGTCGCGGAATGGCTGGACATGCTCCTGGAGAGCGTCAAACGGCCCGAGTCGTGAGCCGGGGGAGATCAGTGGGCATCGGAAGGGAAATGCGCCGCCTGTGCGGCGAGCTGGTCTCGGAGCTCTCGCTCCCGGCGCCGGCGGCACCCACCGACCTCTACACCGCCCTGTGCGGCGCCATGAGCAGGCGCCGGGGCCGCCCCGTCCAGTTCCGTACGGCCGCCTTCCCGCCCGGCACCGCCAGCGGGCTGTGGCTCGACATGGCCGAGCAGGATCTGGTCGTCATCGAGGAACGCACCGCGCCCGACCACCAGTTGGTCATCCTCGGCCACGAGCTGTGGCACATGAAGGCCGGGCACTGCACCCAGCACGTCGACGGCGCCGCGGTCGCGGCGCGCTTACTGGGCGACGGGGCCGACCTCCGGGCCACCGTCCTCAAAGTCGCCGCGCGCACCCGTTTCGACCTCGCCGACGAGCAGGAGGCCGAGAGCTTCGGGCTTCTGCTCGCCAGCAAATGCCGTACCTGGCTGCCCGGTTCCTCGCTGCGCGGCCCGGTGCAGCGGCACGGTCTGGCCGGCCGCATCGAGGCCTCCCTGGGCTGTCGCGGGCCGCGGGGCTGAAGGTCCCGGGGCCATGGACGGATCCAGCTACTACATCCCGGCCGTCGCCATGGGCGCGGCGATCGCGTTCAAGGGGCCTTCGCTGCTGCGCGGTTGGCGCGACCCGCTGCTGCGTTCGGTGGGCATGCTCCTCGCCCTCGCGGGTCTGGTGTTCCTCTTCGCGGCCCCGCCCACCATCGCCGCGGTCAACGACATCACCGGGATACCCAACGTCTCGGCCCCGATCGTCTACTGCCTGCTGAGCGCCTACAGCGCCTCCTGTCTGGTGCTGATCATCAACTGGCGCGGCGGGCCGCCCGAGGTGACGCGGCGGCTCTCACGCCGCTGGATCCTCGGATACACGGTGGTCGGCGTGGCGCTGATCGTCCTGTTCGCGCTCGGGGACGCCACCGAGGAGCGGTTGCGCGACCTCGACACGTACTACGCCAACACCCCCTTCATCCGCGAGATGATCGTCCTCTACCTCGGGTCGCTCACCGTCGCCGGTGTCGCGATGAACGTCATGTGCTGGCGCTGGGCGATCCAGGTGCAGGGCAGGCTGCGCGCCGGACTGGTGATCATCGCCTTCGGTTCGCTGTGCAACATCCCTTACTCCGCGGCCAAGTTCACCGCGGTGGTCGCCCGCTGGAACGGCACGGACCTGGACGGCCTCAGCACCAACGTGGCACCCCTGCTGGCCTCGGCCGGCGCCCAGATCACCGCCGTCGGCTTCTGTCTTCCGCTGGCCTGGCGCCGTATCGAGGACAGCTGGAACACCTGGGCGGCCTATCGCAGACTCGGGCCGCTGTGGCGAGAACTGAAGCCGGTCTCCGTGCCGGAGGACCGCGCGGTGCGGATGTCCTGGTGGTCGCCCGCCGAACTCCAGGTCACCCAGCGGGAGTCCGACATCCATGACGGGATGCTGAGCCTCTACCCCTACTTCGACTCCGAGGTGCGCTCCCGCGCGTACGGCGCCGCGGTCGCGGCGGGCTCCTCCGCCGCCGACGCACACGCCGAGGCCGACGCCGCGATGGTGACCGTCGCGGTGCGGGCCAGGGCGGCCGACCCCGAGGGCCGTGTCATCAGCTCGGCGGAGACCGCGGACGCGTCGCCCGCGACGGGGGCCACGTTCGCGCACACCGACGGCCGCCGCGACCTCGTGCGCATGTCCGACGCGCTGCGCCACTCACCGGTGGTCGCGGCCGTCCGTGGCCACGCCGCCGCGACCACGGGACCGGAGCACGAGGCCCGCGAACGAACCGCCTGAGCCCGCCTACGCGCCCGCTGACGGCGTCTCCGGACGCGGCCCTCCCCGCCTCCGGACGCGGGGCCCTCAGGTCGCGCTGCGTTCGCTCGCCTCACGCAGGTCCCGCTCCACCGAACGGTTGCGGACGCTGTCCGGCTGCCCCGCCGCCGTACCCGGGCGCCCGGCGCGCAGCAGCTCCCGCCAGCGCTCGCGGCTCCAGTCGGCCGCGCTGGTGGTGGCCGTGAATTCCTGCACCAGAGCCAGGAAGCGCGCGGGATCGCTGTGGAAGGGGAAGTGACCGGCTCCCTCGAAGATCTCCAGACGGCTGCCCGGCATGGCCGCGTGCGCCCCGTGGGCGTGCCGCACCGGCACCACGCTGTCCCGGTCTCCCCACAGGAGCATGGTGGGCATGCCCTCGGTGAGATAGCAGCGGTCGAGCATGGTGACCGCCTGACCGCGCCAGTCGACCACGGCCCGCAGCGTCCGGACGAACGCGCTGCGGGAGGTCGCGTCGGGCAGCGCGTCCACGAGATGCAGCAACTCCGGTGCGTCCTGGGCCAGATCGGCGTCGAGCACGCGCATCAGCCTCAGGAAGAGCCCGACGTTGACGCGCATCCCCGGCAGGCGCAGCGCGGAGAGCATCAGATGGGCGCCCGGCAGCGACGCGGCACGCAGGAAGGGGTTGACCTCTCCGCCGACACCGCCCGCGCTGACCAGGATCAGCCGCTCGGTGCGCTCGGGGAACTGGTAGGCGAACTGCATCGCCACTCCCCCGCCCAGCGAGTGCCCGACCAGGGTGGCGGACTCGATGTCGAGCGTGCCCAGCAGATCGCGCACGCCGTTGGCGTAGGCGGCCACCGAGTAGTCGGCGCGCGGCTTGTCGGACTCGCCGTGGCCGAGCAGGTCGGGGGCGATCACGGTGTGGGTGCGGGCCAGGTCGGGAATGAGCTCCGCCCAGGTCGCCGAGGAGTCGCCTATGCCGTGGATCAGGACGAGCGCCGGGCCCTGTCCCGCCATCCGGTAGGCGCGCCGGTAGCCGTGCACGAGACGGTGGTGCAGTCGCAGTTCTCCGTCACCGACCGGACGCAGCCGCGCGGTGCGCCGCGGCTGCCGGGGCTGTACGTCGACCACGGGCGGAACCTCCGCTCCCAGGCCGCCGCGAGGGCGGCTCCCGAGCCGCCTTCGCGGCGGCGTGCCGGGCCGTCCGGCGGACGGTCCCGGCTCCTCCGTCCAGCGTAGGGGCCCTGTTCCACCTGGGGTTTCCGGGAGGTTTCGCCTCCGCTAAGCGAGCGAACCTCCCCGGTCGGAAACCGGATTGTCAGTGGCGGACGGCAAGCTGGGGTCAGAACCAGTGTCACGACAAGCCGACCAGGGAGCGCCGTCCGATGCCGACCGCCGTACTGACCGACCACGAACGCGCCGCCGTGCAGGCCTACCTCCGCCTCCTCCAGACGGTACGAGCGGCTTTCGACGGCCCGCCGGACGACGGCCGGCCACCCGTGGTCCCGCCCGCGGTGCTCGCCGAGACGGAGCGGGCGCTGAAGGCGGCGGGCCTCGCGGGCAACGAGGACGCGTTCTTCGAGCTGCTGCACTCCTGGTGCCCGGCGCCCGACCGGGCATGAGCCGGCCCGGCCTCCGCGCCGGGCGGCCGGCCGTTCAGCCCCCGGAAACCGTGCCGGGAGGCCGGGCGTTCAGCCCCGGGGACCGGAAGCCGTGCCGGGCTTCGGGTGCGGGACCGTGACCGCCGTCGCGACCAGGCCGTCCCGGACCGTCCAGCGGCCCGCGAAGGTCTGGACGCGGACACCGTCCAGTACGGGCCCCGGGACCAGGAGTCGGGCGCTCAGCGCTCCCGAGACGCCCTCGGTGCCGTGTGCCGGGTCGCGGAGGATGTCGATGTCCGCCCCGGAGAAGTCGAGCCACTCGCCGGTGAGCGGGAACCACGCCTTGTAGACCGACTCCTTGGCGCTGAACAGCAGCCGGTCCCAGTGGACGGCGGGCTCCCGGGCGTGGAGCCGGTCCAGGCGGGCCGACTCGGCGGGCAGGGCGACGGCTTCCAGGACATCGTCGGGAAGCGCCAGATGGGGCTCGGCGTCGATGCCGAGGGAGGCGAGATCACCGGCCCGGGCCAGCGCGGCGGCGCCGTAGCCGTCGCAGTGCGTCATGCTGCCGATGACCCCGGCCGGCCACCGCGGGGCCCCGCGCTCGCCCGGCAGCACGGGCCCCGGGGACACCCCCAGCTTCTCCATGGCACGCCGGGCGCAGACGCGTACGGCAGCGAACTCGCGGCGCCGCTTGCCCACGGCGCGGGTCAGGACCGCCCGTTCCTCCGGGTACAGACTCGCCTCCGCGGCCGGGTCGTCACCGTGGCTCTCCACGGCCACCACCGACTCCGGAAGCAGCTCCTCCATCACCGGCTCCGACCTCCATCGGCAGAATGCGGCGCAGCGTGCCGGGCGGTCCCGGTCGCTTGCGCCATTCTCGCGGATAGCCGACCGACACCTCCTCGAACCGGACGCCCTCGTGCCAGGTGGTCCGCGGGATGTGCAGGTGCCCGTAGACCATGGTCTCCACGCGGAACCTGCGGTGCCAGTCGGCGGTCGCGGCCGTGCCGCACCACATGGCGAACTCGGGGTGCCACAGGACGTCCATCGGGTGGCGGTGCAGGGGGTAGTGGTTCACCGGGACGACCGGGAGGCCGTCCGGGACCGCGGCGAGCCGGCGCTCGGTCACGGCGACCCGGTCCCGGCACCAGGCCTCGCGACTCGGATAGGGGTCGGGGTGCAGCAGGTACTCGTCCGTGCACACGATGCCGGTTCCCTCGGCGTACGCGAGCCCCTGCTCCTTGGTGGCGCAGCCCTGCGGCAGGAAGGAGTAGTCGTAGAGCAGGAAGAGGGGCGCGACGACTGCGGGGCCGCCGGGACCGTTCCAGACGGGGTAGGGGTCCTCGGGCGTGAGGACGCCCAACTCCCGGCACAGGGCGACCAGATGGTCGTAGCGGGCCACTCCGCGCAGCTGGATGGGGTCCTTGGGGTGCGTCCACAGTTCGTGGTTGCCCGGCACCCAGACGACCTTGCGGAAACGGGCGGCGAGCGTCTCCAGGGTCCACCGGACGTCCTCGACGATCTCGCCGATGTCACCGGCCACCAGAAGCCAGTCCTCGTCCGTCTCGGGGCGCATGTCCTGGACCAGGGCGCGGTTCTCGGCGTAGCCGATGTGCAGGTCGCTGATGGCCAGCAGATTTCCGGCACCGCCGTCTGTCGGCCGCACGCGCCACCCCCGTAGAAAGCCAATACCGACACAACAGCACACGCTCCGGCCGCCGGACAAGGAGGCCCGGTCGGCGGGTGGTCGAATCCGTAACATCCCTGTAGCAGCATCGGGGTCGCGCGACCCCTATGATCGCCCCAACACCTCCGCTCGAAACTGCTTTGGCGTGCGACGGCTCGGTGTACCTCCCCTACCCCTGGCCGGGCCCGGCCCGCTCCGCCGTGCCCGCGAACCCCGAATGGTGGCTTGCATGGGCTCTCGCGTACGCGTCTGGCTCAACCGCACGTACGCGGAGAACGTGTTCTTCATGGACCAGCTGCGAAATAATCCGCAGCACCGCGCGGTCGAGATCCACGCCACCCACGGTGACGCCGACTCGCCCGTCCTGGCCGCCGCCGACACCGCCGAGCCGGAGCCCGAGGGCCTGTCGCCGCGCGCCTACGTCGAGTACGCCCTCGACATGTGCGCACGCCGTTCCGTCGACGTGTTCGTGCCGGTCCTGCACCAGGACGCGATCGTGGCGCAGCGCGCGGAGTTCGCGGCGGTGGGTACGGCGCTGCTGGCTCCGCCGGCGGAGGCCGTCGCGGTCTTCCACGACAAGGCCGTCGCGTACCAGGCCGTGGAGGCCGTGGGCATACCGGTTCCTCCGTGGTACCGCGTGCGGACCGTCGAGGAACTGGTCACCGCGGTCGAGGAGTTGGAGGCGGCGGGGCACCGTGCGTGCTTCAAGCCCGCGGCCGGCGCGGGCGGCGTGGGCTTCCGCGTGATCACCCGCTCCCCCTTCTCCATGGTGCACCTCACCGGCTTCCCGAGCGCGTACGTGCCGCTCGATCTGGTGGTGGAGGCGCTGCGCACGGCCGAGGAGCCCGTCGACTGGCTGGTGATGCCGCACCTGGGACAGCCCGAGGTGTCGGTGGACTGCCTGACCGGTCCCGACGGCCGGGTCCGCATGGCCATCGGGCGCACCAAGAACGGCCGGCGCCGCGGGTTCACCCTCGACGACGCGTGGATCGAGCCCGCCCGGCTGCTCGCGGAGGCGTTCGGGCTGCACTATCTGTCCAACATCCAGTTCCGGATGTACGGCGACGAGCCGGTCCTTATGGACGTGAACACCCGTCCGGCGGGCGGACTGCACCAGATCGCCCAGTGCGGGGTCAACGCCCCTTGGGCCGCTGTGCAGTTGGCGCTGGGCGAGGAAACGGGCGAGCTGGTCCCGCCGTTCCTCGGTCCCGACTACACGGTGGTCGCGGGGCCCCGTCCGGTGCGTCCGGTGTCGCTGCCGGCGCAGCGGACCGAGTCGGGCGTACCCGCTCTGCCCGTCCTGCCCGCCGTGCCCGCGCAGGCCACGGAGTCCCCGTCCGTGCAGTCCGCCCCGATCGAGGCGACCGCCGCCGCGCGGCCGGCCCAGGCCGCCACGGCCGCGGGCGCGGCGATCGCGCCGGCCTAGGACCCGTCCGGCACGGAGCCACCCGCCTTTACCGGTCTGGACCAATTCCCGCGCAGTGTCTTGACAGCGGGATTGGTCCATACCAGCTTGGTTGCGCACCTCTCTGCACTCCCGAACACCCCCATATCTCCAGGGAGATCGCGTGCGCATGACCATGCTCAGACGTTCCAGACACCGTTTCCTCGCCCTGCTGGGCACGGCCGCGCTGGCCCTCGCCGGCGCGGTCGCCCTGCCGGGCACGGCCGAGGCGGCCAACATCCTGACCAACCCCGGCTTCGAGACCGGCAGCCTCTCCCCCTGGTCCTGTTCCGGCAATCTGGGCTCGATCGTCTCAAGTCCCGTGCACGGGGGCTCCAAAGCCCTTGCGGGGGCGGCGAGTTCGAGCGACAACGCACAGTGCACCCAGACCGTCTCGGTCCAGCCGAACACCACGTACAGCCTCTCCGGCTGGGTGCGCGGCAGCTACGTCTACCTCGGTGTGGACGGCGGTGCCTCGAACTGGACGACGTCCCCGTCGGCGTACAGCCAGCTCACCGTCTCCTTCACCACCGGCGCCTCGCAGACGAGCGCCAAGATCTACGTCCACGGCTGGTACGCGCAGGGCACCTACTACGCCGACGACATCAGCCTGGACGGTCCCGGCGGCGGTGGCGGCGGGACCGACACCCAGGCGCCGACCGCGCCCACGGGCCTGACCTCCACCGGCAAGAGCTCCTCCAGCGTGTCCCTGTCGTGGGGCGCGTCGAGCGACAACGTCGGTGTCACCGCGTACGACATCTACAGCGGCTCCAACAACGTGCTCAGCGTGTCGGGCACGAGTGCCACGGTCAGCGGGCTGTCCGCGAGCACCGCGTACTCGTTCACCGTCAAGGCGCGGGACGCGGCCGGCAACACCTCCGCGGCCTCCAACTCCGTGAGCGTCACGACCGACGCGGGCGGCGGCGGTGGCACCGGCTTCAAGCAGGCCGCTCCCTATCTGTACGAGGGCTGGGGCGACCCCCCGAACCCGACCACGGTGATGAGCGCGACCGGGATCAAGTGGTTCACGATGGCGTTCGTGCTGGACTCGGGCGGCTGCACCCCGGCCTGGGACGGCAGCCGTGCGCTGACCGGCGGCGTCGACCAGACGGCGATCAACCAGATCCGCTCCGCGGGCGGTGACATCGTCCCGTCGTTCGGCGGCTGGCAGGGCAGCAAGCTCGGCGCCAACTGCTCCTCGGCGAGCGCGCTCGCCGGTGCGCTCCAGAAGGTGATCTCGGCCTACAACCTCAAGGCCATCGACATGGACATCGAGAACACCGACGAGTTCGAGAACGAGGCCGTCCAGGCGAAGATCCTGACCGCGCTGAAGACCGTCAAGGCCAACAACCCCGGCCTCAAGACGATCGTCACCTTCGGCACCTCGACGACCGGCCCGACCTACTACGGCAACCGGCTCATCGAGCAGGCGCAGTCCCTGAACGCGAACATCGACGTCTTCACCATCATGCCGTTCGACTTCGGCGGCGGCTCCGACATGTACGGCAACACCGTCAACGCCGCCGAGGGGCTGAAGACCAAGCTGAAGTCGACCTTCGGCTGGGACGACGCCACGGCGTACTCGCACATCGGCATCTCCGGCATGAACGGCCTGTCCGACCAGCAGGAGAACACGACCCCGGCCATCTGGACCTCGATCCGTGACTGGGCGAACAACCACCACATCGCCCGGCTCGCCTACTGGGCGGTCAACCGCGACCGGTCCTGCCCCGGGGGCGGCGTGGTGAGCAACTGCTCCGGCATCAGCCAGAGCACCTGGCAGTTCACGTCGATCACGGCCGGCTTCACGGGCTGACGCCGACGCGAGCGAACCAAGAGCGGTGGGCCGCCCGGGAGTTGACCCGGGCGGCCCATCGCCGCGCGCACGTACGTCGGACACCGGTGAACGGCCGCAGGAGCGTCAGCCGTCGGACTCCGACGACGGGAGGTAGGCGCCCGGCACGTCCTTCGGTGCGAAGATCGTGCGCTCGCCGGGGTACGGCTTGGTCCACCCGTGCGTCTGATACCAGGTGAAGTGGTTCATCTGCGCGGGGTTGGCGAAGTCGGGAATGGCGTTCGGTCCGGTCAGCCGCTGGTGCGACTTCCAGGTGTCCCACTGCGCGGCCAGCGCCCGCTTGTCCGCCGGCACCTTCGCCGACGGCACGGGCGCCGCCGCCGGGTCCTGCGGGGCCGGGGTGTCCGTACCGCAGGAGGGCGGGGTCTTGAGGCCGTCGGTCAGCGAGGTCCGGTTGGGCAGCGCCGTGAACGGCGTGAGGTCCGCGTGCCCGGTGAAGGCGGCACGCATCGGGGTGGCCGCGCTGTCCTTCTGGTTCATGGGGTGGACGCCGAGGATCTGCTCGATCGTCCGGATGAGCGTTATCTGCGAGTAGTAGTGGCTGTCGACGACGCCGTGCCGGGCCCAGGGGCTGATGATCTGGATCGGGGCGCGGTGGCCGTCGACATGGTCGAGACCGGCCTGGGAGTCGTCCTCGACGACGAAGATCGCCGAGTCCTTCCAGTACCTGCTGTGCGAGATCTCGTCGACGATCCTGCCGGTCGCGAGGTCGTTGTCGGCCACCTGGGCGGCCGCGTTCGCCGGACCGCCGGTGTGGTCGCTGGAGAGCCAGAACATGTTCAGGTTCGCCGGACCGTTCTTCTCGAAGTCACGCTTCCAGATCTCCTCCCGGTACACGTCCGGGACACTGGTGTCGAACTTCGGGAAGCCGTGCACGGACACGTCGTTGAGGGAGGGGATCGGCGAGGACGAGTCCAGCGCGTACGCCGTGTCCTGGCCCGTCGAGGCCATGTTCTTCGCGTCGCAGTACAGGTTCTGCCAGCTGGCGTCGGCAGGCTTGGTGAGGAACTGCTGGAACTCGCCGAAGTCCCGGGCCGAGTTGCCCGCCGCCTGCGCTCCGGTCCACAGGAAGCCGGTCCGCTGGTGGCCGAGTGCGTCGTCCTCGGTGTCGTAACTGCGCGCGTACTCACCGGCCGAGGACTCGGTGTACTCCGGATCGTCCGCCTGCATCAGCCAGTTGTGCCCCTCGGCGGAGTTCGTGCCGATGTCGTACGTGTTGTCGTAGAGCCCGAACTGCCGCGCCATGGCGTGCTGGTTGGGGGTCACGTTCTCGCCGAACTGCGCCAGCGACGGATCGCCGTTGCCCTCGGGAACGTCCCCGAGGACCTGGTCGTAGGTGCGGTTCTCCTTCACGAGCAGGAACACGTGCTTGATCGTCGAGGGGTCGCCGAGCCGCAGCGGGACGGCGACCGGCTTGGCGTGTCCCTTGCTCCTCGACCGGGCCACCGAGCCCGCCGTCCAGCCGTTCTGCCGGAAGACCTTGGCCGTCTGCGCCCGTACGACACTGTCGTCGGGCAGGGTGAACCGCTGCACGCTCGACGTCGTGTCGTGCGTGGCGTGCCCGGCCGCGGTGGTGGTCCGGCGGGCGTCGACGCCACGGGTGTTGGAGACCACGACGTCCTTGCCGACGGCGGAGATCTCCGCGGGGAAGTAGTCCGTGGGGAGCAGCCCGATGTAGCGGACCGGGTCCTGCGGTGACCGGTACCGATAGACGGCGACGGCGTTGGCGCGGCCGAGCGTCACCAGCAGATGGCCGTCGTCGGTGAGCGTCACCGCGTCGGGCTCGTAGCCCACCGACGCTTCCGGCCACGGCTGGGTCGCGATGGTCTGGACGACCTTGTTCCTGGCCGTGTCGATGACCGACACGTCGTTGGTGGCGGTGTTGGTGACGAACAGCGCCCTGCCCTTGGCGTACAGGGCGGTGGGGTGCAGTCCGACGGGGATGCTCGTGACCGCGGCGGACGGGTCCGCCAGGTCGATGACGCTGACGGTTCCGGTGGTGGTGGCCGCGGTGACCGGGTCGGCCGGTACCTGGGTGCCGTACGAGTTGATCGTGGTGTCACCGGCCCGCGCGGGGCGCCCGCCCTCGTCGCTGACGTAGAGCCTGTCACCGACCTGGGCCAGGTCGCGCGGGGCGTTGCCCACGTTCCAGCTCTGCCGGACGGTCCCGGTGGCCGCGTCGATGGCGACCACCCGGTTCTGTCCGTTCACGGCCGAGTACACGGTGGAGCCGTCGGGCGAGAACACCGCCGCGCCCACGAGCGCGTGCTTGGCCCCGTCCGCGGCGACCGGGACGAACACGGGGTCGGTGACGCCGCCGTCCGCGGTCACGGTGAACCGGGTGTACCCGTCGGTCTGGCCCAGCCAGAGCTGTGAGCCGTCGGGCGAGTAGCTCGGTCCTTCCTGGCCCACGCTGTTGCCGCTGATGCGCGGGACGGAGGACGCGGCGCTGCTGACGAGCTGCTGCACCTTCCAGCTCTTCAGGTCGACGATCGACAGGGCGCTCCCGCCGTCGGTGAGCGAGGCCGCGAGGTGGGTGCCGTCCGGGCTGACCGAGGACGACATGATCTTCCCGTTCTGGACGACGAGCCGGTCGCCGTACGGCGCGATGTACTGGTCGCCGGAGACGACCTGACCGCGATCGGTGACCTGGCCGACCTGGTCGGTGCCGAACTGGTGCGTCTGGGCGAAGGCCGCCCCGGCGGCGAGGAGGGCGAGCACGGTGGTGCCCGCCGTGACCAGCGGTATCCGTCTTCCGGCGAGTCCGCCGAACGGGCCTGCCACGCCGGTGAGTCTGCCCGGCGCGCCCGATCGTCCCTTCTTCCCGGTCCGTCGGCGACGCGTTACCTGCATGGAGTCATCCCTTCGAGCTGGCGAGCAGGTCGACATTCCCGTCGAACTGCCAGAGCGGGTTCGGTGCGTCCCCGGTCGGTGTGCGGACCAGGAAGTAGCCGTTCACCTCCTTCGGTCCGTCACCGTCGGCCATGTATCGGCCGTCCGGGGTGATGTCGAGCTGGTAGACGGCCGTCCCCACGGCGTCGACGCCGGGAAGGTGCCAGGAGACGACACAGCGCCAGTCGTTGCCCGGACCCTCGGCCGCGACCTTGACGCTGCCCTTGTCGCAGTCCGCCGTGACCTTGAGCTGTGCCTCCGTGACGGCGGGGCGGTTGAGCTGCCGGGTCTGGAGCCGGTAGAGGTGCGCGAACGCCGTCGCGGCCGAGCGCTGCACCTTGTCCTGTTCGATCCCGGAGCCGGTGGCCCCCGTGGCGGCGCCGACGGTCAGGGCCGTGACGGCGGCCAGCCCGGCGAGCGGCAGGAGTCCGGCGGTGACCGCGCCACGGCCCGGTCCGTCGTGGGCCGTGTCGGTGAAGTCCCGCCGCATGAAGAGGAGATGGGCCGACACCGTCGCGGTCAGTGCCCACAGCAGGCTGACCGCGATGCCGATGAGGAGCGGGCCGAGCTGGGCGGGGCCGGTGAACAGGCCGTTCCAGGCGATGAAGGCGTAGCTGGGCAGCGCCAGCCGCACGGCGACGGGCAGCGGCATCATCTGGGCGAGCTGCATCGCGAGGGCGACGAGCGCGGGCAGCAGCAGTCCCATCGGGGACCGTCCGAGGGTGATGGAGCCGAGCAGTCCCACGGCGGCCAGGGCCAGGGTCGGGGCGAGGACGCAGGCCCAGGCGAGCAGGACCTTCGCGGCGGCGTCCCCCGGTGTCAGCAGATGGCCGTCGAGGCCGACGAGCGGCTGGTCACCGACCGCAACGGCCCCGCCGGCCGAGCTGGAGGCGACCAGTCCGGCCACGAGGAGCAGGAGGACGGTGAGGCCGGCCAGTGCCTTGGCGGCGAAGATCCGGCGCGGTGACCGTACCGCCACGAGCAGATGGCGCCAGGTGCCGAGCCGGTCCTCGGAGGCGAACACGTCACCGGCGACGACCGAGGTGAGCAGGGGGAGCGCCCAGGTGCCCGCGAAACCGAGCGTCACCAGCGCCCCGGCCCACCCGGTGGCGTGCATCCAGCGGCCGAAGAGCGTGTCGACGGGAAGCGTGCTCTGCCTGCTGACCGCGGCCACGAACAGCGCGGGCACGATCCAGCAGGCGAGGACCAGCAGGCGGATCCGCCACTGCGAGACGAGTTTGACGAGTTCGAAGCGGTAGACGCGGACGACCGGGACCCGGGGGACGGGGGCGCCGTCCTCGTCCGGGCCCTGGGCCTCGACTCCGGAGTCCTCCGCGACGGTCGCGGTCATCCGCCGTTCTCCTTCGGCTCGGTGAGGGCGAGGAACGCGGCTTCGAGGGGCGACACGACGGGGGCGAGCTCGCGCAGCGCGACGCCGGCGCCCACGAGCCGTGCCACCAGTTCGTCGACGGCGGGCACGAGGGCCCGTACGACGAGCGCGTCGGTGTCGTGCCGTGGAGCCGCGCCGTCGACGACGCGGATTCCGGGCGTGCCGAGGGCCAGCGGACGGGCGGCCGCCGGATCCGAGGTGAGCAGCCGGTAGTCGAGTTCGCGGTTCTCGGCGGCCAGTTTGCCCAGCGGGCCGGAGAAGACGACCCGTCCTGTCGCGAGGATGGTGACCTCGGAGCACAGGGCCTGGAGGTCGTCCATGCGGTGGCTGGAGAGGACGACCGCGGTCCCGTTCCCGGCGAGCCGGTCGAGAACGCCGTGGACATGGCGTTTGCCCGCCGGGTCGAGGCCGTTGGACGGCTCGTCGAGCACGAGCAGCCGGGGCCCGGTGAGCAGGGCGGCCGCGAGGCCGAGCCGCTGGCGCATGCCCAGGGAGTAGCCGCGGGCCGGATCGTCGGCGACATCGGTGAGCCCGACCTCGGCCAGCACCCCGTCGACACCGGCTGCGCGCGCGCTCCGGCCGCGGAGCGCGGCCAGGGCGGTGAGGTTCTGCCGGGCGGTGAGCGAGGGGTAGAGGCCGGGCCCGTCGACGAAGCCGGCGACCCCGCCGGGGGCGGCGAGCGCCCGTCCGATGGGGGTGCCGAGGATCTCGAGCCGGCCTTCGTCGGCGACGGCCAGACCCAGCAGCAGACCGAGCAGGGTCGTCTTGCCGGCGCCGTTCGGTCCGGCCAGGCCGTGGATCTGACCCGGTGTCACGTCCAGATCGACGCCGTCGAGTGCCACGACGTCCCCGAAGCACTTGGTGATCCCGCGAGCCCGGACGGCGAGAGGTCTGTCCATGTGTCCCTTCCTTCGAAGCACTCGGCGCACTCGAAGCACTCAGGGACCCTAGGGACGCTACACAACGCGGGCACGGACACCCGGCTGAACACGCAGGAAACGGATCGTCAAGGCGTCGGCAAGTCCGGTGCGCAAAGCGGGTGTCATCGGGAGGGACCCGGGCAGCGTCCGCGCGCGCCGGGCCCGCCCGGCGGTGGCCTCATGTCAGATAGGCGAGACCCGGGTGCACGGCCGTGTAGCCGTCGACGAGCGCGCGTGCCACGCCGACCGAGTCGACGAGCGGATGCAGGGCGAAGGCCTTCACCGCGGTCGTACGGGAGCCGGACTCGGCGGCGGAGAGCACCTCGCGCTCCACCGCCTTGACCGCGCACACCAGTCCGGCGGCGTGGCCCGGCAGCGGGTCGACGGCCACGGGGTGGGCGCCGTTGGCGTCGACCAGGCAGGGCACCTCGATGACGGCCTCGGCGTCGAGGACGCCGAGCGTGCCCCGGTTGCGGACGTTGAGGATCAGGGTGGTCCGTTCGTCGCGGGCGATGGCCCGCATCAGCGCGAGCGCCACCTTCTCGTAGCCGCCGGAGAGATCGTCCTCCTCGCGTTCGCCTGCACCGGCGGCGTCGCGGTTCTCCGCCATGTACGTGGCCTCGCGCTCGGCCCGGGTGCGTTCCCAGGCGGACAGGGCCCCGGCGTCCGGTCGCCGCATCTCCTCGTAGAAACCGGCCTGTTGGTCGCGCAGGAAGGCGCCGCGCGTCTTCTCGGCCCGCTGGTAGGCGTCCACGGTCTCGCGGTTGAAGTAGTAGTAGTGCAGGTACTCGTTGGGGACGGCGCCGAGGGACTGGAGCCACTGCGGGCCGAAGAGCCTGCCCTCCTCGAAGGAGCCGAGCAGGGCGGGGTCGGCGAGCAGCCGCGGGAGTTCGTCGCGGCCCGCGACCCGCAGGCCCCGTACCCAGCCGAGGTGGTTGAGCCCCACGTAGTCGATCCACGCCTCGCGCGGGTTCGCGCCGAGGACCTTGGCGATGCGGCGGCCGAGGCCGACCGGGGAGTCGCAGATGCCGATGACCCGGTCGCCGAGGTGGCGGGACATGGCCTCGGTGACCAGTCCGGCCGGGTTGGTGAAGTTGATGACCCAGGCGTCGGGCGCGAGCCGGGCCACCCGCCGGGCGATGTCCACGGCGACGGGCACGGTACGCAGGCCGTAGGCGATCCCACCGGCGCCGACCGTCTCCTGGCCGAGGACGCCCTCGGCCAGGGCGACCCGCTCGTCCGCCGCACGCCCCTCCAGGCCGCCGACGCGGATGGCGGAGAAGACGAAGTCGGCGCCGCGCAGGGCCTCGTCGAGGTCGGTGGTGACGGTCACCTCCGGCGCGCCGGGGTCCCCGGCCGCCTGCTCGGCCAGGACCCGGGCCACGGCCGAGAGCCGTCCCGCGTCCAGGTCGTGCAGCACGACGCGGGTGACGCGGCCCTCGGCCCGGTCCCCGAGGAGTGCCCCGTAGACGAGCGGGACACGGAATCCGCCGCCGCCCAGAATGGTCAGCCTCACGCAAGTACCACCTTCGCAGTTCGTACGGGGACACGGGCCGCGCGGCACATGTCCTTCAGGAGCAGGGTGCCATCGCGCGCCCCGGTGATTGTCGCCGTCGCGCCCGTGCGGCAGGGTGGTTCCGACGCCCGAACCGCCCCGCCCGGGGCCGGGCCGCGGGAGGCAGGTCATGGCAGGCCGGGAGCGCGCCGCCCCCTCCGCTTCCGGCCGCCTGCTCGCCGTTCTCGCCGCGTTCGACCACGAGCACGCGGCGCTGTCCCTGACGGACATCAGCCGCCGGGCCGGCCTCAGCCTCACCACCGCGCACCGGCTGGTGGCCGCGCTGACCGGGTGGGGCGCGCTGGAGCGGGACGTGAACGGCGTCTACCACGTGGGCCTGCGGCTGTGGGAGCTCGCGGCGCTGGCCCCGCGCGGTCTCGCGCTGCGCCAGGTCGCCCTGCCCTTCCTCGAGGACCTGTACGAAGCGACCCACGAGAACGTGCAGTTGGCGGTCATGGACGGGACCGAGGTCGTCTACACCGAGTGGATCGCGGGGCGTTCGTCGGTCGGTGTACGCATCCAGGTAGGCGCCCGCTGGCCGCTGCACGCGACGGGCGTCGGCCTCGCGCTGCTCGCGCACGCGCGGCCCGCCGTCCAAGAGGGCTACTGCTCCGGCGCGTTGGCCGCGTACACCCCGTACACGATCACGGACCCGGTCCGTCTGCGCCGTGTGCTGGCCGAAGTCCGGCGCACGGGTGTGGTGGTGAGCAGTCGTCAGATCACGGACGACGCGCTGTCCGTGGCCGCTCCGGTGCGGGGCGCGGACGGTTCGGTGGTCGCGGCCGTGTCGCTCGTCGTGCCCTGGGCCGAGGCACGGGTACCGGCGCTGATCCCGGCGGTGCGCGTGGCGGCCCGGGGGATCTCCCGTGCCCTGGGCTGGCGTCCGGCACCGCCCGGCGAGCCACGGGCCTGACGCGGACGCAGGGGCCGGCCGCTCCCCCGGCCGGCCCCTGCGCACGGCCGGGACCCGGCGACGAGGCACCGGCGGCTTCCCCAGCGGGCCTTGGTCTCGCCTCGCACGCCTCCGTCGCGAAGGCCCGCTTCGCGTCCCTCAGTCGCGCAGCGCCGCCAGCAGACGCCGGTCGCGGGGCGCGTGGCCCCGGTCGAGCCGGGCGTCCAGGAGACGGCGGGCCGCCTCGCAGCGGCCCGCCGCGACCAGGGCGTACAGCAGGGTCTCCTCGACGACCTCGCGCTGGGCCGCGCTGCCGCCGACCCGGCCGACGACCGGCAGCAGCGCGTCCAGGCCCCGGGCCGCCTCGTGGAAGCGTTCCTCGCCGAGGGCCGCGAGGGCCTCGCACAGGGGGACGACGACCTCGCGCTGCACCGGATCGGCGCCGGCGGCGTGGTCCCGCAGCCGGCGCAGTGCCGCGAGATCGCCTGCGGCGGTGAGCGCGACGGCGGCGTGCAGCGCGGTGAAGGCGGTCGCGGGCCGTTCCACGATCTCGCGGGCGACGCTGTCGAGCACGTCCGTCGCGGGCACCGGCCCCCGCCAGCTGTCACTGAGCCGGGCCCGCCACAGCAGCGACCCGGAGTCGACCAGGGCGCGTACGCCGGTCACGCGTCCCGGGGCGAGCTGGGCGAACCAGCGCCTGCGGACGGCCGTGGAATCGTCCAGGGCCAGTTCGTGCAGAGCGATGTGCCAGGCGAAGTGGGCACGGTGGACGGCACCGCGCCCGTGCCCGGACACCCAGGCGTCCAGCCAGTCGCGGCCCTTCTCGTGGGCGCCCGTCTCGTAGTGGACGTGGGCGAGTGCGTGCACCGCGTGTCCGGAGGCGGGCTCCTCGGCGAGCGCGCGTCCGGCGAGTTCGGCGGCCTCCTCGTGGCGGCCCTGGTCCTGGCGCAGGAAGGCGAGGAGCGAGGCCGGGAACCAGTGCCCGTCGTAGGCAGGCGCGGCACGCTCGACCAAGCTCAACGCGTAGGCCGGATCGAGGTCGTTGATGCCGGAGAAGGCGATGGTGGGGACGGCCGCGGCGAGCGCCAGGGCGTCGGCGGGGTGGGCGGTGAGATGTCCGAGCAGGGCCCGGGCCCCGTGGTCGGGTCCCTCGCCACGCACACGGCGGGTCACCACGTCGACGAAGGAACGTTCGCGCGCGTCGGCCCGTTCCCGGGCGCAGCGCCGCGCGTCGGCGAGCGCCCTGGGCACGTCGACGTCGGCTCCGCATTCGTGGCCGAGCAGGGCGAGGGCCGCGTGCCCGAGCGCGAAGCCGGGGTCGAGGGCGACGGAACGCGCGAAGGCGTCCTCGGCGCCCGCCCTGACCTTGAGGACCCGTTCGACGCCGGTGCGGTGGGCGGCGGCGGCCTCGGCGTGGGTGGACAGCGGGAGCCCGTGGGCGTCGAGCGGCCGGCGGCGCGCGGGGCGCGGCCGCGGTACCAGGGGCGCGAGCAGCTGCTCGGCCAGCTCCGCGGCCTGGACACGGATCTCGGGGATGGCCGTGGTCTCCCAGAGTTCACCGCGGCGCGGGGCACCGAGGGTGAACACCGGGAGTCCTGAGCCGCCTTCCCGGTCGAGGAGCCGGCCGCCACGGGTCGCGACGCCGAGCCCGAGCGGTCCGGGCACGGCGCTGCCCGCCGCGAACAGCGAGCGCCACAGCGGGTCTTCGGGGCGCGGCCCGGGTCCGGTGCAGTCGATCACCCAACCGGCCTCGATACGGCTCCCGTTGGTGAGGATGAGCAGTGCGGAGCCGTCAGGACCGGGGAAGGCGTCGGCGATCCCGCCGGTGTGCACCCGCAGTCGCCGGGCCGTGCGGGCACGGTCCAGGGTTTCGGCGGTGGTCGGCGCCATCCGGTGCCGGTGGGTGTTCCAGAGCGCGCCCTCGCTCCGCAGGAAGTCCGCGCGTTCCTCGGGGGTGAGGCTGTGCCACAGCCGCGCCGTGTGCGGGCGGAGACTGTCCAGGGCGGGGCGCCAGTCACCATGGGCGCGGACGGCACGGCCGATGTGGCGGTAGACGGTCCGGCGCAGCGTGGACAGGGTCGGCGCGTCGAGTCCTTCGGGCGCGGCCATCGCCGGTGCGGGGCTGAGCGCGTGCGCTTGCGGCAGCAGACCCGTGCGGGAGAGGGCGTGCACGGTGCGCCCGGGGCGGTCGAGGCTGAGCGCGAGGTCGACCGCGGTGAGCCCGGTCCCCACCAGCAGGACGTCGTCGCACGTGTCCCCCCGTGCGTGACCGGCGGGTCGGGCGAGGGGTCCGTCGAGCGCGCCCGGGGTCCAGGGCGAGCGGATGAACCGTTCGGAGGTACGCAGCCGGGGCGGGGCCCAGTCGCCGGTCGTGGCGGCAGGTCCGGTGGCGAGGACCACGCTGTCGGCCACCAGGCTGTTCCCGTCGGCGAGCCGGAGCTCAAGTCCGCCGTCGGGGCCGGGGACGCAGGCCTCGGCCCTGGTCCGCAGCCGGCGCACGGTGACGACGCCGTGCGCGTGGACGATCGCCTGGGCGAGGGTGTCGGCGAGGTAGGCGCCGTATCGATAGCGGGTGGCGAAGTCGGTTCCCCTGACGGTGGGTTCGCCGTGCCCGCACAGCCAGCGGGTGAAGTGTCCCGGGTCGTCGGGATAGCCGCTCATACCGCCCGCGGGCACGTTCAGGCGGTGCCTGGGATCGTCCGTGGCGTACGCGGTGCCGCGCCCGGCCTCGGGGGCGGGGTCGACCAGGAGGAGACGCAGGCGGGTACGGCGGCGGGTCGCCGTCTCGCACAGCTGCACGGCGGTGAGCGTGCCGGCGGCGCCCGCTCCGACGATGGCCACGGTGTGCCCCTGAGGGACTGGATTCACGGATGCCTCCGGCATGGTGTGGTCGCGGATCCGGCAAGCGGAACGGCCTCCCGGGAAACGAGGGATCGGACGGGGCGCTTTTCATCATCTGTTCATCATTCGGGGCGGCCCGGCAACCGTGGATTCAGGCCGTCTCTCCCGGCGTCTTCACCGGAATCTCAGGCTGGGGACGCCGGATTCAAAGAATCAACCCAGGGAAGTCCCGCAGGATGCACCCGCAGTGGTGCTGAGTGAAAGAACCGAGGAAAGGCGTTCCGTGGGCGTCCCTGAGATATCGAATCGGCCCGAGACCGCGACGCGGGAGCCGGCACGGACATGGCCGCGCCCGGGACGTCGGGCCTGGTCACGGCGGGGCGTCCTCGCGGCCTTCGGGGCCTGCGCACCGGTGCTCGCGCTGAGCGGTTGTGGCGCTCCGGCGGGCGCCGCGGAGGAGAAGGACACGGCTGCGACCGCGGCGTCCGGGACCGGAACGAAGGTGAAGACGCAGGTGAGGACGCCGACGGTCACCGTCACCCCCGCCGACGGCACGAGGAAGGCCGGCTTCGCCGCTCCTGTCGTGGTCTCCGTGGCCGACGGCACGCTGTCGTCGGTCGAGGTGTCCGGCAACGACGGCTCCACGCTGGCCGGATCCTTCGACGACGACCGCACCCGCTGGATCTCGTCCCGCAATCCGTACTCGGGCACCAAATACACGGTCACGGCCAAGGCGACGGGTGGCGTCGAACACATCGCGACGTTCGTCACGAAGTCCCCGGGCCGGACGTTCGCCGGCTATTTCACGCCCGAGGCGAATTCGACGTCCGGAGTCGGCATGCCCGTGTCGATCAACTTCACCGAGGCCGTGAAGGACCGGGCCGCGGTGGAAAAGGCCATCACGGTGACCGCGGAACCCGCGGTCGAGGTGGTGGGCCACTGGTTCGGGAACACCCGGCTGGATTTCCGTCCCGCGCGCTACTGGGCGGCCGGCACGAAGATCACACTGAGCCTGCGTCTGAAGGACGTCGAGGGCGCGGACGGCGTCTACGGGGTCCAGTCCAAGGACGTCACCTTCCGCATCGGCCGCCGTCAGGTGAGCACCGTCGACCTCGCGAGGAAGACCATGACGGTCGAGCGGGACGGGACCACGCTCGCCACCTACCCGGTCAGCGGCGGCGCGCCGGACCACACGACCTGGTCCGGGATCATGGTGATCAGCGAGCGGTTCGAGCAGACCCGGATGCAGTCCTCGACGGTCGGGCTCGGCGACGAGTACGACATCGCGGACGTGCCGCACGCCCAGCGCCTGACCACTTCGGGCACCTTCATCCACGGCAACTACTGGGCCGTGCCCTCGGTGTTCGGGAGCAGCAACACCAGCCACGGCTGCGTCGGCCTGCGCGACACCAAGGGCGCGGGCGACAGCTCCGTGCCGGGTTACCGGTTCTACGAGAGTTCGATGCTCGGGGACGTCGTGGTGGTGGAGAACTCCGGCGAGCGGACCGTCGAGGCGTCGAACGGACTGAACGGCTGGAACCTGTCGTGGGCCGACTGGCAGGCCGGCAGCGCACTTTGAGGGGTGCGCCCGATGACCGGACTTCAACTACCGTCCGCGGTGCGCCCATCGGGACTTCCCCCTTACTTCACGGCGTGAACTCCCTTGTGGCGCAAGGACTTTCTCGGCTTCACCTCTTGACGACCGGAGTGACAGAGAGCACATTGGCCGCGCACCTCTGTTGAGAGCGCTCTCAGATTCTCGTGGGAGCGCTCTCACACCCCCACCCGCGCACCCCACTCCGTACGCGAAGAGGCACCCATGAGTGAAACCACCGGCAGACCCGGACGCGGCTCCGTCCGGCGCGTGCTCGTCGCCGTGATCGGCACGCTGAGCCTGGCGGCGGCCGCCGCGACCGCGGCGACCCTGCCCGCGAACGCGTCCGCCCCCACACCCCCCACCGGCTGGACCCAGGTCTTCGCCGACGACTTCACCGGGGCGGCCGGGAGCGGCGTCAACACCGCCAACTGGCAGTACACGACGGGCACCAGCTACCCCGGCGGGCCGGCCAACTTCGGCACCGGCGAGGTCGAGACGATGACCTCGAGCACCAGCAACGTGGCCCTGGACGGCAACGGCAACCTGCTGATCACCCCGCGCCGTGACGCCTCGGGCAACTGGACCTCGGGCCGCATCGAGACCACCCGCACCGACTTCCAGCCGCCCGCGGGCGGCAAGCTGCGCATGGAGGCGCGGCTCCAGATGCCGAACGTGACGGGCGCCGCCGCCAAGGGCTACTGGCCCGCCTTCTGGGCACTGGGCGCGCCCTACCGCGGCAACTACCAGAACTGGCCGGGCGTCGGCGAACTGGACATCATGGAGAACGTCCAGGGCCTCAACACCGAGTGGGCCACGATGCACTGCGGCACCAACCCGGGCGGCCCGTGCAACGAGACCAGCGGCATCGGCAACAACACGCCCTGTACCGGCACGACCTGTCAGGCAGGCTTCCACACCTACGCGATGGAGTGGGACAGGTCGACCAGCCCCGAGGAGATCCGCTTCTACCTCGACGGCGTCAACTTCCACACGGTGAAGGCGAACCAGGTCGACGCGACCACCTGGGCCAACGCCACCAACCACGGCTACTTCATGATCCTGAACGTGGCGATGGGCGGCGGCTTCCCGGGTGCCTTCGGCGGCGGCCCCGACGGCGGCACGGAGCCGGGTCACCCGCTCGTCGTCGACTACGTCCAGGTGCTCCAGTCGGCCGGCGGTGGCGGCGGCACCACTCCCCCGCCCACTGGCAACCGTGACGCCTACAGCACCATCCAGGCCGAGTCCTACGACAGCCAGAGCGGTGTCGTCGGCGAGACCACCACGGACACCGGCGGCGGCCAGGACATCGGCACGATCGCCAACGGCGACTACGCGGTGTACAAGGGCGTCAACTTCGGTTCGTCGGCGGCCACCCAGTTCTACGGCCGGGTCGCGAGCGGCGCGGCGGGCGGGGTCAGCGGACTGGTCGAGGTGCGCCTCGACAGCCGTACGAGCACACCGGTCGCGAGCTTCGCGCTGGCCAACACCGGTGGCTGGCAGTCCTGGAGGACCGTGCCCGCGAACATGAGCTCCGTGACCGGAACCCATGACGTCTATCTGACCTTCACCAGCGGCCAGCCCGCGGACTTCGTGAACGTCAACTGGTTCGACTTCGGTCACTGACAGGCGAACCGAGGATCAGTCACTTCAGTACGGCCGGGCGGGGCGGACCCACGAGGTCCGCCCCGCCCGGCACGCACCGGCCCGCTCGGCCGCACCGCCACCACCCGGCACGCACCGGCCCGCGAGGCCGCCCGGGCTCAGCGCAGTTCGGACCGGAAGGCCACCGGTGTCGAGCCCGTGTGCTGGTGGAAGAACTTCGAGAAATTGGCCGAGTCCGGGAAGCCGACGGCGGCCCCGATGCGCCCGATCGGCATGTCCGTGTGGGCGAGGAGCCGTTTGGCCTCCAGGACGACCCGCTTGTCGATGAACCCCTTGGGCGTCTCGCCGGTGGCGGCGCGCACCGCGCGGACCAGGGTGCGCCGCGAGTAACCGAGGGCGTCCGCGTAGGCACTGACGCTGTGGTTGACGGCGAAGTCCTTCTCGACCGCGTCCCTGAACCGGGTGAACGTGGTGTCCCTGTGCTCGTGCGCCGCCTCGGCGGAGCTCGCCGCGAGGTGGGCCAGGCGCAGCAGGAACGCGGTGAGCGAGTGCCGCAGTACCGCGGTGTGCAGACTGAGCGGCAGCGTGGTCGTGTCGACGTACTCGCGCTCCAGCTGCGTGAGCGCGTGCTCGAGGGCTTCCAGCCGGGCCGTGTCCGGGCGCAGCAGCGGTGGCAGGTCGTAGCGGTAGAGCCCGGTCGCCTCGACGGTCGCGCGGGGCAGGAATCCGGGCTGCATGGTCAGGACGGTCCCGCGATAGGGGTCGGTGCTGGAGAAGCGGTGCACCTGGCCGGGCCGGATCCACAGCAGGTCGCCCGCGCGGGCCTCGTACTCGGCGAAGTCGATCATGTGCCGTACGGGCCCCTCGTGGAAGAGCATCACGACGTGGAAGTCGATGCGGTGCACGCGTTCCAGCGGGGCGTCCGCGTGCCAGGTGCGCCCGGCGCCCATCGCGCCGACCTGCATGCCCACGCCGGACAGGCTCAGATCGGCCGGGAACGGAAAGGTCCTGATCCCGTCCTCGGGCCCCTCACCGCCCGTGCCGCCTTGGGTGGTTCTGTCGTTCATGTCCTTCTCGCGTCGGCTCGCCACGGCTCCATGTGTCCCACTTTCACCGAAGGCTGACACACGGACACCTTCCCCATCAAAAGTCTGACTTTTAGGTTTGAACGCAAAGACCCCATGACAGCACCTCCAGTGAGGACTTCTTGAAGATGAGCACGCAGAGCTCCGACGGATTCGGCTGGACCGAGCTCGACCGCCGCGCCGTCGACACGGCCCGCCTTCTGGCCGCCGACGCCGTGCAGAAGGTCGGCAACGGCCATCCCGGTACGGCGATGAGCCTGGCCCCGGCGGCGTACACGCTCTTCCAGAAGGTGATGCGGCACGACCCGGCCGACCCGGAGTGGACCGGACGCGACCGTTTCGTCCTCTCCCCCGGTCACACCTCGCTGACGCTCTACACCCAGCTCTTCCTGTCAGGTTATGAACTCGGCCTCGACGATCTGAAGGCGTTCCGCACCCAGGGGTCCAAGACGCCCGGTCACCCCGAGTACGGGCACACCGCGGGGGTGGAGACCACGACCGGCCCGCTCGGCCAGGGCGCCGCCAACGCGGTGGGCATGGCGATGGCCGCCCGCTACGAGCGCGGCCTGTTCGACCCGGAGGCCCCCGAGGGCGAGTCGCCCTTCGACCACACCATCTGGGCGATCGTCTCCGACGGCGACCTGGAGGAGGGCATCTCGGCTGAGGCGTCCTCGCTCGCGGGCCACCAGAAGCTCGGCAACCTCGTCTTCCTCTACGACGACAACCACATCTCCATCGAGGGCGACACCGCGACCGCCTTCTCCGAGGACGTGCTGAAGCGCTACGAGGCGTACGGCTGGCACGTGCAGCGCATCGAGCCCACGCCCGACGGCGACACCGACGTCCACGCCCTGTACACGGCGCTCAAGGCGGCGCAGGCCGAGACCGGGCGCCCGTCGATCATCGCGATGCGCACGATCATCGCCTGGCCCGCCCCGAACGCGCGGAACACCGAGGCCTCGCACGGCTCGGCGCTCGGCGCCGAGGAGATCGCCGCCACCAAGCGGCTCCTGGGCTTCGACCCGGAGCGCTCCTTCCAGGTCGACGCCGAGGTGCTGGCCCACGCCCGCCAGGCCCTGGACCGGGGCGCCGAGGCGCACGCCGCCTGGGACAAGCGCGTCGGCGCCTGGCGCACCGAGCGGCCCGAGAACGCGCGGCTGTTCGACCGGATCGTCGCCGGCCAGCTCCCCGAGGGCTGGGAGAGCGCGCTGCCGGTGTTCGAGGAGGGCAGGTCCGTCGCCACCCGCGCCGCCTCCGGCACGGTCCTCCAGGCCCTCGGTTCCGTGCTGCCCGAGCTGTGGGGCGGCTCCGCCGACCTCGCCGGCTCGAACAACACCACGATCGACAGGACCAGCTCGTTCCTCCCCGAGGGCAACCCGCTGCCCGAGGCGAACCCGTACGGCCGCACGATCCACTTCGGCATCCGCGAGCACTCCATGGCCGCGGAGATGAACGGCATCGCGCTGCACGGCAACACCCGCATCTACGGCGGCACCTTCCTGGTGTTCTCCGACTACATGCGCAACGCCGTCCGCCTCTCCGCGCTGATGCAGCTCCCGGTGACGTACGTGTGGACGCACGACTCGATCGGCCTCGGCGAGGACGGTCCGACCCACCAGCCGATCGAGCACCTCGCCTCGCTGCGCGCCATCCCCGGCCTGAACGTCGTCCGCCCCGCGGACGCCAACGAGACGGCCATCGCCTGGCGCGAGATCCTCGAGCGCCACGCCACGAACCCGGCCCCGCACGGTCTGGCCCTCACCCGTCAGGGCGTGCCGACCTACCCGGCCAACCCCGACGCGGCGCGCGGCGGTTACGTCCTGCGGGACGCCTCCAGCGGCACCCCGGACGTCGTCCTCGTCGCGACCGGCTCCGAGGTGCAGCTCGCCGTCGCGGCGCGCGAGCTGCTGGAGGCCGAGGGGGTCGGCACCCGCGTGGTGTCGATGCCGTCCGTCGAGTGGTTCGAGGAGCAGTCCCCGGAGTACCGGGACAGCGTCCTGCCGCCGTCCGTGAAGGCCCGCGTGGCGGTAGAGGCCGGCATCGCCCTGACCTGGTACCGGTACGTCGGTGACGCGGGACGGATCGTCTCGCTGGAGCACTTCGGCGCCTCGGCCGACGCCGGGACCCTGTTCGCCGAGTTCGGCTTCACCGCCGACAACGTAGCCGCCGCCGCGCGGGAATCCCTCGCCGCCCTGCGCGGTTGATCCGTTCGCACGAAGGAAGATGATCACTGTGACCGAAGCAACCGCGACCGCGGTACCTCTTGAGCGCCTCTCCGGCGAAGGCGTCTCCATCTGGCTCGACGACCTCTCCCGCAAGCGCATCGAGTCCGGCAACCTGGCCGAACTCGTCGCGACGCGGCACGTGGTGGGCGTGACCACCAACCCGTCCATCTTCCAGGCCGCCATCGGCTCGGGCGAGGGCTACGAGCAGCAGCTGGCCGACCTCGCGGTGCGCGGGGTGACCGTCGACGAGGCCGTCCGCATGATGACGACCGCCGACGTCCGCGCCGCCGCGGACATCCTGCGCCCGGTCTTCGAGGCGACCGGGGGCCGTGACGGCCGGGTCTCCATCGAGGTCGACCCCCGTCTGGCGCACAACACCGCCGCGACCGTCGCCGAGGCCCGCCAGCTCGCCTGGCTGGTGGACCGCCCGAACGCGATGATCAAGATCCCGGCGACCGAGGCCGGTCTCCCGGCGATCACCGAGGTCATCGGCCTCGGCATCAGCGTCAACGTGACGCTGATCTTCTCGCTGGAGCGCTACCGCGAGGTCATGGACGCCTATCTGGCGGGCCTGGAGAAGGCGCGGGCCGCCGGCATCGACCTCGCCGGCATCCACTCCGTCGCCTCCTTCTTCGTCTCCCGCGTCGACAGTGAGATCGACAAGCGGCTCGCGAAGCTCGGCACGGACGAGGCGCTCGCGCTCAAGGGCAGGGCGGCGCTCGCCAACGCCCGTCTGGCCTACGAGGCGTACGAGGGCGTGTTCGGCGCCGCCGACGGCACCGCGCCGGGCGACGCCCGCTGGACGGCGCTCGCCGGCCACGGCGCGCAGAAGCAGCGTCCGCTGTGGGCCTCCACGGGCGTCAAGGACCCCGCGTACAAGGACACCCTGTACGTCGACGAACTGGTCGCTCCCGGCACGGTCAACACCATGCCCGAGGGGACGCTGAACGCGACCGCCGACCACGGCGACATCCACGGCGACACGGTGACCGGCGGCTACGACCAGGCCCGTGCCGACCTGGCCGCGGTCGAGGCGCTCGGCATCTCGTACGACGAGGTCGTCGGACAGCTGGAGGACGAGGGCGTCTCGAAGTTCGAGGCGGCCTGGGAGGACCTTCTCGACGCGGTGACCGCCTCGCTGCGCGGCAAGGGAGTTGAGGGCGCATGACCGGGGGTGAGGCGCTTCCCGACGATGCGTCGCAGAACGCGGCCCCCGCGCCGCAGGGATCCGGTGACACGGCCGTGGAACAGGACGTTCTGACGCCCGAGGCCGCCGCCACGGCGCTCGGCGCCCCGGTCCCCGGCGCGTCCGCCGAGGCGGCCGCGGGCACGCCCGCCGTCCAGGCGGACGAGGACCTCGCCGCCGCGCTCGGCGTGGCGGCCGACTGGGACAACCCGCTGCGCGACCCGCGCGACCGCCGGCTCCCCCGTATCGCCGGCCCCTCCGGCCTGGTCATCTTCGGCGTCACGGGCGACCTGTCCCGCAAGAAGCTGATGCCGGCGGTGTACGACCTCGCCAACCGGGGTCTGCTGCCGCCGGGATTCTCGCTCCTCGGGTTCGCCCGCCGCGAGTGGGAGGACCAGGACTTCGCGCAGGTGGTCCACGACTCGGTGCGCGAGCACTCCAGGACCGAGTTCCGCGAGGAGGTCTGGCAGCAGCTCGCCGAGGGCATGCGGTTCATCCCCGGCGACTTCGACGACGACACGGCATTCAAGCAACTGCGCTCCGCCGTCGACGAGTTGGACGCTTCCCGGGGCACCAGCGGCAACTACGCGTTCTACCTCTCCGTACCGCCGAAGTTCTTCCCGAAGGTGGTCCGCCAGCTCAAGAGGCACGGACTGGCCGACGCCCCCGAGGGGTCCTGGCGGCGCGCGGTCATCGAGAAGCCGTTCGGCCACGACCTGGCGAGCGCCCGCGAGCTGAACCGGATCGTGCACGACGTGTTCGACCCGGACCAGGTGTTCCGGATCGACCACTACCTCGGCAAGGAGACCGTCCAGAACATCCTGGCGCTCCGCTTCGCCAATCAGATGTACGAGCCCGTCTGGAACCGGTCGTACGTCGACCACGTCCAGATCACCATGGCCGAGGACATCGGCATCGGCGGCCGGGCCGGTTACTACGACGGCATCGGCTCCGCCCGTGACGTCATCCAGAACCATCTGCTCCAGCTGCTGGCGCTCACCGCCATGGAGGAACCGGCCGCGTTCGACGCCGAGTCGCTGCTCGCCGAGAAGCTCAAGGTCCTCAGGGCCGTGAAGCTGCCGGAGAACCTGGGCGAGCACACCGTGCGCGGCCAGTACGCGGCGAGCTGGCAGGGCGGCGCCGAGGTGCGCGGCTACCTCCAGGAGGACGGCATCGACCCCGCGTCGACGACCGACACCTACGCGGCCGTCAAGCTCCAGGTGGACAACCGCCGTTGGGCCGGGGTCCCGTTCTACCTGCGCACCGGCAAGCGACTGGGCCGGCGGGTCACGGAGATCGCGGTCGTCTTCCAGCGCGCCCCGCACTCCCCGTTCGACTCCACGGCGACCGAGGAACTCGGCGCGAACGCGATCGTCATCCGCGTCCAGCCCGACGAGGGCATGACGGTGCGCTTCGGATCGAAGGTACCGGGTACGTCGATGGAGATCCGGGACGTCACCATGGACTTCGCGTACGGCGAGTCGTTCACCGAGTCCAGCCCGGAGGCGTACGAACGGCTGATCCTGGATGTCCTGCTCGGCGACGCCAATCTCTTCCCCCGTCACCAGGAGGTGGAAGAGTCCTGGAAGATCCTCGACCCGATCGAGGGGTACTGGGACAGCCACGGCACGCCCGCGCAGTACCCCTCGGGCAGCTGGGGCCCGGAGGAAGCCGACGAGATGCTCGCACGAGACGGACGGAGCTGGCGCAGGCCATGAAGATCGACCTGACCGACACCACGGCAAGCCAAATCAACAAGGCGCTCGTACGGGGGCGCCGGGCCATCGGCACCCCCGCCGTGGGCATGGTCCTGACGATGGTCATCGTCACCGACGAGGAGAACGCGTACGACTCGATCAAGGCGGCCGAGGAGGCCTCCCGCGAGCACCCCTCGCGGACCCTGGTCGTCATCCGGCGGGTCGCGCGCACCCCGCGCGACCGCACCAACTCCCGCCTGGACGCCGAGGTCCGCGTCGGCTCCGACGCGGGCACCGGCGAGACGGTCGTCCTGCGGACCTACGGCGACGTGTCCGACCACGCCGACTCCGTGGTCCTGCCGCTGCTGCTGCCGGACGCCCCGGTCGTCGTCTGGTGGCCGGTGGACGCGCCCGAGGTCCCGGCGAAGGACCCGCTCGGCGCCCTCGCCCAGCGCCGGATCACCGACATGTACGCCGTCGAGACACCCCTCGCGGCGCTGGACGCCCGCGCGGCCTCCTACGCCCCGGGCGACACCGACCTGGCCTGGACCCGGCTCACGCCGTGGCGCTCCATGCTGGCCGCGGCCCTGGACCAGGCGCGTACGAAGGTGATCTCGGCGACCGTCGAGAGCGAGGCGCAGAACCCGAGCGCCGAACTGCTCGCCCGCTGGCTGGAGGCCCGCCTGCGGGTCAAGACCGAGCGGGTCGTCACCGCGGGCCCCGTCGTGACGGCCGTCCGGCTCGGCACCGAGAACGGCGAGATCGTCATCGACCGCCCCGAGGGACCGCTCGCGACCCTGTCCCTGCCCGGACAGCCCTCCCGCACCCTCGCGCTGAAGGTGCGCTCCACGTCCCAGCTGATCGCCGAGGAACTGCGCCGCCTCGACGCCGACGAGATGTACGCCGTGGCGCTGCGCGGCGAGGCCCCCAAGGAGAACCCCCTCGATGTCTGAGTTCCCCAAGCCCACACGGCGGCCGGAGTGGGTGGCCCTCGAGGACCACCGCGCGACCGCGCTGCTGCACCCGCGGCTGCGCGACCTGTTCGCCGCCGACCCCGCGCGCGCCGAGCGCTATGTCGTCCGGGTCGGTGACCTGCGGATCGACTACTCCAAGCACCTGATCACCGACGAGACCCTGGCCCTGCTCCAGGAACTCGCCGTCGCCACGGACGTGTTCGGGCTGCGGGACGCGATGTTCCGGGGCGAGAAGATCAACACGACCGAGGACCGGGCGGTGCTGCACACCGCGCTGCGGGCGCCGCGGGACGCGGTGGTCGAGGTCGACGGCGAGAACGTGGTGCGGGCCGTGCACGCGGTCCTGGACAAGATGGCGGACTTCGCGGAGCGGGTGCGCTCGGGCGAGTGGACCGGGCACACGGGCAAGCGCATCAAGAACGTCGTCAACATCGGCATCGGCGGCTCGGACCTCGGCCCCGCCATGGCCTACGAGGTGCTGCGCTCCTTCACGGACCGCTCGCTGACCCTGCGGTTCGTCTCGAACGTGGACGGCGCGGACCTGCACGAGGCCGTCCGCGACCTGGACCCGGCCGAGACGCTGTTCGTCATCGCCTCCAAGACGTTCACCACCATCGAGACCATCACCAACGCCACCTCCGCGCGCTCCTGGCTGCTCGCCGGGCTCGGTGAGGAGAAGGCGGTGGCCAAGCACTTCGTGGCGCTGTCGACGAACGCGGAGAAGGTGTCGGACTTCGGCATCGACACGGCGAACATGTTCGAGTTCTGGGACTGGGTCGGCGGGCGCTACTCGTACGACTCGGCGATCGGCCTGTCGCTGATGATCGCGATCGGTCCGGACCGTTTCCGCGAGATGCTCGACGGCTTCCACCTGGTCGACGAGCACTTCCGCACCGCGCCCGCCGAGGCCAACGCCCCGCTGCTGATGGGCCTGCTGGGCATCTGGTACGGCAACTTCCACGACGCCCAGTCGCACGCGGTGCTGCCGTACTCGCACTACCTGTCGAAGTTCACGGCCTATCTCCAGCAGCTCGACATGGAGTCCAACGGCAAGTCCGTGGACCGTGAGGGCAGCCCGGTGGAGTGGCAGACCGGACCGGTGGTGTGGGGCACGCCCGGCACCAACGGCCAGCACGCGTACTACCAGTTGATCCACCAGGGCACCAAGCTCATCCCCGCCGACTTCATCGGCTTCGTCAACCCGGTCGGTGAACTGGGCGACGAACTCGCGGCCCAGCACGACCTGCTGATGGCGAACTTCTTCGCGCAGACGCAGGCGCTGGCGTTCGGCAAGACCCCGGACGAGGTCCGCGCCGAGGGCGTGCCCGAAGACCTGGTGCCGCACAAGACGTTCCGCGGCAACCACCCCACGACCACGATCCTCGCCGCCGAACTGACCCCCTCCGTCCTCGGCCAGTTGATCGCCCTCTACGAGCACAAGGTGTTCGTCCAGGGCGCGGTCTGGAACATCGACTCCTTCGACCAGTGGGGCGTCGAACTCGGCAAGGTGCTCGCCAAGCGCGTCGAACCCGCCCTGACCGAGGGCGCGGACGTCCCCGGCCTCGATCCCTCCACGGCCGCTCTCGTGGCCGCTTACCGCACTCTCCGGAAGAAGTGAACTGACAATGCAGCTCGGACTCATCGGTCTCGGCAAGATGGGCGGCAACATGCGCGAGCGCATACGCCGCGCGGGGCACACCGTCATCGGCTACGACCGTAATCCGGACCTCGCCGACGTGCACAGCCTCGCCGAACTCGTGAGCGGCCTCGAAGGCCCGCGTGTGGTCTGGGTGATGGTGCCGGCCGGCGCCCCCACCCAGACCGTCATCGACGAGCTCGGTGACCTGCTGGAGGCCGGCGACACGGTCGTGGACGGCGGCAACTCCCGCTGGACGGACGACGAGAAGCACGCCGAGGAGCTGGCGGCCAAGGGCATCGGCTTCGTGGACGCCGGTGTCTCGGGCGGTGTGTGGGGCCTGGAGAACGGCTACGCGCTGATGGTCGGCGGCGACGCCGAGAACATCGAGAAGGTGCGGCCGGTCTTCGACGCGCTCAAGCCGGAGGGCGACTTCGGCTTCGTGCACGCCGGCAAGGTGGGCGCGGGCCACTTCTCCAAGATGGTCCACAACGGCATCGAGTACGCCATGATGCAGGCGTACGCCGAGGGCTGGGAGCTCCTGGAGAAGGTCGACTCGGTCACCGACGTGCGCGAGGTGTTCCGCTCCTGGCAGGAGGGCACGGTCATCCGCTCCTGGCTGCTCGACCTCGCGGTCAACGCCCTGGACGACGACGAGCACCTGGACAAGCTGCGCGGCTACGCGGAGGACTCGGGCGAGGGCCGGTGGACCGTCGAGGCGGCCATCGACAACGCCGTTCCGCTGCCCGCCATCACGGCGTCCCTCTTCGCCCGCTTCGCGTCCCGCCAGGACGACTCGCCGCAGATGAAGATGATCGCGGCCCTGCGGAACCAGTTCGGCGGCCACGCCGTCGAGTCGGCGAAGTAGGCACGGACCATGGGCGATCTCATCCTGGTCCGCCACGGAGAGACCGAGTGGACGCTGACGGGACAGCACACCAGCTGGACCGACCTTCCGCTCACCCGGCACGGCGAGGAACAGGCCAAGTCCCTGGCGCCGTTCTTCGCCGGGCGCTCCTTCGCCCAGGTCCTCACCAGTCCCCTCGGCCGTGCGGTCCGCACGGCCGAGCTCGCGGGACTGTCCGGGCCGCGGATCGACCCCGATCTGCACGAATGGGACTACGGCGGCTACGAGGGGGTCACCACCCGCGCCGTCCACCGGGCCAGGCCCGGCTGGGTGCTGTGGGACGACGGAGTGCCGACCGGCCCGGACGGCCACCCCGGCGAGTCGCCGCACGAGGTGGGGGTGCGCGCCGACCGGGTGCTCTCCCGGGTGGACGCGGCGCTCTGCGACCACCCCGGTGACGTGGTCCTGGTGGCGCACGCGCACTTCCTGCGCGTGCTCACCGCACGGCGGCTGGGGCTGCCGCCGGAGTCCGGGCGGCTGTTCCAGCTGTCGACCGGGACCGTCAGCCGGCTCTCCACCGAGCACGGCGACCCCGTGATCGCCGCGTGGAATCAACCGGGAACTTCCGTCACGGTCCACTAGTTTCCACGGTGCTGCTGTAGAAACCCAAGAGGTATCCGGTCCGCCCGCTCGGGCGGACCGGGCTCTTGACCACATTTGGAGTTCTCATGGCCCTGTGGGACCGCATCAAGGAGTCCGCGTCGACGATGCAGACCCAGCTCGTGGCGAAGAAGAACGATCTCAAGAGCGGCGCCTTCCGCGACGCGAGCATGGCCATGTGCGCGCTCGTGGCCGCGGCGGACGGCTCGATCGACCCCTCCGAGCGGCAGCGCGTGGCCCAGCTCATCGCCACGAACGAAGTGCTCCAGAACTTCGACGCCACGGACCTCCAGCGCCGATTCGACGACAACCTGAACAAGCTCACCGCCGACTTCGCCTTCGGCAAGGTCAGCGTTCTCCAGGAGATCGCCAAGGCGAAGAAGAAGCCCGCCGAGGCCCGCGCGGTCATCCAGATCGGCATCGTCATCGGCGGCGCCGACGGCGACTTCGACAAGACCGAGCAGGCCGTCGTGCGGGAGGCGTGCTTCACGCTCGACCTGCCTCCGCACGAGTTCGACCTGTAGGACGCCCGCTTCGCCGTCCCGGCTCACGGCGTCCCTTCGGGAGAGTCGACCGGCGGCCTGCTCCTAGAATCGCGGGCACCGATCGACTCGCCCGAAGGAAGCCGATGAACAGCGCCGCGGAACCGGCAGGAGCAGGCGGGCGGGGCCGCGACGCCGCCCGCACCAGGGCCGAGATTCTCGACGTGGCGACCGGGGAGTTCTCCCGTGCCGGTTTCGCGGGTGCCCGGGTCGACGAGATCGCCGCCCGCACCAGCACCACCAAGCGGATGATCTATTACTACTTCGGCGGCAAGGAGCAGCTCTTCACGGCGGTCCTGGAGCGCGCCTACTCGGTGCTCCGGCAGGCCGAGGAGGAGCTGGACGTCGAGCGGCTCGACCCCGTCGCGGCCGTCCGTCGGATCGCCGAGCTGACCTTCGACCATCATGAGGCGCACCCGGACTTCATCCGCCTGGTGAGCATCGAGAACATCCACGAGGCCGAGCACATCGCCGCCTCCCGGAAGCTGGGGACGGCCGGCTCGCCCGCGCTCGCGCTGATCGGCCGGACCCTGACGGCCGGCCGGGAGTCGGGCCTGTTCACCGCCGGTGTCGACGCGGTGGACGTGCACGCGATGATCAACGCGTTCTGCTTCTTCCGGGTCTCCAACCGGCATACGTACAAGGCCCTGTTCGGCCGCGACCTGACCGCGCCGGGCCGGCGGGAGCACTACCGCTCGATGCTCGGCGACATGGTCATCGCCTATCTGACCGCCGATCGCGCGACGGACTGAGCACCGGGGACCCCGTGCGAGGGGCCCCGGTCCGCGGGACTCCCGGTCAGCGTCCGGGGATGCCGTACGCCCGTTCCACGTGGAGGCGCAGCACCAGTCTGGCGTCGCGGACCATGGCGGCGCGGTAGTCGTCCCAGTCGGGGTGTTCGCCGAGGACGTCCCGGTAGACGCGGACGAGCTCCTCCACGGTCTCGTCGTGCGGATCCCGGGCCACGGGCGTCAGCTCGGCCGTGCCCTCCACGACCGTGTAGGCCCACCGGTCCGCGCTGGTCACGTGGTACGAGGCGCGGGGGTCCCGGCGCAGATTGCGGGTCTTGGCGCGGTCGTCGGTGAGCGACACGCGGATGATCTTCTCGTCGGGGTAGTACACATGGCTGACGTTCGACAGCTGGGGCCGGCCGTCCTTCTTGAGGGTGACGAGCACCCCGCCCTTGTACTCCGAGAGCAGCTTCAGCAGTGCGTCCTGGGTCGCTTCCTCAGTCATACCCGCGTCAACGCTCCGGATCCCGCCCGTCATTCCGTACCGACGGCCGTCCGTGCTCGTAGACAGTGTCTACGCGCGAGTGGTAGACACTGTCCGTGGACGAGCCGGAGACCATCGGCCTCAGGGAACGGCTGATCGACGCCGGAGTCGATCTCGTGACGGCGGAGGGCGCGCAGGCGCTGACGCTGCGGGAGATCGCCCGCCGGGCCGGGGTCTCGCACGGCGCGCCGCGCCGCTGGTTCCCGACCCATGCGGAGCTGCTGTCCGCCATCGCGCGCCGGGGCTTCGCCGACCTCCAGGACCGCGCGGCCAAGGCGGTCGGCGGCGCGGAGACCGGCCCCCGCGCCCGGCTCACCGCCCTGGCCACGGTGTATCTGGACTTCGCTCTGTCCGAGCGCGGCATGTACGAACTGATGTTCCGTCACGACCTGCTGAGAAGCGACCGGTTGGGGCCCCGCGAGACCGGCCTGCCGATGTTCGGGACGCTGGTGGACCTCGTCGGCCGGGTGCGCCCGGAGGCCGACCCCCGGGTCCTTGCCGGCGCCCTCTGGGCGAACCTGCACGGCATCGCCCAGCTGTGGGGCTGGGGGAGCCTGCCCCTCGCCACGGGCGCCGGCGACCACGTACCCCTGCTGAACGCCGCGCTCGACGCGCATCTCGGACCGGAGGACCGTCGATGACACCGGTCTCCGGCAGTGCCGTGGGCGATCGCGCCCCGGAAGCGCGCCCCGCCGCACGGCGGACGGCGCGCCGCGGGATCACCCTCGCGAGCAGCGTCGTCGGTGCCGTGACCGTCGCCCTCGACGGCACGGTCCTCACCGTCGCGGTGTTCCCCACGGTTGGAACCCTGCTCGCCCTCGGGCTTCCGGGGCACAAGGACACCATGAGCACCGTCCGGGGGCACCCGGACGACGTCTCACCAGCACGTTCGGGACGATGAAGCACACGAGCCGCGGTCCGGAGGAGAACCATGGGAGATCTGCGACAGGAAGTCGAGCCGGGATCGGTCGGTCTCGACCCCGGGGCGCTGGAGCGGCTCGACCGGCACTTCGCCGCGCTGGTCGACGAGGGCGGGCTCCCCGGTTTCCTGGTCGCCGTCTCCCGGCACGGGCGGGTCGCCCACCTCACCACGTACGGCCGGCGTGACCTCGCGGCCGGACTCCCGGTGCGCAGCGACACGTTGTGGCGGATCTACTCCATGACCAAGCCGGTCACCTCGGTCGCCGCGCTGATGCTGGTCGAGGAGGGCCGCCTCGGACTCGACGACCCGGTGGCCGACTACTTGCCGGCCTTCGCCGAACCGCGCGTGTACGTCGACGGGTCGGGACCGGACACGAGGACACGGCCCGCCGAACAACCCATCCTGATCCGGCACTTGCTGACCCACACGGCCGGCCTGACCTTCGGCTTCTACCACACGCATCCCGTCGACGGGCTCTACCGCGACGCCGGGGTGGAGTCCTCGGTGGCACCGGGCGCCGACCTGGCCGAGACCTGCGAGGTGTACGCCCGGCTGCCGCTCCAGTTCGAGCCCGGTACGCAGTGGAACTACTCGGTGGCCACCAACGTCCTCGGCCGGATCGTCGAGGTCGTGTCCGGCCAGGACCTCGACGAGCACATCGGGCAGCGCGTCCTCGGGCCGCTCGGGATGACGGACGCCGGCTTCCAGGTCACCGACGAACAGGCGGGCAGGCTGGCCGAGTTGTACGGGCAGGACACCGAGGGGAAGCTGACGCCCGTCGCCGGTCTCCCGCTGCGCGGCCGGCCCCGCTTCCTGTCCGGCAGCGGGGGCATGGTCGCCACCGCCCACGACTACCACCGCTTCATGGAGATGCTCCGGCGCCGCGGCGAACTCGACGGAACCCGGCTGCTGCGCCCCGAGACCGTGGACCTGATGGCCGCGAACCACCTTCCCGGCGGCGCCGACCGGTTCTCCTTCGGCAGCCCGGTCCACCGGGAGCCGGGCAACGCGGGCCTCGGTTTCGGTCTGGGCGTCTCGGTCGTGGTGGAGCCGGCCGCCACCCGGGCACCGTCGAGCGAGGGCGCGTTCGGCTGGAGCGGGGTGGCGACCACGACCTTCTGGGTGGACCCGCGACGTGATCTGACCGTGCAGTTCCTGAGCCAGCTGCGCCCGAAGGGGTCCCACTCGGTCTTCCCCGAACTCAAACGGCTGGTGCACCGGGCGGTACGGTCCTGATCACCCCGGGGTCGTCCGGTTGACGCGGTACACGTCCCGTACGCACAGGTTGAGCAGCGTCGCCGCCACGATCACGCCCGCGCAGACCAGCAGCACCCCACGGTCGGACCAGGCGCCCGCCGCCAGCGCGGCGAGCAGATAGCCGAGCGGGATCGCGCAGCGCTCCCCGACGCTGTTGAACGCGGCCGCCCTCCCCAACTCGGCCTCGGGCACATGCAGTTGGAAGGCGGTGGTCCACGCGACGATGGCCACGTCGAGGCCGACGCCGGCGAGGAGCGCGGCGCACAGGACGGCGGGCAGCGGCAGCGCGAGACCCATCGCCGTCAGCGGCAGGAAGAGCAGGGAGGCGGTGCACACGGCGACGGCGAGCAGCCGGTACGGCTTCCACCACAGGCACACCAGCGCGCCCGCCAGCAGCCCGAGCGCGAACGCCCCCTGCACCAGCCCCCAGGAGCCGGCTCCGGAGTACTGCCGCGCGGCGAGAAGCGGTCCGAGCAGCTGGAACCCGGCCAGCCAGGCGGCGACCACGACCGTCCCGGCGAGCGTGTACGTCCACAGCCAGGTGCGGGAGCGGAACTCCGACCAGCCCGAGCGCAGCGCGCCGAGGACGCCGTCCACGGCGACGGTCGCGTCCAGGCGCAGGCCGTGCAGCAGCAGGGCCGCGATCACGAACGTGAGCGCGTCCCAGGCCAGCGCCCAGCCCGGTCCGCACAGGGCGACGACCAGCCCGCCGGCCACGGGTCCGAGCACCCGTACGGCGTTGGTCGGCAGGCGGACCAGCGCGTTGGCCCGCTGGAGCTGTCCGGGCTCCACCAGCTGGTTCACCACGCCCTGGCCGGCCGGCACGGTGAAGGCCACGGCGACGCCCGAGAGGAAGCCGCAGGCGGCGATGGAGCCAGTCGAGGCAGTGCCGGTCAGGACGACGGCGGCCAGTGCTCCCTGGGCCACCGCCGCGCCCAGGTTGCCGACCAGCAGGATCCGGCTGCGGGACATCCGGTCCGCGAGTACCCCGCCCACGAGCAGGAAGGCGATCGTCGGAACGGTGTTCACGGCGAGCACCAGGCCGAGCGATCCGGCTCCGCCGCCCTGTCCGATCACCGCGTAGGCGAGCGCGACCGGCGCCATCGCCGATCCCGTCGCCGAGATCAGGCCGGCCAGCACGAACCGGCGGAAGGCGGCGCTGCGCAGGGGTGCCGTCCGGGTGCCCGGCACCCGCGCCGCCGTCTCCATGGTCCTCCCCACCGTCGTCGGCCCTTCGGTCATTCCTCGGTGACGACCGTCTTCGCCTCACCTGCGAAGATCGCCTTCGCCCACTCCTCGCCGTCCAGGTGGGGCAGGTAGTGGTCGAGGCGCTCCCGCTTGGTCAGCAGGTACGTGAGGTTGTCCTCGCACGGCGGTATCAGGAGCGGCACCTGCTCGGCGACCTTGATGCCGTGGCGCAGCAGCGACTCGCGCTTGCGCGGGTTGTTCGACAGCAGCCGCACGGACCGTACGCCGAGGTCGTGCAGCATCTCCGCCGCCACCCGGTAGTCACGGGCGTCGACCGGCAGGCCGAGGGCCACGTTCGCCTCGACGGTGTCCAGGCCCTCCGCCTGGAGCTTCATCGCCTTGAGCTTGGCGAGCAGACCGATGCCCCGGCCCTCGTGACCCCGGAGGTAGACGAGGGCTCCGCGCCCCTCGGCCACGATGGCTTGCAGCGAGGCGGTGAGCTGGGGGCCGCACTCGCAGTGCTGCGAGCCGAAGGAGTCGCCGGTGAGGCATTCGGAATGCAACCGGGTCAGGACGTCTCCCTCTCCGAGGGTGTCCAAGTCGCCGTGCACGAGGACGACTTGTTCCTCGCCGAGGTCGTGGTCGAAGAATCCGACGGCGTGGAAATCTCCGTACACGGTGGGCAGCGGGGCAATCACGACTCGTTCGACACCTGTGAGGTGGGCATTCCCGCCGAGTACGCCAAAGTTATCTGTCATGATCTGGTTCCTAAGCAGAGTCGAAAGGGCCGTGAAAGATGAGTAGTTCGGGAACACGCGTGATGGCGTCGGGTGTGCTGTCACTGGACACCACGGAGGATGTCCGCGAGCGGGGGTCCGGTGTCGCCCGTCAGGTCGCCGTCCTTCCCGTCGGCAGCCTCGAACAGCACGGCGCGTACCTGCCCCTGACGACCGACACACTGGTGGCGTGCGCCATCGCGCGGGAGATCGCGGCCGCCTATCCGGTGCATCTTCTTCCTCCGGTGACGATCTCCTGCTCGCACGAGCACGCCGACTGGCCGGGTACCGTGAGCATTTCCTCCGTGACGCTGTACGCCGTCGTCCGGGACATCGCCGCTTCGTTGCGGCGATCCGGTGTCGACACCCTGGTCGTGGTCAACGGGCACGGCGGGAATTACGTCCTGGGCAATGTGGTCCAGGAATCCGCGGGCACCGGTACACGCATGGCGCTTTTCCCGGCCGTGGAGGACTGGGAAGGCGCCTGTGAACGGGCCGGTGTGCAGACGTCGTTGCTCACCGATATGCACGCCGGAGAAATCGAGACGTCCATTCTCCTGCATGCCCATCCGGAATGCGTCAAAGACGGTTATGAGACCTCCGATTTCGTCGCCGACGACCGCCGGCATCTGCTCACCCTCGGCATGTCGGCCTACACCGAGTCCGGGGTCATCGGCCGTCCCTCGATGGCCGCCGCCGAGAAGGGGAAGGAACTCCTGGCCGGGCTGACCGAGGCCTTCGGAGCGTATTTCTCCCTGGTGACGTCCGAGTCGCTGCACTGATCAGCCCCTCCCGCGCTCTCCTCGCGGGAGCGCCGGAGCGCGGCGCCCCATCGCACGACCAGGACCACGGCGCCGGGCAGGGCCGCCGCGAAGCTGAGCACTCCGTAGATCACCGCGACGGTCAGGCCCGTGCCTGCGCCGAGCCCGGCCGCGCCGAAGGCCCAGGCGGTGGCGCCCTCGCGGGGGCCCCAGCCGCCGACGTTCAGCGGCAGCCCCATGGCCAGCAGGGCCAGCAGGGCCAGCGGCGTCAGCACGGCGACGGACGCGGCCGATCCGGCGGCCCGGGCGGCGAGCACGAACATCGCCAGATGCCCGGCGAGCACCAGGACCGACGAGAGCGCCACGCCGGGCCAGGCGCGCCGGGCCAGCAGGGCGCCCCGCGCCTCGACGAGCGCGCCGCGGACCGCCCGGTACCGTCCGGTGCCCGAGGATCCCCGCCGCCGGCGGACGACGGCGAACGCCGTCGCGGCGCACACCGCGACGATCACGAGGACCAGCGCGGCCTCCCGGGCCTGGGCGAGCACGGGTGACGGCTGGGTGAGCAGCACCACCGCGCCGAACGCCAGCAACACGGCCTGCCCCGAGGTGCGTTCGAGCACCACCGAGCGCACGCCCCGGCCGATGTCACCGGCACTCTGCCCGTGCCGCACGGCCCGGTGCACGTCTCCGAGGACCCCGCCGGGCAGCGCGGCGTTCAGGAACAGCGCGCGGTAGTAGTCCGCGACGGCCGCGCCCAGCCGGAGTTCGATGCGCAGCTCGCGTGCCACCAGGCACCAGCGCCAGGCGCTGAACACCGTGGTGAGCAGCCCGATGGCGATGGCCGCCGTGAGCGTGGTCCCGTCGATCCGCCGTAGCCCGTCCACGAACACCCCGGTACCCAGGCGCCAGAGCAGCACTCCGAGAATCAGGACGCCGGCGGCGGTGCCGAGGTGCTTGCGGACCCGGCCGGACACGCGCCGGGCGCGGGAGGCTCCATCGGCCGCGGGGCTCGCGGAGTCCCCGGCCGGGGCGGGACCCGGCGCCTGCGCGCCGGACTCCGCGGGGTTGTTCGGGGGCGGGCCGTCGAGGTCCGGGGTCACGGCCGCCGGGGCGGCGGAGGGATCCAGTGTCTCCAGGCCCGCGCTCACGCCGCACCCCCGGCGGGGTGGGGCAGCGCGAGCACATCGCTGTGGTGGACGACGACCCGCAGTTCACCCGCCGCGCAGGCCGCCAGGCGGGACTCCAGATAGGCCTCCGCGCGTTCCGCCAGTTCGGGGTGCTCCTCCACGGCGGCGCCGACCCAGCCGCGCAGCCACTCGGCGGTGAGGGCGGCCTCGTCGGGGCCGAGCCGCCAGGGGCTCGGGTGCACCCGTACGGTCGCGTCGTAGCGGGCGAATGCCTCGCAGGCGGCGGTGACGGCGTCCGGGCCGAGCAGGTCGCCGCGCCGCTGGTGGGCGTTGAACGCCTCGGCGATCTCGGCGTCCAGCGGGTCGGCCGGGCCGATTTCGACGCGGCCGGCGACCGACAGCGTGAGCAGGGCGGGCACGCCCGCGCCCGCGCAGGCCGCCGCGAGCCGGTCGATCTCCTCGGCGGTGAGCACGTCGAGCAGCGCCGACGCGGTCACCAGGGAGGCACCGGCCAGGGCGTCCGCCGTCAGCCGCCCGATGTCACCGCGCTGGGTGGTGACCCCGACGTGGCTGCCGTCGGCCGCGGCCTTGGGGGCCCCGACGGTGGCGAAGTGCAGGAGGTAGGGGTCCCGGTCGTGCAGGATCCAGTGCTGTGCGCCGTCGAGCCGGGGCGCCAGCCAGCGGCCCATGGAGCCGGTGCCGCAGCCCAGGTCGTGGATGGCCAGGTCGCCGCGCCCGGGCCGGTTGGCCAGGCGGATGCGGAGCGGGTCGAGCAGGTCGGCCGCGCGCGCGGCCGCGTCCGCGGGTTCGCGCAGCTGGAGCCACTGGGGTGCGTAGCGGACCTCTTCGGTGTCAGGGTCCCCGACTCGCTGACCGGGCACGCCCGTCCTCACCTTCTCCTCGGGCGGGCCGGAGTCCGGCCCGCTCGTGGCCTTCGCCTCCGGGGCACCGGAGTCGGGCCCGCTGGTGGGAGTCGTCGCGGTGCTCACGCCGCCCTCCGGGGTTCCTGGGGCAGCCGGCCGAGCACGCCTGCCAGGCTGCGCGCGGTGGTCGCCCATCCGTCGAGCGCGGCGCGCCGTCCGCGGGCGGCGGCCTTCAGCCGACGGCGCACGTCGGCCTCGCCGAACCAGCCGCGCAGCTCGGCGGCGAGGGCCGCCGGGTCCTCCGGGGGGACGAGGATGCCGGGCACTCCGCCGTCGGGGGCGCGCCCGACGGCCTCGGGGACACCGCCGACGTCCGTGGCCAGCACCGGGATGCCCCGGGCCAGGGCCTCGGTCACGGCCATGCCGTAGGTCTCCGCGTACGAGGTGAGGACCATCAGGTCGGCGGAGGCGTAGCTGGCGTCGAGTTCGGCACCGGCCTGGGGTCCGGCGAGGTGCAGCCGGTCGCCGAGGCCGTGCCGGGCGATCAGGGTGCGCAGATGGTCGACGTAGGCGGGGTCCTGGCCGAGTCCGCCGACGCAGACGCAGCTCCAGGGCAGGTCGGTGACGGTGGCGAGGGCCTCGATGAGCCGGTGCTGCCCCTTGCGCGGGGTCACCGCGGCGACGCACAGCAGCCTCGAGACACCGTCGGTTCCGGAGGCGAGCGGGGCGATGTCGGCACCGGGGGCGGCGGCGTGGACCCGGTCGGGGGCGAGGCCGTGGTGGGCGACGAGCCGGCGGACGGCCCATTCGCTGGTGGCCACGACGGCGGACACGGCCCGCAGGGTCGTACGTTCCAGGGCGTCCAGCTCGGCGGCCACGGCGGGCTCGAGTCCCGTCTCGTCGCCGAGCGGCAGGTGGACGAGGACGACGAGACGCAGCCGGTCGGCCTCGGGGGCGACGATCTCGGGGACTCCGCAGGCGACGATCCCGTCGAGGAGGACGACCGTGCCGTCGGGCAGGTCGGCCAGGGTCCGGGCGAGTTCCGTGCGGGCGGCCGCGTCGGGGCGGGGCCACCGGCCGTCCAGGACGTGCCGTTCGACCTGCCAGCCGAAGCCGGGCAGGTCCAGGCAGAGCCTGCGGTCGTAGGCGTTGCCCCCGCTGGGCGTGGCCGGGTCGTCGACACCGCCCGGCATGACGAAGTGCACGGTGCGCAGGGACATGGGGATGATCTCGGCGTTCTTGAGAGCCGCGTTCTGCACGGGAACGTAGTTCAGGGCGCCCGGTCCGGCGGCGCGGCCGGACGCGGGGGACGCCTTGTCGAGGGTCACGTCGGTCACAGGCCACGCTCGTAACTCGCCCAGGCGATGTGCGACTCGTGGAGGGTGACGGTGATGCCGGTGAGGCCGCGGGCGCCTTCGCCGAGGGCCCCGGCGTGCACCCGGTCGGCGAGCCGGTCGGCGATGACCTTCGCCAGGAACTCGGTCGAGGTGTTGGTGTCCTTGAAGTCCGGCTCGCTGTCGAGATTGCGGTAGTTCAACTCGCTCACGACGGCGCCGAGCTCCTGCGTGGCCAGTCCGATGTCGACGACGATGTTGTCGTCGTCCAGCTCGGGGCGGCGGAAGGTGGCGTCCACCAGGAACGTCGCCCCGTGCAGACGCTGCGCGGGTCCGAAGACCTCGCCACGGAAGCTGTGGGCGATCATCAGGTGATCGCGGACGGTGATGCTGAACAACGGACGACCCTCCAGGTGCGGTGCGTCTGATCCCCTGCCGGGATCACGTCGTGTAGTACGGCTGCCCGGTTCACCTTGTTCAGCCGCGTGTTGCCCTTTCTTCGGAGTCCGTAGAGGTCAGGCCGGTTCTCGTCGGCTCAAACCTCTTCGTAGGCGACCCTGTGGCACAGGGCGGGCAGTGATCCGGAGGCCAGTTGCCCCATCACCTCGGGGAGTTCGCCGAAGGAGCACTCGCCCGTGATCAGGGCGTCGAAGGCCGGTTCGGCCAGAAGTTCGAGGGCCAGGGCCAGCCGGTCCGCGTACGTCCTTCCGGCCCGGGCGGAGGGGGAGACGGAACCCACCTGGCTGCTGCGCAGGGTCAGCCGGCGCGAATGGAACGCCTCTCCCAGCGGCAGGGCGACACGGCGGTCCCCGTACCAGCTCAGCTCGATGACGGTCCCCTCGTGGGCCGAGAGGCCGAGGGCGAGGTTCAGTCCGGCCTCGGTGGCGCTGGCGTGCACGACGAGGTCGCGTTCGCCCTCGGCGTCCTCGGGGAGCGCGAAGTCGACGCCGAGCGCGTGGGCGACGGCGGCGCGCGCCGGGTCGGCGTCCACGAGCTGAACACGGACCCCGGGGAAGCGGGCCAGCAGGGCGGCGACCGAGCAGCCGACCATGCCGCCGCCGACCACGGCGATCCGGTCGCCGATCAGCGGGGCGGCGTCCCACAGGGCGTTCACGGCGGTCTCGACGGTGCCGGCGAGGATGGCGCGGGAGGCGGGCACCGACTCGGGTACGACGGTCACGGCGCTCACCGGGACGACGTACCGCGTCTGGTGCGGATAGAGGCAGAAGACCGTCCGGCCGAGCAGCTGCTCCGGTCCTTCCTCCACCCGGCCGACACTCAGATAGCCGTACTTCACCGGCGCGGGGAAGTCGCCCTCCTGGAACGGGGCGCGCATCGAGGCGTACTGGTTCTCCGGGACTCCCCCGCGGAACACGAGGGTCTCGGTGCCCCTGCTGACTCCGGAGTAGAGCGTACGGACCAGGACCTCGCCCTCCGCGGGCTTGTCGAGGGTGACGTCACGGAGCTCTCCGTGGCCCGGGGAAGCGAGCCAGAAGGCGCGAGCTGTGAGTTCCATGAGCGTCCCCCTGAACGATTCCGCAGATCTTCACGTACGGAGCAGTGACAAGTCGCGCACACGGTACGCGGCGATGATCGAATCTGTCATTCGGCCGGAGGAACTGCGGTGGCCCTGAACAACATGTACGGCGCGAGGCTCCCCCAGCAGGAGACCATGGTGGGAGCCGGCGTGCAGCTCCTGGTGCTGGCCCTGCTGGGCACGGCGATCGGGATGGGGCCGGCCGGCTGGCTGACCGGTCTCGTGTTCGCGTTCGCCACCTGGGCGGTGCTCACCCGCGCGCTGCGGCGCACACGGCCCCGCTCCTTCGGCCCCGCCAACCGGGTGACGCTCGGCCGCGCGATCCTGGTGGGCGGAGTCACCGCGCTGGTCGCGGACTCCTTCGAGAGCTCGCCGCCGGTGAGTCTGCTGGTCGGTCTGACCGCGGTCGCCCTGATCCTGGACGGCGTCGACGGCAAGGTCGCCCGGCGCACGGGCACGTCCTCGGCGCTGGGCGCGCGCTTCGACATGGAGGTGGACGCGTTCCTGATCCTCGTGCTGAGCGTGTACGTCGGGATGTCGCTCGGCCCGTGGGTGCTGCTGATCGGCACCATGCGGTACGCCTTCGTCGCCGCCGCCCGGGTCCTCCCGTGGCTGAACGGCGAGCTGCCCCCGAGCATGGCGCGCAAGACGGTCGCGGCCCTCCAGGGCGTCATCCTGCTGGTCGCGGGCTCGGGACTGCTGCCGTACGACGTGGAGGCGGCGGCCGTGCTGACGGCGCTGGCCCTGCTCGTGTGGTCCTTCGGCCGCGACATCCTGTGGCTGTGGCACCAGGGCGGGCAGGCGCCCGTCGAGCGGACCCCGGAGAACCGCGAGCGCCACGAGCGCGTGCCGTCGCGGGAACTGGTCGGCGCGGGTTCCGAGGGCTGACCGACCCGCCGTGCGGGCCCCTGGGGACCGCTGGACGAACGAACCGCGGAACCCTCGGAATAGTTGACAGGAACTGTCAGGTATCGCCTCCAGAGTGGTGCTCACCGACACGGTGAACGTGTCCCGAGCGGGAGGTCCGGCATGACACGGCACACGGTCGAGTCCGAGGTGGCAGGTCCCTGGTCCCTGGAGAACAGCAGGGCGTTCTGGGAGGAGATGGCACCCGTGCCCCCTGCCAGGACCGGAGGCGCCGGGACGGCGCTGCGCACCGTCTTCCACGCCGACGCCGACTGGCGGCCGATCCGCGCGGAAGTGACACAGAGCGGGTCCACCGCCCGGGTCACGGTCACGGGGGACGGCGATCTGGACGCCGCCGCGGAACAGGTGCTCCGCTTCCTGTCCCTGGACGTCGACGCCCGCGGCTGGCCCGGGGTCGGCGACCGCGACCCGGTGATCGGCCGGATCCAGGCACGCAGGCCGGGACTTCGGCCGTGCGGTTTCCACTCTCCGTACGAGGCCGCCTGCTGGGCGGTGCTGACCCAGCGCACCGGGATGCCGGCCGCCCGCCGGATGCGCGCGGACCTCGTCTCCGCGTACGGCACCGGCGGCGCGTTCCCCGCGCCCGGGGACCTGCTCCGCATGGACGCCGAACTGCCCTGGCGCAAGACCGAATACCTGCACGATGTCGCGCGGGCCGCGCTCGACGGAGTCCTCGACGGAGCCCGGCTGCGGTCCCTGGACGCGGAGGAGGCGATGCGGCAGGTGCGGCGGGTCAAGGGACTTGGCGCCTTCGCCGGCGAACTCGTCGTGATCCGGGGGGCCAACCACCCCGACGTCCTGCCCGCCCAGGAGCGCAGGCTCACCGCGGAGATCGCCGAACAGTACGGACCCGGGCGCGAGTTGACCGAGATCTCGGAGAAGTGGCGGCCGCTGCGCACCTGGGCCGCGCTCCATCTGCGGATCCTGCGCGGTGAGCGCCTCGACAGCGAAGGCTCCCGTACCGAACGGCCCGGGCGCGGCCAGAAATAGGGGACGTACGCACGACATTCACGATCTGTCATGGCCGGGAACGAACATCGACTGACTAGACTACGCAGCCTCGTGCACATGATCGCGCCACGCGCGGGCAAGGCCGTTCCCGAAGGGTTTCGACGCTTGATAGCCATCGAAGATGTCAGCAAGCGATACGCCGACGGCACGGTGGCCGTCGATCGCCTGTCCCTCCAGATACCGGACCACTCCATCACCGTTCTCGTCGGACCTTCGGGCTGCGGCAAGACCACCACACTCCGCATGATCAACCGGATGATCGAGCCGAGCAGCGGCACGATCCGCGTCGACGGCGAGGACATCCGCGCCCGCCCCGTCAACGCCCTCCGGCGCTCGATGGGTTACGTCATCCAGAACGCCGGTCTCTTCCAGCACCGGACGATCGTCGACAACATCGCCACGGTGCCCCGGCTGCTCGGCTGGTCGAAGCAGCGCGCCCGGGAGCGCGCGGCGGAACTGATGGAGCGGGTCGGCCTCGACCCGGCCATGGCCCGCCGTTATCCCTACCAGCTCTCCGGCGGCCAGCAGCAACGAGTGGGTGTCGCGCGCGCGTTGGCGGCGGACCCGCCCATCCTGCTCATGGACGAGCCGTTCTCCGCGGTCGACCCCGTCGTACGCCGTGGACTCCAGGAGGAGTTGCTGCGCATCCAGGGCGAACTGGGCAAGGCCATCGTGTTCGTCACCCACGACATGGACGAGGCCATCACCATCGGCGACCGCATCGCCGTCCTGCGCACCGGCGGCAAGCTCGCCCAGTTCGCGGCGCCGGACGAGATCCTCTCGGCGCCCGCCGACCCGTTCGTCGAGGAGTTCCTCGGCTCCGACCGTGGCATCCGCGGTCTGTCGTTCCTGTCCACACGCGATCTCGAACTCGACCGCTCCCGGGTCTTCCCCGTCGGCTCGGACTGGCGGGAGATCGCCGGTCGCGCGCCCGAGGGAGCGCCCGTGCTGGTCACCGACGCCGGCGGCAAGCCGCTCGGCTGGGCCGACCCCGGCAGCTGGGACGGACGGACCGAGGCCCTGGAACCGTACGGCCCCAGTTTCGAGGTGGGCCGTGACTCGCTGCGCGTGGCCCTGGACCGTACGGTGCTGGCACCGAACGGCCGGGCGGTCGGCGTCGACGCCTCCGGCACGGTCCTCGGGGTCGCCGGGCAGGAGACGGTGGCCGCGGCCATCCGGTCCGCCCGGCGGCGGGCGGCGGACGCCCCGCAGGACGCGCCGACGGTGAAGGCCGGGCGATGAACGGGTTCTTCGACATCCCGAGCTCCATCCAGCACGGCTACGGCGAACTGATCGTCCTCCATCTCCAGGAGGCGCTCGTCCCCGTGCTGGCCGGACTGCTGCTCGCCCTGCCGATCGGGCTGCTGTGCGTCCACTACGACTGGCTCTACGCGCCGGTGCTGTGGACCTCGACGGTGCTCTACGCCATTCCCTCCATCGCCTTCTTCGTGGTGCTCATCGACTACACCGGGCTGAGCCGGCTGACGGTGATGATCCCGCTCTGCCTCTACAGCCTGGTCGTGCTCGTCCCTGCGGTGGTCGACGGGGTCCGCTCGGTCTCCGAGGAGACGAACGCCGCCGCCTCGGCCATGGGCATCGGCCTGGTGCGCCGCTACTTCCAGGTCCAACTGCCCATCGCCGTACCGGCGATCATGGCCGGACTGCGCGTGGCCGTCGCCTCCAGCATCAGCCTGGTCAGCGTCGGCGCGCTGATCGGCAACCAAGGGGCGTTCGGAAACCTGCTGACCTACGCGCAGTTGTACAGTCTCCCCCGGCTCGCGGTGACCGCGGTGGTCACCACCGCCGTGCTCGCGATCGTGATCGACGCCCTGCTGGTCCTGCTGCGGCGGGTCCTCACCCCCTGGCAGCCGCCGTCCGGCGGCGCCGGGCGCTCCGCCGTCACCGCCGCGGACGCCGTCGCCCGCACGCCGGAGGGCGTCTCGTGAACGTACTGAACTTCATGCAGTCCTTCTTCAACGACGGCTCGCACTGGCACGGCTACGACGGCATCCCGCAGCGCGTGTGGGAGCACGTCCAGTACACGGCCGTGGCCCTCGCGATCGCCTCGCTCATCGGGCTGCCGATCGGTCTGGTCACCGGGCACACCGGGCGCGGCGGCAACGCGCTGGCCTTCGTGTCCGCCGGGGCACGGGCGCTGCCGACCTTCGGACTCCTGGTCCTGATGTTCGTCTGGCTCGGCCTCGGCATCGTGCCGGTGATGATCCCGCTCGTCGTGCTGGCGATCCCGCCGGTCCTCATCACCACGTACGAGGCGATCCGCGCCGTGGACCCCTCCCCCGTCGACGCCGCCCGCGGCATGGGCATGCCCGAGATACGGATCCTCTTCCAGGTCGAGGTCCCGGCGGCACTGCCGCTGATCCTCAGCGGGCTGCGCTCGGCGACGGTCCAGATCGTCTCGACGGCCACGATCGCGGCCTATGTGTCCCTCGGCGGGGTCGGCCGGTACATCCTGGACGGCCTCTACCAGCACGACTACGAGAAGGTGGTCGGCGGAGCCGCCCTGACGGCCGTGCTCGCGCTGCTCGTCCTCATCCTGTTCTGGACGGTGGGCCGGGTGGCGGTCTCCCCGGGAGTACGCAGGCGCCGGGCCGCGTAGACCACGCGCGCGAACGATCCGACGGGGACGGCTCCGGCCGTCCCCGTCCTTGTTCCTCAGCCCCGCCGGGCGGGGTTCCTCACCCCTTCTCCCGGGACTGCGTCCCGGCCTCGGCCCTGGCCAGGGCGTGTTCGAGGACGACGAGGAGGGCGTCCCGCACGGAGCCCCGGTCGCGTGCGTCGAACACGGTCAGCGGCACGTGGTCGGCCACGTCGAGGGCCCACCGTACGTCGTCCAGATCGTGTTCGACCTTGCCGTCGAAGGCGTTGACGGCCACCGCGAAGGGGATCTCGCGGTGCTCGAAGTAGTCGACGGCCGCGTAGCAGTCGTCCAGGCGCCGGGTGTCGACGATGACGAGTCCGCCCAGCGCGCCCTCGACGAGGTCGTCCCACATGAACCCGAACCGCTCCTGGCCGGGGGTGCCGAACAGGTAGAGCTTCAGCGTCGGGTCGAGGGTGACGCAGCCGAAGTCCATGGCGACGGTCGTCGTCACCTTCTCCGGGGTGTGACTGAGGTCGTCGACACCGGCGGCGACCGAGGTGATGGACGCCTCGGTGGTCAGCGGCTCGATCTCGGAGATCGCCCCCACCGTCGTGGTCTTGCCCACGCCGAAGCCGCCCGCGATCACCATTTTCACCGGCAGCGGAGGCCGGGGACGCCCGTCGTCATCCCTCACGGATCGCGCCCCGGGAGTCGGGGACAGCTCTGAGACCATCGATCACCCTTCGCAGAACAGTGACATCGCGGTTGGAGCGGGCCTGCGGCGCGTACAGGGCCAGTTGGCCGTCGGCGCGCAGATCGTCGGCGAGAACCCGGACCACGTTCAAGTGCATCCGGAGTCTCGCGGCGATCTCCGCGAGCGACTGCGGCTCGCGGCAGACCGAGATGATGTCGCGGTGCTGGTCGAACACGAAACGGTCCAGCGTCGCCAGTCCCGCATCGGTCGCCACCACCTGTGTCTCGATCGGAATGGGCGGTACGAGACTGTCCCCGCCGGCGATCCGCCCCGCGGTCAGCAGGAACGGCCGGACGACCGAAGCGGGGCGCTCCACCCCCCACTCGGCGTCACCGCCGGCCAATGGCTCGCCGGACGTCATCACGTCCTCCCCCTTCAACTCACCGCGTGTCACCGGTCATGTGACACGCCGTCGGACATCAGCGGGTCGGTGCGATGCCCACGGTTCTCTTGAGTTCCATCACCAGTTGCGGACTGAGCACCGCACCGGCCCGGTTGGCGAACAGGGTCATCTCGTAAGCGATGTTGCCGAGCTTCGCCTCCTTCGAGGCGACCACGCCGAGCACCGCTCCGGCACCGAGCGCGGACACCAGCACGTGCCCTTCCTCCAGGTCGATGATGACCTTGTTGAGGCCGCCGAGACCGTAGTTGCCGGAGGCCCCCATGGCGAGGCTGGTGATACCCGAGACGATCGCCGCGAGCCGCTCGGAGTCGGCCTGGCCGCGCTGCTGGGAGACCGCGATGAGCAGTCCGTCGGAGGAGACACCGATCACGTCGACGACCCCGGCCGTCTCGGTGGCGAACCGGTTGAGCAGCCAGTTGAAGTCGGCCGCGGCGGTCTTCACGTCCGCCGCGGGTTCCGCTGTCCGGGACTCGGGCCCGCCTGTCCACATGGTCACGTGCTCATGCCTTCCGGGGAAGAGGGTCTTCTGCTCTGGGGGTCGGTGCCGGCCGGTCCGCGGGCTCCGCCGCCCGGCCGGGTCACCGCTGTCGTGTGGTCCTCGGCGGCGCTCTCGCGTTCGGCCCGCAGGACGGCGGCCTCGAACTCGTCGATCTCGGAGCGCGCGGCCTCGGCGTCCGTGGGCTGCCAGGAGGGCGGCCTGCGGTGGGCGGGAGGTTCGGTCGCGGGCCGGGGCAGCCGGCTCGACGCGGTGGCGGCCGACAGGGTCGCCCCGCGCACCCGGCGGCGCAGCGGACCGGCGTCGCCGGACCGCGCCGGACCGGTGGGCGCCGGTTCGGCCCCGCTTCCGGGCCGGGCACCGCCGTGCGTCGTCGCGCGCTCCGTGCCCGTGTCGCTCGTCTCCGAACGGCGGGCGTGGCCGGGGGACTCGGCGGTCCGTGACCACGAGGGCACCCTGCGGGGCAGACCCGCGGGTCCGGGCGGCGCCTCGACCCGCGCCTTGCGCGGCTCGCTCGGGCCGGGGCGGCGCACCGGCGGCTCGATGCGCGGAGCCCGCTCGGCGGCACGGCCCTGGTCACGGGACACGAGATGGACCGCGGGCACCGCGACGGTGGCGGTGACCCCGCCTCCGGGGGTACGGGACAGGGCGACCTCGATGCCCCAGCGCCGGGACAGACCGCCGACCACGAACAGGCCGAGGACCTCCGTCGGCGCCAGGTCGAGGCGCTCGCGCCGGATCAGCCGGGCGTTCTCCTGGTCCAGCCGCTCGGGGCTCATGCCGAGCCCGTGGTCGATGATCTCGACGAGTGCCCCGCCGCCCTGGTGACGGGGCCGCAGGACGACCTCGACGCCGCTGGTCGCCGGGGAGAACATCACGGCGTTCTCGAGGAGTTCGGCGAGCATCAGGGTCAGGTCGCCGACGATGTCGGGGACGACGATGACATCGCCCTCGGCGTGCGGGGTGACACGCTGATAGCCCTCGATCTGGCCGAGCGCGGCACGGACGATGTTGCTGAGCCTCATCGGCTCGGTGTTGAGACCGGTCTCGCTGATCCCGGCGAGCAGCATGAGGCTGTCGGCGTTGCGCTGGAGACGCACGGCGATGTGGTCGATGCGGTAGAGCCGGTCGAGCACCTCGGGGTCGGTCTCCCCGCGCTCCACCGAGTCGATCAGCGCGAGTTGACGTGCCGTCAGATTGCTGACGCGGCGGCCCACGTTGCCGAACATCTCGGCGATGTTGCGCCGGCTGACGACCTGGCGTTCCAGCAGGGCGCTCGCGGTGACCTGAACCTGGTTGAAGGCTTCGGCCAGTTCGCCGATCTCGTCGCGCACCGGCACGGGCACGGCCTCGAGCCGTGGCGGGCTCGCGTCGTCGGCGTCGTCGTCCGCGACGCGGGCGAGTTCGTTCTTGGCGGCGCCCGCCACGTGCTGGGCCGCCGCCGTGAGGGTGCGCACGGTACGGACGACGGAGCGCCGGGTCAGCACGGAGAACAGCAGCCAGGCGGCGAAGGCGGCCAGGATTCCCGCGACCAGCCAGACCACCCGCCACCAGGCGGCGTTCGACGCGGACTGGGCGTTGCCCGCGATCCCGGCGATCAGCGACTGCACGATCTTCAGCCGGTTCTCGGCCTGCCGCTCGTAGGTGGGTCCGGCGCGCAGCGCCTCGTCGAGCGCGGCCCGCAGCTGGGTCGCGTTCTCGGCGACCAGGGCTCCGGTGTCGACCTGGAGCGCGGCCCAGTGCTGGGTGATGACGCTCTGGTACGGGCTGTGCTCGATCTCGGCGAGGTCGGTGCCCTGCTCCGGGCCGGCGAACCGGGTGAACCGCTCGGCCTGGTAGGTGTACTGGTCGTAGTCGCCGACCGCGCCGGTGAACTCGATGAGCGCGTTGGAGTCGCGGGTACGGGCGGCGAAGACGCTGGTCTCGAAGGAGGCGTGGGCGGTGTCGGCGCGCAGCAGCGCGTCGAGCAGATTGCCCGCGGACGCGGAGGACTCGCTGCCGGAGCGGCCGAGACCGAGTCCGTCGATGAGCCCCTCGATCACCGATCCGTAGGCGGGGTCGATGTTGTCGGCGGGGATGGGACCCTGCTCGATGGTCTTGCGCAGGCTGTCGAGGCCTTCGAGCTCCTTGAGCGCGGCGGCCTCGCCGTCGGGCAGCCGGTCGCCGTACGCGGACCTGACCGCTTCGATACGGGCGCCCACCTGGTCCTGCGCGGCCAGATACTCGGCGGTGTCCGGTGCGGACTTGCCCGAACCGGCGGCCTCGTAGCGCAGGGAGACCAGGAGCGCCTGCCGGTGCTCGGTCTGCACGGCGTCGATGAGTTTCGTCACCTGCGCGCTGTCGCGCACGAGTTGGGCGGTGTCGGCGGCGGACCGGGCCTTGCCCATTTCGCCGGACACGACATAGGCGAGCATCACGGAGATGACGGCGAGCGGCACGATCACCAGAACATTCAGTTTCCGGCGGAAAGGCCAGCGGTCCAGCAGGGATGGTGTCCGGCCGGTCCCGAGAGCAGTGGACGGCTGCCCCGAGGCGGCTTTTCTGTGCGCGGGCACCCAACCTCCTTGACTTCATTCCCCGTTGGAAGCCCAATGGCAGGCCTGCATGGATCAATGGTCACGAGCAGCACGATCGGGCCGGCAAGTGGAACGGGGCCCTCGACGCGGCCAACACTAGCGGCTGCCGTCAGAGTACGGCCATGATCAACCGAAAAGTGGCACGCGAGGGCGCCTGGTTCGCTCCCGTTTCGGTCACGTTGCGCCTACGGGCTGAAGCTGTACGGTCCCCTTCAGTGATCTATTCGTGTCTTGACGGTAGTTGAGGCGGCTCGATTGGATCGTGGGGACCGCCGTCCGCGCTCACCGGCCGCCAACGCCCCACCGATTGCCAAGTCTGGATGACCAACGTGACCATCGCCAGAAGCACGCGTACCTCCACAACCTCCGCTGTCACCTTGCTCGTTGTGGCCGCCTCCGCGCTCACGGGCTGCGGCTCCTCCAACGACTCCAGCGGCAAGGACCCGTTGAAGGGCGACGCCGCCAAGGCCGGTACGGTCGTGGTCGGTTCCAACAACTTCCCCGAGAGCTTCCTGCTCGCCGACATCTACGGCGAGGCCCTCAAGGCCAAGGGGATCAAAGTCACCTACAAACTGAACATCGGCAGCCGCGAGACCTCGTACGGCCTGATCAAGAACGGCACGATCACGGTCCTGCCGGAGTACAACGGCGCGCTGCTCGCCTACCTCGACGCCAAGGCCACCCCGGCGTCCGTCGACGAGACCAGCCAGGCCATATCGGCCAAGCTGGACCCGAAGCTCTCCCTGCTGGAGCCCTCGAAGGCCGAGGACAAGGACGCGATCGCCCTCAACGAGGCGACGGCCAAGAAGTACAACCTCACGACCAAGTCGAGCATCAGCGACCTGTCCGGCGTGGCGAAGGACCTGGTCGTCGGCGGCTCGCCGGAGTTCCAGACCCGGCAGCAGGGCCTGAAGGGCCTGAAGTCCGTATACGGCCTCGATTTCAAGAGTTTCAAGGCACTGGACGCGGGCGGCCCGCTCACCGTGGCGGCGCTCAAGGGAAACAGCATCCAGGCCGCGGATATCTTCACCACGGACCCCGGAATCGGCAAGAACAAGTTTGTCGTGCTCCAGGACACCAAGAATCTCTTCGGATTCGAGAATGTAACTCCGCTGACATACAAGAGCGGTCTGCCCGCGGCCGGGGTTTCCGTTCTCAACGACGTCTCGGCGAAGCTCGACACCGAGACCCTGGTGAAGCTCAACAGCGACGTGCAGAACGGCAACAAGGACCCGCTGGACGTGGCCAAGAACTGGCTGGCCTCGGCGGGACTGAGCTGACGCCGGTGCCGGCGACCGGCTGACGGGTGCCCGCGGGCCGGGAGGACCTCCTCCCGGCCCGGCCTCCTGACGGGAACGTCGTACGGCTGAGGAGTGAACGTCCGTCATGCTCGACCGCACGGCCACCGCCGTCCCCCTCGGCCCCGGCGCGGCCGCCGAGGACCCGGCCGCGGGCAGCGCCCCGCCCGCCGCGGCCCTCGACGGGCAGGGTCTGGATGCCGCCACGGTGGCACGGATCGCCGACGGGGCGCCCCCGCCCGCCCTGTGTCCGGCGGCACTTGAGGCGATGGAGCACACCCGGGCGGCGGCGGACCGGCTGGCGGCCGAGGGCGCCCGGGTCTACGGACGCAGCACCGGTGTGGGCGCGCACCGGGGACTCTCCGTCGAGGACCACGACGGACCCGGCCACGACCTGCGGCTGCTGCTGAGCCACGCGGGCGGCACGGGCGAGGCGCTGCCCGCCCGGCAGGTCCGCGCGATGATGCTGGTGCGCGCCAACCAACTCCTCGCCGCCGGTTCGGGGTTGGGCCCCGAGGTCGCCACGGCCCTGACGCGGGCGCTGCGGGCGGGCGTGCATCCCGTGGTCCCCGAGTACGGGTCGGTCGGCACCGGTGATCTGACGGCCCTGGCCCGGCTGGGGCTCGCGCTCTTCGGCCACGGCACGTGGTCGCCCGAGGGAGCGTCGACCGGGCGGCCGGTTCCCGAACCCCTTCCACTGCGACGGGGGGACACGCTGGCCCTGCTGAGCAGCAACGCCCTGACGCTCGGGCAGTCCGCGCTCGCCTGGCACGACCTCGGGATCCCGCTGCGCACCTCGTGGCCGCGCTCTCCCTGCGCGCGGTGGACGGCTCCCTCGAACCGTACGCACCCGAGGTCCACGCGGCCCATCCCCATCCGGCGATCGCGGCGGCGGCCGCACGCGTGCGCCTGCTGCTCGGTGCGAAGGCCGGAGGCGGGGCGGTCGTGCCGGGGGCGTCGGACGGAGCACCGGCTCGGGTGCAGGACCCGTTCGGCTTCCGCTGTTTCCCACAGGCTCACGGGCCCGCGATGCAGGCGTGGTCCGGCCTGGAACGGGTGCTGTCCATCGATCTCAACTCCGCCACCGAGAACCCCCTCATCGGCTGGGACGACACCACGGGCACGCCCGTCGCCCTGCATCACGGCGGGTTCTTCACCGCGCCGCTCACCCTCGCGCTCGACCGGCTGGACCTCGCCGTGCTCGGCACGGCCCGGCTCTCGGCGGCTCGGCTGTCCGCCCTGGGCCGCCCCGAACTGACCGGCCTGCGCTCCTATTTGGCCGACGGCTCCGCGGCGGGGTCCGGCATCATGATCCTGGAGTACAGCTGCGCGTCCGCCCTCGCCGAGATACAGGCCTGTGCCACCCCGGCGGCGCTCGGGCACGTTGTGCTCTCCCAGGGTCTGGAGGAGGCGGCGACCTTCGCGACCCAGGCCGCCCGCAAGTCACTCCGGGCGGCGCAGGCGTACCGGCTCGTCCTTGCCTGCGAACTCGTAGCGGCCGTACGGGCGTTGCGACAGCGGGGCACTCCGCCGGCGCCCGGCACTCCGGCGGGCCGCGCCTACGCCCGCGCGGCGGCCGCGCTGGACCCGGACATGCGGGACCGGCCCCTGACGGACGACGTGGGCGTGGCGGCGACCCTGCTCGACGTCTTCGCCGACCTCACCGACGAGGAGTGAGCGCCCGGACGGCCGCTCGGATGACACCCCCCGGGGACGTGGACGTCCCACCGCCGACCGCGCCCCAACGGGCCGGGGGCTCCGGGTGTTCCGCTGCGTCGCCGCGGCGCTCACGGACGACGGCGAGACGACGGGCGGCCGCTTCGGCGCAACCGGCTGACCTGGCCGCTCACTTCCCGGCGGGCCCGAAGGTGCCCGCCGTGATCCCCTTCGGGTTCAGGTGGGCGATGTGGCCGCTCTCGGTTCCGGCGGAGGGGTCGATGGCGCAGTCGACGAGCGCGGGGCCGCCGGAGTCCAGCGCCTCGGTGAGGGCGGCGGTGACCTCGGCGGGCGTGGTCGCGCGGTAGCCCTTGCCGCCGAACGCCTCGATCATCCGGTCGTGGCGGGCCGTCAGCATCAGGGTGGTCGGGGCGGGCGCGTCGCCCAGGGGATTGACGTCGTCGCCCCGGTAGACACCGCCGTTGTTCAGGACGACCGTGACGACGGGCAGCCCGTACCGGCAGATCGTCTCCAGTTCCATACCGCTGAAGCCGAACGCGCTGTCGCCCTCCACGGCGACGACCGGGGCGCCGCTCTCGACGGCGGCGGCGATCGCGTAGCCCATCCCGATGCCCATGACACCCCAGGTGCCGCTGTCGAGGCGGTGCCGCGGTACGTGCATGTCGATGACGTTGCGCGCGATGTCCAGCGCGTTCGCCCCCTCGTTGACGACGTACGTCTCCGGGCGAGCGCGCACGACATCGCGCACGGCCTTCAGGGCGCCCATGAACTGCATGGGATGCGGGTCCGCCTCGAGCCGCTCCGCCATCCTCGCCACGTTGTGCGCGGACCGGGCACCGAGTTCCGCCCGCCAGGCCGCGGGGGCCGCGATCCGGCCGGGCTTGGCACGCTCGGCGATGGCCTCCAGCACCGACTCGACGTCTCCGACGAGCGGGGCCGCGATGGGCTGGTTGCTGTCCATCTCCCTGGCCTCGATGTCGACCTGGACGAACCGTGCATCGGGGTTCCACTGCGGTGCCTCGCCGTGGCCGAGCAGCCAGTTGAGGCGCGCGCCGACGAGCATCACGACATCGGCCCTCTTCAGGGCGAGCGAACGGGCGGTGGCCGCCGACTGCGGGTGGTCGTCGGGGAGCAGGCCCTTGGCCATCGACATCGGGATGTACGGGATGCCGGTGGACTCCACGAACTCGCGGACGCGTTCGTCGGCCTGTGCGTACGCGGCGCCCTTGCCGAGCACGAGGAGCGGCCGTTCGGCGCCCGCGAGCAGCTCGACGGCACGGTCCACCGCCTCGGGTCCCGGGATCTGCCGCGGCGCGGGGTCGACGAGGCGGCTCAGCGTCCTGGCACCCGCCTCCGCGTCCATGACGGAGCCGAGCACCGCGGCCGGGATGTCGAGATACACCCCGCCGGGGCGGCCGGAGGCGGCGGTGCGCAGGGCGCGGGCGATGCCCCGGCCGATGTCCTCCACGCGGCTCACCCGGTAGGCGGCCTTGCAGAACGGCTGCGCGGCGGCGAGCTGGTCCATCTCCTCGTAGTCGCCCTGTCTGAGGTCGACCAGGTGCCGCTCGCTCGAGCCGGAGATCTGCACCATGGGAAAGCAGTTGGTGGTGGCGTTGGCCAGGGCGACCAGACCGTTGAGGAAGCCCGGCGCGGACACGGTCAGGCAGATGCCGGGCCTCTTGGTGAGAAATCCGGCGGCGGCCGCCGCGTGACCCGCGTTGCTCTCGTGCCGGAACCCGATGTAGCGGATGCCCCGGGCCTGCGCGAGCCGGGCCAGATCGGTGACGGGAATACCGACGACCCCGTAGACCGTGTCGACGCCGTTCATCCTCAGCGCGTCGACGACCAGGTGGTACCCGTCGGTGAGCTCGGTCCGCGGGTCGGTGGTCGCCGCGGTCTCCGGTGTCGAGGGGGCGGTCATGGTCCGAGGTCCTCCTTGGGCGGTCCGTACGGCTGTTCCTCCACCATCGGCAGCGCGTTCGCCCGCGTCCAAGACGCATCGGCGACCGGTCGACAGACGGCGTCTATCAAGGGCGGGCGGAGGTCTCGAAATGCCGTGGCTGCGAGGGGGCCACCGGCCGTTCGTGCGGCAGGGGCCGTCCGAAGACCTCGTCCAGCCCCAGGCCCGTCGCCGCGTCCAGGAAGGCCCGCGCGGCGACCGAGCCGGGGGTCCCGGCGTGGATCGCCACCGAGATCTGGGCGCCGGCCTCCGGGTCGACCAGGGGCAACGCGCGGATCCTGCCGTTCACCGGCATCGCGCGCAGCCAGGTGTGCGGAATGACGCTGGCCCGGTCACCGCTGCCGACGTGCGCGTAGAGCGCGGCGATGGAGTCCGTCTCCACCTGCGGGGTCACCACGCATCCCTTCTCGGCGAAGACATCGTCGATGAGCCGGCGGACATCCATGTCGGGGGTCAGCAGGGCGAGCGGCAGCCGGGCCGCCTCCGTCCACGTCACGGTGGTGTCCCGGGACGCCGGCCGGTCCTCGGCGACCAGGAGCACGTACCTCTCCCGGTACAGGGGGACGACCTGAAGGCCTTCCCGGTCGCCGGGCCCGAAGTGGGCGATGGCCGCGTCGAGCTCGAAGTCCCGGAGCCGGCGGTGGAGTTCGCCCGTCGACAGCCGGGAGCGGACCTGGACCCTGGCGCGCGGGTGCGCCGCGCAGAACGCGGCCACGGGCAGCGCCGGGGTCGTCGAGGCCGTGGGGTCCGTCCCGAGGCGGAGCGTCCCCGTGACGCCCGACCGCACGGCGGCCACCTCGGTCTTGAACGCCTCCTGCTCGGCGAGGATCCGTTTCGCCCACACGACGAGCCGCTGGCCCTCGGGCGTGAGGCCCTGGTAGGCGTGCCCGCGGTTGATGAGCGTGACGTTCAGTTCCCGCTCCAGTTTGGCGATCGCGGCCGACAGCGCGGGCTGCGAGACGTAACAGCTCTGCGCGGCCCGCGCGAAGTGCCTTTCCCTGGCCACCGCCACGAAGTACTCGAGCTGCCGGAACAACATGCGCGACCCCTCTCGTACGTCCCGTGCGTCTGGTGCGTCCGGCGCGTCTGGTGCGTCCGGCGCGTCTGGTGCGTCTCGTGCGTCTGGTGCCTCGACCCTCGCCTCCGGGACGGGAATCGACCTCCGGCGCACCGGACCGGGCGGGCAGTTCGTCCGCCGACGGCACCCCGGCCGACCTGGGACCATCTCCTCACGACTCCCCATCCTGCATACGAAAACCTGTATGCTGACGCGGCCGTCGGCGACCCGCTCGGCGGCCTGGCACGTGGCAGAGCCGTCGGCCCCGATGGGCCCGGTGGCGGAACGGGGCTCCCATGCGTGAGGCACTGACGGCCGCCGCCACCCGGCGCGTCACCCGCCCGGCGCCGCTTCGGCAGGCGGTGTACGACGCCCTCACGGAGCTGATCGTCAGCGGTTCCCTCAAGCCCGGCCAGCATCTCGTGGAGGCCGAGCTCGCCGAACACCTCGGAGTCAGCCGCCAGCCCGTACGCGAGGCGTTGCAGCGACTCCAGACCGACGGCTGGGTCGACCTGCGTCCCGCCCAAGGTGCCTTCGTCCACTCGCCCACCGAGGAGGAGGCGGCCCAACTCTTGGGCGTCCGTGCGGTTCTGGAGACGTACTCGGCCCAACTCGCGGCCCGGCAGGCGAAGCCCGAGGACGTCGAGCGGCTCTGGGAGCTGCACCGGGAGGGGGTCGACGCCCTGGCCGCGAGCGACACCGAGCGGCTGGTCGAGGCCAACACCGCGCTGCACGCCTTCATCACCTCCCTCGCGGCCAACGCCGTGCTGACCGGACTGATCGCGGGCGTCGGCCAGAAGGTGCGCTGGTACTACACACCGATCGCGCGGCCCCGCGGCAAGGAGGCCTGGAACGAGCACGCCCAGCTGATCAGGGCCATCGCCAAGGGCGACGCCGACCGCGCCGGCGAGGTCATGCGCAAGCACACCGAGCGCACCACCGGCTTCTACCGCAGGCAGCTCGCCGCCGGCACGGGCCAGGACTGACCGAGGGGTCTCCCGCACCGAGCCCGTCACTCCCGCCGCCCGCCGGATCCCGTTCCGGGGGCACGTCCGCGTCCCCGTCCGGGACCAGGTCCAACTCCGAGGCCTGGTCCGGGAAGTGCGCTGTCGGCGGCGGCTTCCAGCTCCAGCAGCCACGGCCGTACCCGGCTCAGCAGGATCTCCCGCCCTCCGCCGTCCCGCCCGAGCATCACGTCGGCGGGCACGAGCACCGGATCCGCGTACAGCGTGGCGGTCCCGCTGCCCCTGGGCCCTCCCCCGTCGGGCCTGGCCGGGACGAAGAGTTCGCGGGCCTGCGCCGGAACGACCCACAGCGTCAGACCGTCCGGCCCGGCGAGCGGTCGCGAGGACCAGAGATAGCTGTCGGCCTCCCCCGCCGCGACCACCTCACGCTTGCGGCCCCGCAGGGCGACCACGTCGGCGAAACGCGTCGCGGCCGAACGGGACGGTCCGTACGGGTCCCCCGCTCCGGGACCGCACGGTCCGTCCTCGGAGAGCGCGAGGCCGACGAGGTGCCGGCCGGCGGTGATCTCCTCGCGCACCCAGGACCCCCCGCACCACTCGACGGCGGCGACCGCCGCGAAGTGGGACGTGAGCACGGCGGCCGTCGCCGGGCAGACCCGCGCGGTCCGCGCGACCACGTCGGCCGCCTCCGCGAGCCCGAACCCACCACCGCCGAACTCCCGGGCGACCGTCAGCCCGAGCACCCCCGCACGGCCCAGCGCCGACACGGCATCACGGGGGAACCGGCCTTCCCCCGAAGCCCGTTCGGCCGCGAGCCCGACGACTTCGGCCAGGACGACCGAGAGAGAAGTGCGACAGGACACGGGGCGCCCCCCTCCTCGCGAACAGCTCCCCACGGGAACTGCATACAGTATGCGGGGCGCATGCCCGTGGGCACCAGAGCCGTGCACGGACCGTTCCGGCCGGGGCCGCCCTTTCGCCGCGGGGCGACGACGCGGCCACCCGGCGGCGAGGGATCGGGACGGGCGGCTCAGAGCCGCGGGTCGATCTCCCGCAGCAGCCCGGTCGTGACGTCGAAGACGAACCCGCGCACGTCGTCGGTGTGCGGCAGGAACGGTGACGTACGCACCCGCTGCATCGACTGCCGTACGTCCTGGTCGACGTCACGGAACGCCTCGACCGCCCAGGCCGGCCGCTGTCCGACCTCCATCTCCAGCTCGTGCCGGAACTCCTCGGTGATGCTCTGGAGGCCGCAGCCCGTGTGGTGGATGAGTATGACGCTGCGGGTCCCGAGGGCACGCTGACTGATCGTCAGGGAGCGGATGGTGTCGTCGGTGACGACACCGCCCGCGTTGCGCACGGTGTGGCAGTCGCCCAACTGGAGTCCCAGCGCCGCGTGGAGGTCGATGCGGGCGTCCATACAGGCCACGACGGCCACGCGTTGGACCGGACGGGCGTCCCTGCCGGTGTCCACGAATCGGGCGGCGTACTCGCGATTGGCCGTCACGAGCCGGTCCGTGACCGACCCGCCGGCCGGAAGCGGGTCGGCGGACCGGGCCTGACGTCGAGATGCTGAAGTCGTCATGGAAGGGCTACCTCACTCGGGTCGGTGACGGAAGACCTCTACCCGATCCATGTATGCGATATGCGATAACCCGGACGGTCGCCGACCTCGCGGAAAGGACGCAACCGCGGCCCGGGCCGCGTCGAGGTCGCCGCGCCGCTGCGTCATCCGGTGGGAACGCGCGGTGTCCGCCCCGGGATCGGCCCCGGAGCGGGAACCGCTGCGCCACAGTGGTGCCGTGGACGACCAGGAGACGGAGCACGGCGGCCGCGCCGAGGCATCCACGGACCTCGGCACCGTCGTGCTGGACGTCCGGGGACTGCGCTGGGCCTCCCAGCAGAGCACCGTCACCGGCGTCCTCGGGCGGCGGCCGGGGGTGCTCGATGTCGAGACCAACCCGGTGGCCCAGACGGCGACCGTGGTCTACGACCCCGGGCGTACGTCCCTGGCCGAGCTGCGGCACTGGGTGACGGAGTGCGGCTACCACTGCGCGGGCCGGTCCGTCCCCTCGCACCTCTGCGACCCGATGGCCGAGCCCGGTCCACCCGCGCCCTCCCCGGACGAGACGGGAGGACACGACGGGCACGACGGCATGTCGATGGCCGGCATGGTCGCCGACCTGCGCAACCGGTTCCTCGTCGCCGCGCTGTTCTCGGTCCCCATCCTGCTGTGGTCGCCGATCGGCAGGGACGTCCTCCACCTGGACCTGCCCGTCCCCTTCGGACTGCGCGAGGACGTGTGGGCGCTGCTGCTGAGCCTGCCGGTGATCCTCCACTCCTGCACGATCTTCTTCGCCGGTGCCTGGCGGGCCCTGCGCGCCCGCACCCTCGACATGATGGTGCTGGTGGCCGTGGCGGTGGGCTCGGGCTGGCTGTACTCGCTGGTCGTCACCCTCACCGGAGGCGGCGACGTCTTCTACGAGGCGGTCACCGTGCTGGCCTCGTTCGTCCTGCTGGGCCACTGGTTCGAGATGCGGGCCCGCGGCGGCGCCAACGACGCCATCCGCACCCTGCTCGACCTCGCCCCGCCCAAGGCGCTCGTCCTGCGCGACGGCGAACCCGTCGAGGTGCCCACCGCCGAGATCGTGGTCGGTGACCTGCTGCTGGTCCGCCCCGGAGCGAGGATCGCCGCGGACGGTACGGTCGAGGAGGGCACCAGCGAGATCGACGAGTCGATGGTCACGGGCGAGAGCCTGCCCGTGCACAAGGAACCGGGCTCATCGGTCGTCGGCGCCACGATCAACGCGAACGGCACCCTGCGGGTCCGGGCGACGAAAGTCGGCTCCGACACCGCTCTCGCCCAGATCGTGCAACTCGTCCAGCAGGCACAGAACTCCAAGGCCCCAGGGCAGCGGCTGGCCGACCGCGCGGCGTTCTGGCTGGTCCTCGTCGCCCTGATCGGCGGCGCCGTGACGCTGACCGTATGGCTGATCGCGGGCCGCTCGTTCGGCGACGCCATGCTGTTCGCGATCACCGTCGTCGTGATCACCTGTCCGGACGCGCTCGGGCTCGCCACGCCCACCGCGATCATGGTGGGAACCGGTCTCGGCGCGCAGCGGGGCGTGCTGTTCAAGAACGCCCTGGGCCTGGAGAACTCGGCCCGTGTGCGGACCGTCGTCATGGACAAGACGGGCACGCTCACCAGGGGCGAGCCGGAGGTCACCGACGTCCTCACGGACGCCCGTACGACCGAGGAGGATCTCCTGCGGCTGGTGGCCGCCGTGGAGCGGGAGTCCGAGCACCCGCTCGCCCGGGCCGTCGTACGGTACGCCGAGGCCAGGGGCTTCGCGGGCGAGCGGGCGGTGGACTTCGAGAACGTGCCCGGCCAGGGAGCGATCGCCCGGGTGTCGGGCCACCGGGTCGTGGTCGGCAACCGCCGGCTGGCCGAGCGTGAGGGCGTCGACCTCGCGGAACTGGCCCGGGACCGGGAGGGGCTGGCCACCACGGGTCGTACGGTCGTGATCGCGGCGGTCGACGGCCGCGCGGCCGGACTCATCGGCATCGCCGACGCGCCGAGGGAGACATCGGGGGCCGCGGTCCGCGAACTGCACGCGCTCGGTGTCGAGGTCGTCATGCTCACCGGCGACAACCGTGCGACCGCAGAGCGGATCGCCGGGCAGCTCGGTGTCGACACGGTCGTCGCCGACGTCCTGCCCGGGGACAAAGCGGCGAAGGTGGCGGAACTACAGGCCGGTGGCCGCGAGGTGGCCATGGTGGGCGACGGTGTGAACGATGCTCCGGCGCTCGCGCGGGCCGACCTCGGCATCGCGATCGGCGCGGGCACCGACGTCGCCATCGAGACGGCGGACCTGGTCCTGATGCGCTCCGACCCGCTGGACGTGCCCACCGCCCTGCGCATCGGTCGCGGCACCCTGCGCACGATGCGGCAGAACCTCGGTTGGGCCATCGGCTACAACGCGCTGGCGCTGCCGATCGCCGCGGGCGTGTTCGAACCGGCCTTCGGTTTCGTCCTGCGGCCGGAGATCGCCGCGCTGGCCATGTCCGGCTCCAGCTTCGTCGTCGCCGTCAACGCCCTCGCCCTGAAGCGGCTTCGGCTGCCCGACGGCGGCCGGCCCTCCGCGCCCGCTCCACGGTAGACCCGAGCCTCCGAGCCGGGTCCGACCCGCTCGTCCGGCCGCCCCGCCGGCACCGTCGCACGTCGTACCGCGGCCGCCGGACAGGCCACTCCTCCCCGTGGCTCCGGCGGTCGTACGGTTCGGGGTGATTTATGGTGGCTCAAGGAGGATGCCCCCACCGGAGGTGCAATGATGCGCGCCGCGGCAGCGATCGTCTCCCTGGCTGCCGGCGTGGCGCTCATCGTCACGACATCGGCTTGTGACAAGGGCGAGTCCGAGTCGTCGAAGGCCCAGTACGGGGACTGTCAGGTCACGGGACACTACGGGCAGTTCCATCTGTCGCCCAGGACCCCTGGCGTCCTCACGGTGAAGACGACCCTGCCCGCACCCGGCTGGTGGAACGGCAAGACGCCGGCCACCGTCAAGAGCGGCTACGAGTACTGCATGGCCGCCAACATCGCCTACCGGTCCGGACTCAACCGGGTGAAGGTGGAGAACGCTCCCTTCCCGGTGGTCGTGTCCGGGAAGACCAAGAACTTCGACCTGGCCCTGGCGCAGATCACGATCACCCCGGAACGCAGCAAGGTCGCCGAGTTCTCCCCGCCCTACCTCGACTCGACCCTGGGCGTGCTGATCAGGGACGACGAGAAGATCAACGGGAACAACATCCGTGACGTCCGCATCGGAGTGGCGGAGGGCACCACGGGCGAGGCGTTCGTCAAGAACCGCCTCAAGCCGACCAAGCCCGTCACCGCCTTCCCCAACGACCCGGACATGGTCACGGCGCTGGAGAAGGGCCGGATCGACGCGGTGGTCCACGACACGACGATCCTCCTCGCGTATCCCCAGAAGCGGGCGGGCCGGGTGCGGCTCGTGGGCCAGTACCGGACCGACCAGGGGTACGGAGCCCTGTACCCGTTGGGGACGCCGAACAAGAAGGAGCTGGACCGCGTCATCAAGCAGCTGATCGACGACGGGACCCTCGCCAAGCTGTCGGTCGTCTATCTCGGTGCCGCCTTCGGCCAGGACCCGGACAAGATCCCGTACTTCAAGGTCGTCTCCTGAGCGCTCCGGGCCACCGCTCCCGCCGAGGCGGTCAGGCTCCCTCCCCCTTCACAGGTCCGCCATCAGCAGGGCGCCCAGGTCACCGGCGGCTCCGGCGTCGAGCGCCTGCTCGGCCCAGATGATCTTGCCTCGGTCGGTGTACCGGGTCCCCCAGCGGCGGGACATCTGCGCGACGAGGAACAGACCACGCCCGCCTTCGTCCGTGAGGGTCGCGCGGCGCAGGTGCGGGGAGGTGCTGGTGCCGTCGCCGACCTCGCAGATCAGGCTGTCGCGGTCGTGGAGCAGCCGCAGGGTGATGGGGCTGCCTCCGTACCGGATGGCGTTCGTGACCAGTTCGCTGAGGATCAGCTCGGTCGTGAACGCGGCCTCGCCGAGCCCCCACGCCTCCAGTCTGCGGGTGGCCTCCGCGCGGATCCGGGGGACGGCCGCGGGGTCGTCGGGCACCTCCCACTCCTCGACCTGGTCCGGGTCGAGCAGCCGGGTGCGTGCGACGAGCAGGGCGACGTCGTCGCTCGACCCGGTGCGCAGCATCGCGTCGAGCACCACCTGGCAGGTGTCGTCCGGGGTGGCTCCGTCCGTCCCGGCGAGCGCCTCCCTGAGCATGCCGAGCCCGACGTCGATGTCACGTCCGCGGGCCTCGACCAGGCCGTCGGTGTAGAGGACCAGGCGGCTGTCGGCGGCCAGCCGGAGTTCCGCCGTCTCGACCGGCAGACCCGCCCCCACGCCCAGGGGCGGGGCGACGGGGATGTCGGGGAAGGTCACGGAGCCGTCGGGCGCGACCAGTGCGGGACCGGGATGACCGGCCCGGGCGAGGACGCACCGCCCCGAGGCCGGATCGTAGACGGCGTACAGGCAGGTGGCGCCGGTGATGGCCTCGGCCGCCGCGTCCTCGTCGATCCGGGTGATCAGATCGTCCAGGTGCCCGAGGATCTCGTCCGGGGCCAGGTCGAGGGCGGCGAAGTTGTGCACCGCCGTCCTCAGCCGGCCCATCGTCGCGGCCGCGTGCAGACCGTGTCCCACGACGTCGCCGACCACCAGGGCCACCCGGGCGCCCGGCAGCGGGATGACGTCGTACCAGTCGCCGCCCACGCCCGCCTGGGCGGGCAGGTAGCGGTGGCCGACCTCCAGGGCGGACAGCTCGGGAAGCACGCCGGGCAGCAGGCTGCGCTGGAGGGTGACGGCCGTGATGTGCTCCCGGGTGTAGCGGCGCGCGTTGTCGATGCACACGGCCGCCCGGGCGGCGAGTTCCTCCGCCGGGGACAGGTCGTCCGCCTCGAAGGGGTCCTGGTCCGAACGCCAGAACTCCACGACCCCCAGCAGTTGGCCCCGCGCCTTCAGTGGTACCGAGATCATGGAGTGGATACCGTATTCGATGATCTTCCGGGCCTTCTCCGGGTCCTGGGCCCGCCAGCCGTCCGCCCAGGCGAGGTTCTCCACCAGGACGGACCGGCCGGTGGTCATGCCGATGGTCACGGGGTTGCCGGGCACGTAGCGCATCAGCGTTCCGGCGGGGCGCAGCGGCGCGTCGTCCCGGATGCCCGCGGCGGCGATACGGCGCATGTCCGTACTCGCCTCCGTCGGTTCGCCGCCTTGCAGCACGGGTTCGACCAGCTCGACGGTGGCGAAGTCGGCGAAGCGCGGGACCGCCACCTCGGTCAGTTCCTCGGCGGTGCGCGTCACGTCGAGGGTGGTGCCGATCCGGGTGCTGGCCTCGTAGAGCAGGCGCAGGCGCCCGCCCGCCACGTCCGCCCGGCCCGCGAGGGCGCGCAGCTCGGTGGTGTCCCGCAGGGTGGCGACGCTGCCCGCCTTGGGTCCCACCGGCCGCACGTTGACCGCGAGCAGGGTGTCTCCGGCCAGGAACACCTTGTCCGTGGCCGCCCGGCCCGATGCCAGCAGCGCGGCGAGGGCGGGGCTCAGTCCGAGTTCGGTGACCGGCCTGCCCTCGGCGTCGGGCGGCAGCGCGACCAGCCGGCGCGCCTCGTCGTTGACCAGCAGCAGCCTTCCGTCGCCGTCCAGGATGATCACGCCTTCACGGACCGCGTGCAGCACCGCGTCGTGGTGCTCGTACATGCGGGTCATCTCGACCGGTCCCAGGCCCCCGGTCTGGCGCCGCAGACGCCCGCTGACCAGTGCCGACCCGCCCGCGGCCAGCAGCAGTGCGACACCGCCGGCGGCGAAGATCACCGGGAGCTGGTTCTGCACCACACCGGCCACCTTGTCCACCGTGACCCCCACGGTGATGAGACCGACGACGGTTCCCTTGGCGTCGAAGACGGCCACGGTCGAGTCGACGGCCTTTCCCAAGCTGCTGTCGAAGGTGGTCTGGTGCGGCTGGCCACCGAGCGCGTCGCTGTAGGAGGTGGAGACGTGCTTCCCGATCTGTGCCGGGTCCGGGTGGGTCCACCGGAAGCCGTACGGGCTCAGGGCCACGACGTAGTCGACGCCGCTCTTCTTGCGCACCACCTCGGCGTGGGGCTGGAGCAGCGCCGTGGGGTGCTTGCTCTTCATGGCCGCCGCCGTGCCCGGGGCGTTGGCGAAGGACTCGGCCACCGCCAGTGACCGGTCGGCGGCCTCCCGGATCGCGCGGTTGCGGTCCTGGATGACGAGCACCACCACAGCGGTGGTGATGAGCATCAGGACGACCACGAGTTGCAGCAGGAAGACCTGACCGGCGACGCTGCGCGGAGTCAGCAGCGACCGCAGCCGCGTGCCGGCCGATCGGCGATGGGCCTCCGGGCCGGTTTTCGGCGGTCCGGTCTTCGGCGGCACACGGTCGCCCCGGCGGCTCGCCGGGACTTTTCGCCCAAGTTTGCCCATTTCCTCAGTATCAGTGACCGGCCCGGCGGGCGCGGCTCAGGGCGGCCACCTCAGGACTCCCGGGCGACGCCGTCACCGTCCCGGCCCGGCGGCCGGGCGGCGGAGACAGGGGGCGAGCCCGGCCGGCTCGCCCCGGGGGAGGTCAGCTGTTGGCGTTGAGGACGGGGTAGTAGCCACTGGCGTGGCCGGTGGCGGTGGGGTGGTACGACTCCCAGCTCGGCGAGACGACCAGGGAGTGCAGCCAGCCGTCGCTGGAGCACAGCTCATGTCCGCCGAACGCGGCGCGGACGTCTCCGAAGACGAAGCCGTGGGCGGCGGCACGGGCGGCGATGACGCCATCGATGACGTCCGAAGCCTCGTCGATCTTGCTGTGCTTGGTGGCGCTGAGGCCGACGCAGAAGACGTTGAGCGTATACATGTGCGGGTAGCCCAGGACGACCACCTTGGCGTTGGGAGCCTTGGCGCGGATGGCGTTGTAGGTGGCGTCGAGGCGGGCGGGGAGCGTGTTCTGCGCGTAGCTCTCGGCCGTGTTGACGCGGTTGACGCAGTCGCTGTCGGAACCGGTCACACAGGTGGTCATGACGTCCGAGAAGCCGGCGTCGTTGCCGCCGATGGTGAGGGAGACGAGGCCGGTGGAGGAGTTCAGCGGGGCGAGCTGACTGTTCGTCACATCCGTGGTGACGGCCCCCGAGCAGGAGGTGTCGGCGAACGAGGACGGGGCGTGGGCGTTCTTCCACAGGTAGGGGTAGGCGCTGAGGCTGCGGTGGCAGTCTCCGCTCGAACTGTCGTAGTTCCCTGCGCCGTTGCCGGCCGAGTACGAATCCCCCAGCGCGACATAGGCCGGTCCGGCGGCGTTCGCCGGACCGGTCAGCACCAGGCCGAACATCATCGCGAGACCGAGGGCGACAAGGGTGGATCGCAATTTGACGCGTCTCACAGGACCTCCCTGAGCGGGAAAGCTGGCCCTCATTTGGTACAACAGGCAACCACCTGGCGGAAGTGTTCATGTCAACATTGTTTCCGTATTCAACATCACGTTTGACGTCACGGAAACATGCGCGGCGGCTGTCGAGGGCGGGATGCGCGGCACCCTGGAGGGGTGGATCCCATCGGCCATGGAGGGGTGAATCCTGCCGGCCTCGGCGGGGAGGCCCCCGTCGACCCCGGCGGGGTGGACCGGGTCCGCCTGGATGGCGTGGCCCCCATCGACCCCGACCGGGTGCGCACCGTCGAGGCATCCGCCCGCACGGCGGTGGCCTGGGTCCCACCCGCGGAGCTGTGGCCGCCGATCCAGGCCGTCCGCCGGGAGCACGACCCGCAGATCCACCGCTGGCCGCCGCACGTCAACGTGCTCTTCCCGTTCGTGCCCGAGCCGGACTTCGATCGGGCCGCCCCGCTGCTCGCCGCGGCGAGCGCGGAGACGCCGGTCTTCACCGCCCGGCTGGACGGAGTACGGACCTTCCGGCACCGGGCGTACTCCACCGTGTGGCTCGACCCTGCGGCGGCCGGCGCGGCGCCATGGGAGGACCTGCACCACGCGCTGAGGCACCGGTTCCCGTTCCGCCGCGGGTCCGCCAGGCCCTTCACCCCGCACCTGTCCCTGGGCCGGACCCGGGACCCGCGGCGCGTCGGCGCCGACTGCGCCGCCCGGCTCGACGCCATGACGGCGACCGTCCGGGAACTCGTCCTGCTCTCACGCAGGGGGCACGGCCCGATGCGGGCCCGCGCCGCGATCGCCCTGCGTACGGGCGAGATCCGCCTTCTCCCGGCGCCCGACCCCGAGGCGCCGGGCCCGGAGGACACGGCGTGGCTGTCCGGGATCACCGACAGGTGAGGCCGCCGCACGCGCGGAGATCGTATGCGTGAGACCCGCCACAAACCCCTCCCCCAAAACGGACTAAAGCGTAAAAATGCTTCTTTGGAGCGGATTGCCGCCTAGGTGACCGGCTCCAGCTATCCGACGACCAGCGGCATGGGAGAAGCGTTTGATCACCGTACGCAAGCGACGCACCGGACTGATGGCTACGGCCGGCGCACTCGCACTCACAGCGCTGGGCGGTACCAGCTACGCAGCCACCAACGGCACCGGGACCCACCCGGGCGCACAGGGGCAGACACAATCACAGACTCCGACGCAGACACCGGCACAGACGCCCACGCAGTCGGCGACGCCCCGGTCGGGCGCCCAGGACGCCTCCGACGCCCGAATAAGGATCACGCCCGGGCAGGAGGTCCACGGCGTCGCACTCAACGACGCCGTGCACGTCACCGTCAGCAACGGCCGGCTCACCAAGGTGACCATGACCGCCGTCGCGACCGGTACGGAGATTCCGGGCACGCTGTCCGCGGACGGCACGACCTGGAAGCCGAACGGCCCGCTGAAGGAGGCCACCAGCTATTCGGTCACCGCGGAGGCCGAGGACGCGCAGGGCCGTTCCGCCACGGAGGGCGCCTCGATCTCCACGGTCTCCCCGGTCAACGACTTCCTCGGGCACCTCTCCCCCGGGAACGGCTCGACCGTCGGCGTCGGCATGCCGGTGAGCTTCACCTTCGACAGGACGGTCCACGACAAGGCTGCCGTCGCGTCGCAGATCCAGGTCAGCTCCAGCAGCGGCCAGCAGGTCGTCGGCCACTGGCTCAACGGCAGCCGGCTCGACTTCCGCCCCGAGCACTACTGGAAGCCCGGCTCCACGGTCACCGTCAAGATGACCGTCAACGGGGTCCAGAAGACGGCCACGTTCAAGGTCGGGCGAAGCCAGGTCAGCACGGTCGACGCGAAGACGAAGCAGCTGACCGTCGTGCGGGACGGCAAGACGATCAAGACCATCCCGATCTCGTCCGGCAGCGCCGAGCACCCGACGTACAACGGTCAGCTGGTCATCGAGGAGAAGTTCACGCACGTCCACATGAACGGCGCGACCGTCGGCCTCACGGAGAAGGACGGCAAGCCCTCGTACGACATCAAGGCCGTGCCGCACGCCATGCGACTGACGGACTCGGGCACGTTCATCCACGGCAACTACTGGGGTGCCCCCTCGGTCTTCGGCAAGGTCAACACCAGCCACGGCTGCGTGGGCCTGAAGGACGCCAGGAACGCCGACGACCCCCGGACGCCCGCCGCGTGGTTCTTCAACCACTCGATGACAGGCGATGTCGTGATCGTCAAGAACTCCGCGGACAAGACCAAGGTGTCCCCGGACAACGGCCTCAGCGACTGGAACATGTCGTGGAACCAGTGGGTCTCGGGCAGCAGCACGTCCCACTGACCCGACACCGCTCATCGCTCACGGACGAAGCCCCGACGGAGACGGTTCCGTCGGGGCTTCTTCGGCATGTCGGAGTTCACCCCCACAGATGCCGGGAGTGATTCCTCATCAGCCCGCCGGATGGCCTGACTCGCGCATGAGGAACAGCGAGCTCTCGATCGCGCTCCGGAGCTGAGGTCGAGCACCGCCCATGTCCGCTTTGCCCATCAGGATCGAGAGGAACTCCCCGTCGGGATAACCCTGCACACCGGGATCCTTCGTCGCCCAGAGCTGCGACCAGATGACGATCATCATCTCGTTGCAGGCCCGAGCACACGGCAATGCGTCCGGTCCGCCCGGTCCACCCGGCCCGTCCTCGGCAAAGACATCTCGCGCCGAAACCCCTAGCCGATGCCCCATGGCCAGTAGGAACGTCTCCCGCGACGCGGACTTCAAGGCCGTCAGAAATTGATCGTGAATCGTCACTGGTCCATGCCCCAGAAGTCTTCGTCGGTCATTTTCTTCCCGCTGTAGGGCTCGCGCGGCAGCGAATCGACATCGTATCCACGCGACCGCAGAACCGAGACCCTGGTGTTTCCGTTCATGATGGTTCCGTCCGGCTTCGCTATCAGCGGCTCATGCGCGCCCGGCCTCAGTGAGAAGACTATGTCCTCGGTGTCCTGCTTGTGCCAGAAATCCAGCGAACTCTTGTCGAGAGAACTGTCCGGGTGGAGCGACTTCAGCGGAACGTCACACGCGTCGTCGGAATTGTGGACCAGGACCGGCGTGGCCCCCGCGAGGACATAGTACGTGTGGAGCTGCTCCACGGTGAGGTTGTACATCGCGGCGGAGCCGGCTAGCGCCTTTACCTCGACAAGGACAACATGCCTGTTTGCGGCCGTGTTGAGGTTGTGGCCCGGGGCCAGTTTCCCCGCACTCACCCAAGCATGTTCCGTGTCGTCCCAAAGGGGATGGAGGGACGTTGCGTGGAGCGTTTCGATCTTGCCGGTGTTGCTGCGGATCTTGAGGTCGATGAGATCTTCGTCGTGGTGGACGAAGTGGGCTACGACTCGACGCGGGCCGCGGTGCTTTCCTGTTTTCGGGTCAGCCGCTTCGACGCTGTCGCCAGGCGCGACCTTTCCGATCTTCTTGGTTTTTCCATCTTTCAGGAGAACACGGGTGTCGAAGCTGAAACTGCACGGTCCGCCGACCCTTTCACCGTCCGCTCCCCTGGAACCGCCTATCCTTCCCAGCCCCGAGCCGATTCCTTCGCCGCCGCCGACTCCGAGCGCCTCGATCCTCACCCCGAAGCCCATGGACATGTTGCGGAATTTCGCCATGAGGCTCTGCGGACAGGTCCTCATCTCGTAGCAGGTGTTCAGCGCGTACCAGCCGAGTTGCTGGGCAGCCGCTTCGGGGTTCTCACCGTTGGTGAAGTAGCCGGGCAGTGTGCCATTGGTGCTGCGGGACACGTCCAGATACCTGTTGAAGATGCGGACGAACTTGTCCCGGCCCTTCCACTTCACCGGTACGTCGACACCCGGGAAGACCGTGTCGGGGTTGTACTGGCTGTGCCCCTGGATGCCGCCGTTGCCGTTGCAGATGGTGCACGCGGGCTCGCCCTTGCGCTGGCCGGTGTAGCCGCGCCGCTCGGGGTCGCCGGCGACGGGGTAGCCGCTGCCGCACTGGTCGGGATGGCACAGACCGGTCGGGTCGCTGTTGGTGACGGGGTTGTCCCCGGCGTAGGTGTAGCCGCCGAGCTCCTGCGGGTCGCCGGCCTCCAGGACGGGGTCGACGCTGATGAACTGGCCCAGGGCGGGGTCGTACTTGCGGGCTCCGACGTCGGTGTAGCCGGTGCTGGTGTCCTGGGGTTTGCCGAGGTAGGAACGGGTGGGGTCGGGCCAGGTGGTGGTGTTGGCGCTGGTGCGTGGCTGGCCGTAGGGGGTGTACTGCTGGCGGGCGACCTGCTGGGTGGTGGTGTCCATCGAGAGGGTCGCGGTGCCGTGCGGGTCGTTGAACAGGTACTTCAGACCGCCGCCGGTGAGGCTGGAGCGGATGGCCACGGGGGTCCCGGCGCCGCCGTGGGTGTAGGTGCGGACGGCGCCGAGGAGGACGTTGGGGATGACGCCGGTGTTGGCGACGATCTGGGTGTCGCCCGCGAAGAGGGTGGTCTGGCCGGGGTCGCGGCGGATGAGCTGGTTGCCGTCGGCGTCGTAGAGGTACTTGGTGGTCGCCGGGCTGGAGCCGGTGGTGTCCACCTGCGCCAGGTGGCCCTCGTCGTCCCAGGTCAGGGTCTGACCGGGGCCGGTGGTGGGGGTGCGGGTGTGCAGGTTGCCGTCTTCGTCGTAGCCGAACTTCGTCGGGTTCGTGGCTCCGGTGGTGGCGGTCAGGGTGTGGGGCTGGGCGCCGGTGGAGTTGCAGCCGGTGGTGCAGCCGTCGGCGTAGGTGGTGGTGACGGTGCTGCCCGAGCCGCCGATGGCGTGGTCGACGCTCTGGTGGCGGTTGCCGATGGCGTCGTAGCCGAAGGACTGCCAGTAGGAGCCGGGCGTCGTGGTGAGGGTGCCGGACGTGGGCGGGCTGGCGGCGCAGTTGTCCTTGCCGGTCCAGGCGTCGGTGAGCCGGTCCAGGGCGTCGTAGCTGTAGCACTGCTGGTCGGTGACGGTGTTGCCGGTCTCCGACTGCTGGTCGGTGATGGAGGTCGGGTTGCCTGAGGCGTCGTAGGTGTACGTGGTGTCGTCGACCGTCGGACCGGGTGCCTGGGTCCGGCTGATGATGCGCTCGGTCGGCCGCAGGGTCTGGTCGTCGTAGTGGTACGTGGTCGTGGCGGGGTTCGTCGAGGCGCCCTGGGTGACCTGGGACGGCGCCCCGTAGTCCGTGTAGACGGTGCCGTCGACGTAGACGCCGGCGCTGCTGGTGGTTCGCGTGGGGTTGCCGAGTGCGTCGTGCTCGTAGGTGATGGTCTCGTTGTTCAGGCCCTGGGTGCGCGGGTCCGACCGGGTCGCCGGGAGCTGGTCCTTGGCGGTGTAGGTGTAGGTCGTGGTGTACGTCGTCGGCAGCGGGGCCTCGGACGCCGGCAGCGTGATCGTCGTGCCCGTCGGCTTGCCGAGGGTGGTGTAGCCGGTGGCGGCGACCGTGTACCCGCCGGTGACGCCCTGCACGTAGCGGGTCGACGAGGTCGGCAGGCCGATGCGCTTCGTGTCGTACGTCCAGGAGGCGAACTGGAAGTTGGACTTCGACTTGTCGCTGCCGGTGAGCTTGCGGCCCAGGAGGTCGTAGGTGTAGTCGAGTTCGACCTGCTTGGCGTCCGTGGTGGAGACCAGGTTGCCGGCGTCGTCGTAGCCGTAGCTGCTCTTGCCCGCGTCCGGGTCGTTCTGGGACTTCTTGCGTCCGAGCAGGTCGTAGTCGAACGTCCACACCGTCTTGTCGGGGCCGGTGATCCGGTGCTGCCGGCCCGCGGCGGTGTAGCCGTAGGTGGTGGCCGAGGCGGTGCCGCCGGTGACGGTGAAACCGTTCGCCGCGGTACCGGACAGGCTGGGTGCGGCCGTGTACTGGTCCAGTTCGGTGGTCTGGCCGCGCGCGTCGACGACCTTGGAGGTGGCCACGCCGCCCTTGGGCGGCAGGACGGTGGCCCTGTCCCCGGTGTAGGCGGTGGTCGAGGACCAGGTTTTGGATCCGTTGTGTTCCTCGGTGACCAGGTCGGCCCGGCCCTGCCCGTCGTGGTCGGTGACCGTGGTGTCGGGAATGGACACCTGGGAGACCGGGATCAGGCTGCCGCGGGGGCTGCCGGCCACGAAGAACGCGTTGTTGGTGGAGACCGTCCAGCCGTGGGAGTCGTACTGGGTGTCCGAGACCGCGGTACTCGAGTTCTCTCCCGTCGTCTGTACCTGAAGCGGCCTCAGCATCGCGTCGTACAGGGTCTCACTCGTCTGGTAACCGCCGTTGTCCAGAAGCGTGTTGGTGGTGACGATCGGGGGCTGCTGGGACAGGTTGTAGCTGTAGGTCGTGTTCGCGGGCGCACTGGCGGACTTGCTCTCGTTGGGCAGCCACACCCCGGTCAGGCGGCCCAGCGCGTCGTACGTGAGCGAGGTGAGCAGGCCGCCCGCGTCCGTCTTGGCGGTGGGCAGGGACCGGGCCGGGTCCACGGTGTTGCCGGTGAGCCGGCAGTCCTTGGACGACACGGTGACCGCCGAGCAGTCGACGCCCGGGGTGACCTGGGTGACGCTCGTGCTGCCCGTGGGCAGCGCGCCACTGGCCGGGGTGTAGGAGGTGAAGACGGTCTGGGCGAGGCTCTTGCCGTCCGGTGACGTGGAGTTGGGAGTACGCGTGACCTTAGTCGGGCGACCGTAGGAGTCGTACCGGGTGGCGGCCTGATCCACGAAAGCGGTGGCCGTGGCACCGTCGGCGGAGGATGCCTGCTGGACCAGGGTGGCATCACCGATCTTGGGCAGGGCGGGATTCGTCTGCCCGTCGCCGTCGTAGGCGAAGCCGTTGGTGTCGTAGGAGGTGCGGGTGTCGGAGATCAGGGTGCCGCTCGGAGTCGCGCCGGCGCTCGAACAGTCCTGGGCCGTGGTGACGGTCTCGGCGGGCACCACCACCGTGTCGGCACCGCCCGTGAGATAGCGGGTGTAGGTGCACTTCGCGACGTTGTCGCTGTCGGCGGTCTCCCCCCGGTCGTCGACCTGCACGGGTGCGCCGGTCGTCGGCTTGCCCAGGGTGGTGTTGTAGAAGGTGTCCGTCTCGGTCCTGCGCCAGCCGTAGGACACGGCCTGACGGGTCAGCGACTTGGCGGTGCGGACCATCTGCGCCGTCAGGTCCGGCACGCCGCTTCGGCTGCGGACCGCCGTCGGGCCGATGACCTTGGGCACGGTGACGACGGCCTTGTCCAGGCCGCCCGTGGCGCTGGTGTAGGTGTCGGTCTCGAAGGTCTGTCCGGCCAGCGCGTCGTCGTCGGTGACCGAGGTGGCACCGTCCTGGCTGGTCAGGTCGGGCACCGAGCGGGTCTTGCCGCCGGGGAGCGTGTCCCCGTTCATGCCGAGGAAGTAGTACGACTTCGTGAGCGTCTTCTGGTCGTGGACCTTGGCGCCGTCGGTGTAGTGGAAGACGTTCGGGTCACCGGTGGTGACGTCCACCTCCGGGTAGCCGCGGAACTGGCCCCAGGTGCGGTTCTTCGCTTTGACGAGTTCGTTGTCGTCGTAGTGCCAGCCCGGGTTGCCCTTGTAGGCGTAGTCGGTCTCCAGCTCCGGCTGGGTGCCGTCCTGGTAGGAGTTGCTCGTGTCCGTGGTGACGACCGAGGAGACCTTGTACTTGTAGAACCAGTCCAGCCACGGCGCGGGCTGTCCGTCGGGGGTCCAGTACACCGGGAAGCAGGACAGGGTGTTGGTGGAGGCGAAGGTCTGGGCGGCCGCGTCGGCGGGGTCGTTGGGGTCGCCGGCCGGGGCGCTGGAGCAGTTCGGCCGGTCGTAGGTGACGGTCGTCTGGGCGCCGGTCTCGCTGGTGACCGTCTGGATGCGGTCGTGGTACATCAGCGGCATCTGCGGGATCGTGCCGACCCGGTTGGCCAGTTGCAGCGGCGGGTCGAAACTCAGCGCCGGAGTGGAGGCGCTGCCCGACGCTCCGCCCAGGGTGTCCAGGCCGGTGTGCTGGAGGGAGTCCAGCCACAGGGTGGGGGCGTGGTCGCCCCCGTCCGGGAAGGACTGGGTGAAGGTGAACTTGTCGACCTGCTGGGTCGCTCCGCCCACCTGGATCTGCGTGGTGATCGACGTCAGGCGTCTACGGGACCAGAAGCTCGGGCCGTGGTTGGTGCAACTGGTGGAGTCCTTGGAGCAATTGAGGTCGACCGGCACGTCGGGCCAGTAGGCGGCGTTGGCGGGCGTGAACTGACTGTCCGCGCAGGTGTTGCCCGACGGGGTGCCCGGGATGCAGCGCTCCGCAGTGTCGAAGACGATCTGCTCAGGCGCGGTACCCGAGTAGACCGTCGAGGCGGTCATGCCGTAGTCGATCCGGGACAGGGTGCCGCCGCGCGTGTAGGCGACCGCGGTGTCCTTCATGTCCGCGCCGTAGTACCCGGTCTCCGGCGCGTAGTACCAGGCCGTGGCGTTGCCGTGGGTGTCGACCACGTAGTCCAGATTGAAGCGGTAGCCCAGCGTGCAGGAGGTGGCGGCGAAGTCCGTGCTGTCCGGGCAGTCGGAGACGCCGCTGTGCGCGTGGTGGACCGGCTCGGTCCACACCGACTTCGTCTCGTCCTTGCCGCCGGCCCAGCCCGGCAGCCGGTTGCGGCCGAAGAAGTACTGCACCCCGCCCTCGGTGACCTTGAAGTACTCCCCGTTCGCCGTACCGTTCGTGGCACCGCTCAGGTCCTCGATCTTGGTGGTGGCACTGTCCTCGGCGGAGTGGAAGGTCTTGGTCGCGCCGTCGTAGACGACGTCGGTGGACATGCCGTTGAGCGACAGGGTGAGGATCTGCCCCGCCCAGCACTGGTCGCCGTCGTTCTTCGGCGCCCCCGACGACGAGTCGTCCTTGCAGGGCTTGTAGGTGCGCTCGACATAGTTCTCCGCCGAGGTCCAGCCGTCACCCAACCACGAGGACTGGTTGTTGGTGCCCTCGGTACGCGCGTCCTGGGTGGAGGAACTGTAGGAGAGATCGACGTTCGGGGCCACGCCGCCGATCGCCGGGGGCACCGAGATCGGATAGCTGTAGGTGAACGCGCCCGTGTTCCCCGAGGTCGACCAGGAACCGCCGGGCGACAGGCTGGTCGCCGCGTAGTCGCCGGACGAACCCGACGCGCCCGAAGTGGCCGCCATGACCACCATGGCGCCGGACGGCGTCGCCGCCGACCGGGCGGAGCCCGCGGCATCCGCCCCCGCCGTGCTCGGGCCCGGAACGGTGACCTGCGCGGACAGCGGCGTCCCGGGAGTGGTGCGTACCGCGGTCTGGACCTGGCACTTGGCCAGCTTGGGCGTGGTCAGCGCGCACGCCGGCAGCTGGACCAGGTGCAGACGGGAGGCGAAGTCACCGCCGAAGGCGTAGCGGAACGAGGAGTCGTCGACCCGTAGCGCGATCTTTCCGCCACCGGGGCTGGTGCGCCGGAGACCGAAGAGCAGACCGTGCACGCCGACCGCCCGTGCCGCCTTCTGATCCAGCACGGTCACCCGCACGCGCTGCGATCCGGTGGCGGTGCCGCTCGCCTTGGCCCCTGCCTCCGCGACGCCACCGAGCAGGACGGGAGTGCCCTTGGCCCGTACCTGAGCCGCTTTCGAGGTCAGCCGCGTCGAGGCGGGGGCGACCGGCAGGGTGACCAGGGAACTGGCCGGCCCGGGGAGCTTCATATGCCCGCCGGGATCAAAATGCTTGAAACCCTTGGGAGTCGAGCCCCAATGGGCCCTTCGGTGGGTCAAGGGGACTCGTTTGTTCTGCGGAGCCGAGGGCATCTTCACGTGCCGCTCGACCGACGCGGCCGCGGTGGCCACCCCGGCCGGAAGCAGGCTCACCACCAGGGCGCCGGCCATCACCGCCGCCGTGCGCCGAACCCGCCGGGCGGCTAAGCCTGCCCGCCCGCTTGTCCACCCCGAAATCCGCGCCATTCTTGCGCCCCCTCCTGGACCCCTGACACACAAGTCGCCTCTGTGGCAAGGGATTTACGTGCACATCAAAGAGGGAGGCATCAGTCAGCCATGCCTCCCGCAGAGGTTCACGCTATGGCGTCACTGCGGGCCGCTTTACAAAGGATCTCCATACGAACAGCAAAGGAATCACCCAGAGCGGGGCCGATCAGTGACCGACCTCGCCGAGGCCCGTCGCCAGGGGCGAGGACGAGTCAGCCCGGCACGCCGCTCGGCGGGAAGGGATCGCCGGCAGTCGGACCACGAGCGAGCCACTGTGCGGCTGAACAGGCACATGACCGTGACCCGGTTCCTCACCGCGGTGCTCACCGGTGAGATCCGGTCGGAGATTCTGTGGGACCGGCGGTTGCCCCCGGACTCCATTTCCGCCGGCCTGCCCTCGAACCGCCACAGGGAATCGCTGGAATCCCCACGAAAACGCACATAGGGCCGCGACCATGTGGTCGAGGCCCTCATCTGCGTGTCGCTACAGCGAGTGTAGAAGTGTCCGAGGGGGGACTTGAACCCCCACGCCCGATAAAGGGCACTAGCACCTCAAGCTAGCGCGTCTGCCATTCCGCCACCCGGACAAGGTGTCTGCCGCCTGGCCGGGGGTGTTCCCCGCGGCGACATGGACAACAATACCAAGGTTTCGGAGTGCCTTTCACCTGCATATCCGGGCCCACGGAGCGGGTCCGCGGACCTCGGTGGGGGTGCGCCTACAGTCGCACCATGGGTGACTGGATGACTACCGGCGGTCTGCGGGAAGGGCGGCGGCCCAGGGCACTGTCGCCGTGGCGGGAGCATCTGCGGGACACGTTCTGGTTCGCGCCCACCGCGGCCATGGTGCTGGTCTTCGTGGTGTGGGCGGTGGCGACCGGGATCGACACCGCGATCGTCGACTCGCTGCGCGACGCCCGCGACTACGACACCCTCGACGATCTGCTGCGGCTGGCGGAGGACGCGAAGGCCGTCGTGACCGTCGTCAGCTCGGCGATGATGACCTTCATCGGTGTGGTCTTCAGCATCTCGCTGGTCGCCGTGCAGATGGCGAGCGGGCAGTTCAGTCCGCGGGTGGTCCGGATCTTCGTACGGAGCAGGATCACCAAGGCCACCTTCGCCGTGTTCCTGGCCACGTTCCTGCTGTCGCTGCTCGTGCTGACCTCGTACGAGGGACAGACCGAGGCGCGGTACGTGACCTCGATCCCGCTGATCCAGTCGGTGCTGACGCTCACGATGCTGGGGCTGAGCCTGCTGCTCTTCGTGCTGTACGTGAACCAGACCCTGCGGCTCATGCGCATCAGCCACGTCATCGACCGGATCACCCGCGAGGCGTTCAAGGTCATGGCGCGCATGCCCGTGGGCCGCTCGACCGGCGAGGAGGAGACGCTCGGTCCCGAGACCGCCCTGGTCGCCCACCACGGGCGGGCCGGTGTCCTGCGGGACGTGAACATCACCCGGCTGGTGCGGGCGGCCCGGCAGGAGGGCGTCGTCCTGAGGCTGATCCCGCGGATCGGGGACTTCGTCGTACCGGGCACACCCCTGTTCGCCGTGCACGGAGGCCGTGCACCGGCCGGGCGCTCCCTCGGCCGGACCGTGTCCGTCGGGGTGGAGCGCACCTTCCACCAGGACTTCGCGTTCGGGCTGCGGCAGCTGTCCGACATCGGCCTGCGGGCCCTGTCGGCCGCGGTGAACGACCCGACCACGGCCGTGCAGGCGATCGACCGCATCGTGCAGTTCCTGACGGCCGTCGCCGGCCGGCCCCTCGACGCGGCGCTCCATCGCGACCGGGGCGGGAACGTGCGGCTGGTGCAGCCGGTGCCCGGGTGGACCCAGCTCGTCGATCTCGGGTTCGCCGAGATCCGCGGCTGCGCCGTGGGCACACCGCAGGTCACCCGGCGTCTGCTCGCCGGGCTCGACGATCTGGCCGCGATCGCTCCCGCGGACCGCCGTGAGCCCCTGCTCCGGCATCGCGCGCTGCTCGTCGAGGCCGTGGAGCGCTCGGTCGCCGAGCCTTCGGACCGCGCCTTCGCGCTGCGACCGGACCGGCAGGGCATCGGGTGACCGCTCGGAGTCGTGGCCTCCGGTGACCGCGCTCGGTCCCGGCGTCGGGTGGCCTGGCGGACCCGGCGCCGGGCGCCGGGCGCCCCAGCGCCCCAGCGCCCCAGCGCCCCAGCGCATCAGGGCATCAGGGCATCAGGGCATCAGGGCATCAGGGCATCAGGTGATAGTCCGGGAAGTTGCCCGGCAGCCGCTCCCCCGACGGTCCTTGCGTCACCGCCCGCACCAGGAGTTCCCCGCCCACGAAGGCGCCGCGCCACGACGCTCCGAAGCCGCCGAAGAGCTCGTCGCGGTCGCCCCGGGAGCGGGGCCGGCCCCGGCCGACCTTGAAGGCGCGGATCTGGGGGGCCAGCCGGGTGTACGTCTCCTCGTCGTCCGTGGACAGCGTGGCGACCAGCGCTCCGTTCGAGGCGTTCATCGCGGCGAGGAGTTCGGCCTCGGTGTCGACCAGGACGATGGTGTCGACCGGGCCGAAGGGTTCCGCGTGGTGCAGCGGTGACGAGGGGGGCGGATTGAGGAGCGTGACGGGCTGGACGTACGCGGCCGTGTCCTGTCCCGGCAGGAAGCGGGCGTCGGAGGGCCTGCCGCGGTACAGCGGGACGGCGCCGCGGTCGATGGCCTCGGCGACCTGGTCCGTCAGCTCCTTGGCCTTGGCCGCGTTGATGAGCGGGCCGAAGTCCAGCGAGGGGAAGGGGTCGTCGGGCAGCTCGACGGCGAGCGGGTGGCCGGTGCGCAGGGTGCGTACGGCCGGCAGGTACGCGGCGAGGAATTCGTCGAACAGGGCACGCTGGACGACGAAGCGCGGGTAGGCGGTGCAGCGCTGCTTGCCGTAGTCGAAGAGCTTGGGCACGACGGCCGTCAGGGCGTCCCAGTCGCTGAAGTTCCAGACGCCCCAGGTGTTGAGCCCCTCCTGTTCGAGGACGTGGCGCTTGCCGAGGTCGGCGACCGCGGTGGCCACGGCGGCGCCGGTGTCCCGGCCGCCGACGAAGGAGACGCAGCCGATCTCGGGCGCGCGCACGAGCGCCTCCGACAGTTCGCCCCCGCTGCCGCTGACCAGGGTGAGCGGGATGCCCTCGCGCACGGCGAGCGCGCAGGCCAGGGTCAGACAGGCGACTCCGCCGTCGGTGGGGGTCTTGGCGATGACCGCGTTGCCCGCGAGCGCCTGCACCAGCATCGCGTGGACGAGAACGCTCATCGGGTAGTTCCAGCTGGCGATGTCGGAGACGGGTCCGTCGAGCGGGGTCCTGCCCTCCAGCATGGGTTCGACGCCGTCGACGTACCAGCGCACGCCGTCGATGGCGCGGTCCACGTCGGCGCGGGCCAGCCGCCAGGGCTTCCCGATCTCCCAGACCAGCAGGAGGGCGAGCAGTTCACGGTGTTCCGTGAGCGCGTCGAGGGCCGCCGCGACACGGGCCCGGCGCTCGGCGAGGGGCACATGCCGCCAGGCGCGGTGCTGGTCGAGGGAGGCACGGACGGCCGAGCGGGCGGTGGCGCCGTCGAGCCGTGGCGGTCCGGCGATGGGGCTGCCGTCGACGGGGCTGGTGGCGGGCATGGCCCGGCCGTCGGCCTGCCAGCCGGAGTTCCAGAGGTTGAGGACCCGGTCGTCGCGGAACGCCTCGGGGGCGACGGCGAGGGACCGCCGCCAGGCGTCGCTCCAGGACGTACCGGACTTGAGGACGAGAGGGGTCGCGGCGAGGGGGCCGGGACGGGGTGGCGTGGGACCGGACGGGTCGGGGTCGGAAGGACCGGAGCCGGGAGGGCTGGGGTCGGAAGGGCTGGGGTCGGGGGTGGGCATCGGGTGTCTCCGCTCTCGGTGCACAGTCGGGGGCGGGGGCCCGGATCCTGCCGGACGGCAGGCCGCACGGGCCGCGCGAACAGTCGTCGCGTACATGAGGGAACGTAACGGGGCCCTGCGGCTTCCGACAGTCACCGCGCATTAACTATGAGTGACATCACTCGGGGTCGCCCGGCCGGCCAGCCGCGCCCGGACCAGCCCTGCCGTCCCCGTCGGGGTCTCGCCGACCCGCACGCCGGCCGCCTCCAGTGCCGTCTTCTTGGCCCGCGCGGTGCCCGAGGAGCCCGAGACGATGGCCCCGGCGTGCCCCATCGTGCGGCCCTCGGGGGCGGTGAAGCCGGCGATGTAGCCGACGACGGGCTTGGTGACGTGATCACGTATGTACGCGGCCGCCCGTTCCTCGGCGTCGCCGCCGATCTCCCCGACGAGAACGATCATCTCGGTGTCGGGGTCCTCCTCGAAGGCGGCCAGGCAGTCGATGTGGGAGGTGCCGACGACGGGGTCGCCGCCGATGCCCACACAGGTCGAGAAGCCGATGTCCCGCAGGTCGTGCATGAGCTGGTAGGTGAGGGTGCCGGACTTGGACACCAGGCCGATCGGTCCGGGGCCGGTGATGTCGGCGGGGATGATGCCCGCGTTCGAGCGTCCCGGGGAGATCAGGCCGGGGCAGTTGGGGCCGACGACGCGGGTGCCCCGGGCGGCGGCGTGCGCGCGGAGCGCGACGGAGTCGTGCACGGGGATGCCCTCCGTGATGACGACGGCGAGGGCGATCCCGGCGTCGGCGGCCTCCCGTACGGCCGCCCGGGCGAAGGGGGGCGGCACGAACACGACGCTCACGTCGGCGCCCGTCGCCCGCATCCCCTCGCGCACCGAACCGAAGACGGGGACGGTCCTCGGCGCGCTCCCCCGCCCCTCGGTGCCGGGAACGTCGAACTCCACGGCCAGACCCGCCTTGCGCGGATTGACGCCACCGACGATCTCCGTGCCGGCGGCGAGCATGCGCCGGGTGTGCCGCATCCCCTCGGCGCCGGTCATGCCCTGGACGAGGACCTTGGAGTCCTCGGTGAGAAACACGGCCATGTCCCGCTCCTTCAGCTGGTGTGGGCCAGTTCGGCGGCGAGACGGGCGGCCTCGTCCATGGTGGCGGCCTGGTGCACGAGCGGGTGCGCCCGGTCCGTGAGGACGGCACGGCCACGGGCCGCGTTGTTGCCGTCGAGGCGGACCACGATCGGCTTGGCCGGCCGTACGGTGTCCAGGGCCGCCACGATGCCCTCGGCCACCGTGTCGCAGGCGGTGATGCCGCCGAAGACGTTGACGAGGACGGACCTGACGCCGGGGTCGGACAGGACGACGGACAGTCCGTCCGACATGACCCGCGCGGAGGCTCCGCCGCCGATGTCGAGGAAGTCGGCGGGACGGGCGCCGCTGCCGGCCACGACGTCGAGCGTCGACATCACGAGGCCCGCGCCGTTGCCGATGACCCCGACCTCGCCGTCCAGCCGCACGTAGGTGAGGCCCCTGGCCGCGGCGGCGGCCTCCAGCGGGTCGTCGTGCGGGGTCTCCCGTCCGCTCCAACGCGCGTGGCGGAAAAGGGCGTTGTCGTCGAGCGACACCTTGCCGTCCAGGGCCACGAGCTGTCCCCCGGTGGTGCGGACGAGCGGGTTCACCTCGACGAGGAGGGCGTCCTCTCGCGTGAGCACCTGCCAGAGGCGCGCGAGGACGCCGGCCGTCCGCGGGGGCAGTCCGGCCGCCCGGACGATCTCGGCCGCCTTCTCCTCGGTGACGCCCTCCGCGGGGTCAACGGGGACGCGTGCCACCGCCTCCGGCCGGGCCGCGGCCACCTCCTCGATCTCGGTGCCGCCCTCGGCGGAGGCGATCGCCAGGAAGCGTCCGGCGGCGCGATCGAGGACGTACGAGACGTAGAACTCGCTCTCGATGTCGACGGGTTGGGCGAGCATCACCGTCCGGACCGGGTGGCCCCCGATGGTCATGCCGAGGATCTCGCGCGCCACGCGTTCGGCGGCGTCCGGGTCCTCGGCGAGCCGCACTCCGCCGGCCCTGCCGCGCCCGCCGGTCCTGACCTGGGCCTTGACGACGACCCGGCCGCCGAGCTCGCAGGCGATGTCCCGGGCCACGCCCGGCGAGTCCGCGATCTCGGCCCTCGGTACCAACACACCGTGTTCCGCGAAGAGTTGACGCGCCTGATGTTCGTACAGGTCCACGATTCGGCTCCTGTCCTGAAAGTGGTGCGCGACCCCTGGACATCACCCATCGGATGCGGGATAACCATCTTCATACAGTATTCGTCGACTGTATGCAATGTACGAACCTGACCCACCGCCGGCTCCATCGGGGCGGCTCAAGGCAACGGACAAGTGAGGTGACCTGTGACGACCAAGGCTCTCGAAGGCATCCGGGTCCTGGACATGACGCACGTTCAGTCCGGCCCCTCGGCGACCCAGTTGATGGCATGGCTCGGCGCCGACGTGGTCAAACTGGAGGCGCCTGCCGGTGACATCACCCGCACCCAGCTGCGGGACATCCCGGACGCCGATTCCCTCTACTTCACCATGCTCAACAGCAACAAGCGCAGCATCACCCTCAACACCAAGACCGAGCGCGGCAAACAGCTCCTGACCGAGCTGATCCGCCGCTCCGACGTCCTGGTGGAGAACTTCGGCCCCGGCGCGATCGACCGCATGGGCTTCACCTGGGACCGCGTCCGCGAGATCAACCCGCGGATCGTCTACGCCTCCATCAAGGGCTTCGGGGACGGCCCCTACACCGACTTCAAGGCGTACGAGGTGGTGGCGCAGGCCATGGGCGGCTCCATGGCCACCACAGGATTCGAGGACGGCCCCCCACTGGCCACCGGAGCCCAGATCGGTGACTCGGGCACCGGTGTCCACGCCGTCGCCGCCGTCCTCGCCGCGCTCCTCCAGCGCACCCGCACCGGACGCGGCCAGCGCGTCAACGTGGCCATGCAGCACGCCGTCCTCAACCTCTGCCGGGTCAAGCTGCGCGATCAGCAGCGGCTGGCCCACGGGCCGCTCGCGGAGTACCCGAACGAGGACTTCGGCGACGAGGTCCCCCGCTCGGGCAACGCCTCCGGCGGCGGCCAGCCCGGCTGGGCCGTCAAGTGCGCGCCCGGCGGCCCCAACGACTACGTCTACGTCATCGTCCAGCCCGCCGGCTGGGGGCCGATCACCCGGCTCATCGGCCGTCCCGAACTGGCCGACGACCCGGGCTGGTCCACCCCTCGGGCCCGGCTGCCGAGGCTCGCCAAGATGTTCCAGCTCATCGAGGAGTGGACCGTCACGCTGCCCAAGTGGCGGGTGCTGGAGGAACTCAACGCCGAGAGCATCCCGTGCGGACCGATCCTGTCCACCAAGGAGATCATCGAGGACGCCTCGCTCGCCGCCAACGGCATGGTCGTCGAGGTCGAGCATCCCGGGCGCGGCACCTACGTCACCGTCGGCAGCCCGCTCAAACTCTCCGACTCCCCCGTCGACATCACCGCCTCCCCGCTGCTCGGCGAGCACAACGAGGAGATCTACATCGGTGAACTCGGCCTCGGTGAAGAGGAATTGACGCTTCTCAAGTCGGGCGGGGTGATCTGAGATGGCGGACCGGGACCGGGTGGCGAGGGTACGGGCGCTCCTCGACGGCGTCCGGCGCCAGGGGCGCGCCGCGCTGACGGCGCCGGAGGGCAAGGAGGTCGCCGACGCCTACGGGATCGCCGTACCCGGCGAGGCCCTGGCCCGCGACGAACAGGAGGCGGTCGCCCACGCGGAACGCCTCGGCGCACCCGTCGTGATGAAGATCGTCTCCCCCGACATCCTGCACAAGACCGACGCGGGCGGGGTGCTGGTCGGTGTCGAGGGGGCGGCGGACGTACGGGCCGCCTTCCGGACGCTGGTCGCCAACGCCCGTTCGTACGACGTCCGTGCCCGGATCGACGGCGTCCAGGTGCAGGAACTGATCCCGCCCGGACAGGAGGTCATCGTCGGCGCGGTGACGGACCCGACGTTCGGGAAGGTCGTCGCCTTCGGGCTCGGCGGTGTGCTGGTCGAGGTGCTCGAGGACGTCACCTTCCGGCTCGCCCCGGTGGACACCGGCAAGGCGCTGTCGATGCTCGACTCCATCCGTGCGGCCCGGATCCTGCGCGGGGTGCGCGGCGGGCCGGCGGTGGACCGGGCGGCCCTCGCCGAGCAGATCCGCCGGGTCTCCGAACTCGTCACGGACTTCCCCGAGATCGCCGAGGTGGACCTCAACCCGGTGATCGCCTCCCCGGGCGGCGCGATCGCGGCGGACATCCGTGTGCTCCTCGGCGCCGGCCCGGCGGCCGGGCGGCGCCGCTACACCCGGACGGAGATCCTCGCCTCCATGGACCGGCTGATGCGGCCGCGATCGATCGCCGTGATCGGCGCGTCCGACGTCCCGGGCAAGATCGGGCACGCGGTGCTGCGCAACCTCGTGGACGGGGGCTTCGCGGGCGAGATCCATCCGGTGAACCCCAGGGCGGACGACATCCAGGGCCGCAAGGCCTACGCGAGTGTCACGGACATCCCCGGCGACGTGGACGTCGCGGTGTTCGCGGTTCCCGCCCGGGCGGTGCCACGCGTCCTGGAGGAGGCCGGACGCAAGAACATCCCCAACGCCGTCCTGATCCCCTCCGGATTCGCGGAGACCGGCGAACAGGGACTCCAGGACGAGATCACGGCCATCGGCGAGCGGTACGGCATCCGGCTGCTCGGCCCGAACATCTACGGCTACTACTCGACCTGGCAGGACGTGTGCGCCACCTTCTGCACTCCGTACGACGTGAAGGGCGGGGTCGCGCTCACCTCGCAGTCCGGCGGCATCGGCATGGCCGTCCTCGGGTTCGCGCGGACCACGAAGACGGGTGTCTCGGCGATCGTCGGTCTCGGCAACAAGGCGGACCTGGACGAGGACGACCTGCTCACGTGGTTCGGCGAGGACCCGCACACCCGGTGCGTGGCGATGCACCTGGAGGACCTCAAGGACGGCCGCGCCTTCGTGGAGGCGGCCCGCGCCACCGTCCCGAAGAAGCCCGTCGTGGTCCTGAAGGCAGGGCGGACCGCCGCCGGGGCGCGGGCCGCGGGCTCGCACACCGGAGCCCTCGCGGGCGACGACGCCGTCTACGACGACATCCTCCGGCAGGCGGGCGTCATCAGGGCTCCCGGCCTGACCGACCTGCTGGAGTACGCGCGCGCCCTGCCGGTGCTGCCCGCTCCCCGGGGCGACAACGTCGTGATCATCACGGGCGCCGGCGGAAGCGGTGTCCTGCTGTCCGACGCGGTGACCGACAACGGACTGTCCCTCATGGAGATCCCGCCGGATCTCGACGCGGCCTTCCGGGAGTTCATCCCGCCCTTCGGCGCCGCGGGCAACCCGGTGGACATCACGGGCGGGGAGCCGCCGTCGACGTACGAGGCCACGATCCGGCTCGGCCTCGCGGACCCGCGCGTCCACGCGCTCGTCCTCGGCTACTGGCACACGATCGTGACCCCGCCCATGGTCTTCGCCGAGCTCACCGCGCGGGTGGTGGCCGAGTTCCGCGAACGCGGCGTCGAGAAGCCCGTGGTGGCGTCGCTCGCGGGCGACGTCGAGGTCGAGGAGGCGTGCCGGTACCTGTACGAGCGGGGTGTCGTGGCCTACCCGTACACCACCGAGATGCCGGTGGCCGTGCTCGGCGCGAAGTACCACTGGGCGCGCGCGGCGGGACTGCTGGGGGGCCGCTCATGACATGAGGACGCGCGGGTCCGGCCGACGGTGCGCGTCGGCAGGACCCGGGACCCGCGGGCGCACGAAAGACATGTGGCAGGGGGCGCTGACCAGTTCTTTCGACGCAAGGGGATCTCGATCGAGATGACAACCACCGGCTGCTCGACTCCGGTGCCTCGCCGCGAGGTGAGGGACCGGCACGGACGCGTGTACCGCGTCGGCGAGACCGACCTCGACATCATGGGCCGCAGGCGCGCCTGGATGGTCTTCCTGCCCTGGGTGGGCATGCTGGGCACCGGCTCCGCCGGGTACGCGTTCGCTTCGGCGGACGGCATGCTCCGGGAGGCTCACCTCCGGAGCGGCGGACACGTCCTCTGGCTGCTGGGTGTCTGGATGTTCTTCCAGGCGGCCGTGGCCTTCCCGGCCGGGCGGCTGCGCGACAGCGGCAGGCTCCGCGCCCGTACGGCGATGCTGCTGGGCGCGCTCGGCACCCTGCTCGGCCAGGTGCCGTCGGCGTTCGCGCCAGGGGCGAGCATCGCGCTGCTCGGCTTCGCCGTGTGCGGCGGCATCGGCGCGGGCCTCGTCCGCGTGACCTGCGTGACCCTGGTCGGCAAGTGGTACCCGGAGCGAAGGGGCGCGAGGACGGGCTTCGTCGACGGCGGCTTCGCCTGCGGGGCCCTGCCGTTGCTCCTCCTGTTCACCTGGCCCGTGGACCCGGGCGGCCACCGGGGTGTGCTCGTGGGCGTCGGCCTGGTCTGCTGCGCGCTGGTCGCGGCGGCCGGCCGGTTCCTGGAGGACCCGCCGAAGGGCTGGTGGCCGCCGGGCGTCGACCCGCTGAAGGTGCCCGACGACCCGGGGATCCGGCGGGCGCTGGAGAAGAACCCGCCGGCGGTCAGGCAGTACACCCCGAGGGAGGCCGCGCGTACCCCCGTGCTGTGGACGATGTGGTCCTGTCTGCTGTGCACGGCCGGGATCGACCTCTTCGGTCTCGCCTTCCAGGTCCCGTTCGGGAGGGACATGGGCTTCGCGGGCGGGACACTGGCCGCGGCGATGTCGCTGAGGGCGGTCGTCGACGGCACCGGGCGCGGGGTCGTCGGCTGGGTCTCCGACCGCGTCGGCCGGCGTCGCACCCTGATCGTGGTGTGTCTGGTGCTGGGGTCGGCCCAGTTCGGTGTGCTGGTGTCCGGCCGGGCGGGCAGTGTGCCGTTCTTCCTGTTCTGCTCATTGGTCTCCGGCTTCGCCGGCGGCGCCGTCCTCCCGCTGTTCGCGGCCATGACGGCGGACTGCTTCGGTGAGGACAACAACGCCTCGGTCTACGGTCTGGTCCACAGCTCGCAGCTGGTCACGGGCCTCGTGGGCGCCGGCACGGCCGCGGTCGCCGTCGGCGCGTGGGACTATCACGGCGCCTTCGTGCTCGCCGGGTCCGCCGGTCTGGCGTCCGCCGTACTGGCCCTGTTCCTCAGGGCACCGGGCAGGCCACGGGCCCGCCGCATCGTTCCCAATCCGCACCCGCTCGGCGAGGAGATGGCGTCATGACGGCGGAACCCATCGCGGCGAAGGACTCGCCGGACGACGGTCACGGCGATCCCGGGCGCGCGTACCGGGAGATCACCGACGCCCGGGGCCGGGTCTACCGGGTCGGCGAGAGCGATCGGGACATCCTCGGCCACTCGCGCTCGTTCATGGTGTACCTGCCCTGGGTCGCCATGATGGCCATCAGTGTCTTCGAGTACGCGTACGGCTCGGCCGAGGACACCCTGTCGCACGCCCATGGCTGGACGCAGAGCAACACCTTCTGGATCCTGAGCATCTGGGTGTTCTTCCAGGCGGGGATCGCGTTCCCGGCCGGCTGGCTGCGGGAGAGAGGCGTCCTGACGGCCCGCAAGGCCATGTTCACGGGCTCGGTCATGTGCGCGGCCGGCTTCCTCGCCCTGTCGCATCTCAGCGACGTGGCACTGGCGATCCTGGGCTTCGGCGTCATCGGCGGCATCGGGTCCGGGCTGGTGTACGCGACCTGCATCAACATGGTCGGGAAGTGGTTCCCCGAGCGCCGTGGGGCCCGTACGGGATTCGTCAACGGCGGATTCGCGTACGGCTCCCTGCCGTTCATCTTCATCTTCAACTACGCCTTCGACACGGCCAATTACCACCGGGTGCTGGATCTCATCGGCGTCTACGTGATGGTCGTGGTGCTGGCCGCCGCGTTCTTCTTCAAGGACCCGCCGAAGAACTGGTGGCCCGCGGACGTCGACCCGATGGCCCACGGCGGTTCCGGGAAGCGTGCCGCGAGCCTGAAGAACCCGCCCGCCGTGAAGCAGTACACCCCCAAGGAGGCGATCAGGACCGGTGTGCTGCCGCTGATGTGGGTCGCCCTGGTGATGACCGCCGGTGTGTCGATCTTCGGCATCTCCTTCCAGGTCGACTACGCCAAGGAGGTCGGCTTCGGCCCGCTGGTGGCGGCGTCGTCGATGGGCGTGATGGCGGTCGTCAACGGCGTGGGGCGGGGTGTGGTGGGCTGGCTCTCCGACATCTGGGGGCGCAAGCGGACGCTGGTCTTCGTCATCGTGGTCCTGGGACTGGCGCAGTTCGGTGTGATCTGGGCCGGTGACATCCACAGCGAGGCCCTGTTCCTGTTCTTCGCCTTCCTCTCCGGATTCGGCGGCGGCGCCTTCTACCCGATGTTCGCGGCCCTGACCCCGGACTACTTCGGCGAGAACTACAACGCCACCAACTACGGTCTGGTGTACAGCGGAAAGCTGATCAGCGGCCTGTTCGGCGGCGGCCTCGGCTCGATGGTGGTCGCCGCCTGGGGCTACGACGGCGCCTACGCGCTGGCCGGCGGCATCTCCATGGCGGCGGCCGCGGTCGCCCTGCTGCTGCGCCGCCCCGGCCACAGCACCGCGGACACGTCCACGCCGGCACCACAGCCGGTCGCCTGAACCCTCCACGGGCCACCCGAACGAGGGTGGCCCGTGGACACGCCGTGCCAAGAGAACCGGACCGGCTACTTCTCGCGGTCGTGGTACATCTGCCGTGTCTGTTCCGTGTGGGCCCGCATGACGTCGGTGGCGCGCCGGCCGTCGCGGGCGGCTATCGCTGCGATCAGTTCGCGGTGTTCGGTCCACGACTGCCGTCCGCGCTGCCTGGCCACCGGTGTGTAGTACCAGCGGACCCGGCGGTCGACCTGTGCGGCCAGTTCGGCGAGGACCCTGTTGCCGGCGAGTTCCATGACCTTGGCGTGCAGCCGCGCGTTCAGCGCGACCGCGGCGTCGACGTCGTCGGCGTCGACCGCCCGCTCGCCCTCCGCGCACAGGTCCTCCAGCACGCCGACGGCGGCGGGCCCCGCGTTGGCGGCGGCGAGCCGGGCGGCTTCGGCCTCCAGGAGCGTACGGACGGTGAGGAGCTGGTCGGCCTCCGCCTCGGTCGGCTCGTGCACGAACGCGCCCTGAGCGGGCCGCAGATCGACCCAGCCGTCGGTGCTCAGCCGCTGGAGCGCCTCCCGTACGGGCTGCCGGGAGACCCCGAGATGACCGGCGAGTTCGCTCTCGACGAGGTGCTGGCCCGGCTTCAGGGCGCGGGTCGTGATGAGTTCGAGCAGCGCTTCGTAGACGCGGTCACGCAGCGGGCCGGGCCGTTCGAGCTTGGGTACCGCTCCCTGGGGCAGGCCACTCGACAACATCACGGTCCCTCCCTTGGCAGCGTCGTCGCCGCGATAGGAAGTCGATTATCAATTGTCTTTCGCCTACAGTCTACGGCGCGCAAACGCGCCGCAGACAGGGAAGTTGGGCTCCTGGCACCGGGGGCGGCGGGGCCGGACGGGCGGATGGGGCCGCCTCACGGGCAGCGGACGACCTGCCCCGCGTAGGAGAGGTTGCCGCCGAAGCCGAACAGCAGGACGGGGTCGCCGGTGGAGATCTCCCCGCGCTCGACGAGCTTGGAGAAGGCGAGCGGGATGCTGGCGGCCGAGGTGTTCCCGGAGTCGACGACATCGCGTGCGACGACGGCGTTGACCGCGCCGATCTTCAGGGCGAGCGGCTCGATGATGCGCAGGTTGGCCTGGTGCAGGACGACTCCGGCCAGGTCCTCGGGCGTGAGACCGGCCCGCTCGCAGGCCCTCCGGGCGATCGGCGGGAGCTGCGTGGTGGCCCAGCGGTAGACGCTCTGGCCCTCCTGCGCGAACCGCGACGGGGTGCCCTCGATGCGTACCGCGTTGCCCATCTCGGGCACCGAGCCCCACAGCACCGGCCCGACCCCGGGCTCCTCGCCCGCGGGACAGGCCTCGACCACGGCGGCCCCCGCGCCGTCCCCGACGAGGACGCACGTGGTGCGGTCGGTCCAGTCCGTCACGTCGGTCATCTTGTCGGCGCCGATGACGAGCGCCCGGGTGGCCGCGCCGGCCCGCACGGCGTGGTCGGCGGTGGCGAGGGCGTGGGTGAACCCGGCGCAGACGACGTTGACGTCCATCGCGGCGGGCGAGGGGATGCCGAGACGGGCCGAGACCCGGGCGGCCATGTTCGGGGAGCGGTCGACGGCCGTGGAGGTGGCGACGAGGACGAGGTCGATGTCGCCGGGCGTCAGACCGGCCGAGGCGAGCGCCTTGGCGGCGGCGTGCGCGGCCAGCTCGTCGACGGGTTCGTCGGGGCCCGCGACATGGCGGGTCCGGATGCCCACACGGCTCCGGATCCACTCGTCACTGGTGTCGACCATGCCCGCCAGGTCCTCGTTGGTGAGTACCCTGGCGGGCTGGTAATGGCCGACGGCGGCGATCCGTGAGCCGTTCATGAGTGGTCCCCCTCGTGCTTCGGGTAGCGGGATCCACCAGTCTGATCAGTGACTCGCGGGTACGACGGCAGGTGAAGCCACAGGATTGCGCCGCCAGGCTTGTCGGCTTCTGTCAGACCTTGGGACGTCCGAACACCTACCCCGAGAACAGTTGGGTCGCCTTCTGTACGAGCTCGTAGACCCCGTAGCACAGGGGTGCGCCCACCCAGAGCCAGGCGAGGACGGTGAGCGCCCGCCGGTCGGACGGACCCGGGACGGCGCCGCCGTCAGGCGGACTCGGGCTGCTGTCGTGCGACATCGGCGGCCTCCCTCGGCGCGGGGATGTGGTGGCGGGCGTGCACGGGGCGTACGAACTCGTTCGCGACGAATCCGACGGCGAGCAGCCCGATCATGATCAGGAACGACAGTCCGTACAGCGACGGGCCGTGTCTGCCCGCCGCCTCCTGGTGATCGGCGATCCGGTTCACGATCAGCGGGCCGAGCACACCGGCGGTGGACCAGGCGGTGAGCAGCCGGCCGTGGATGGCGCCGACCTGGTAGGTGCCGAACAGGTCCTTCAGATACGCGGGGATCGTGGCGAAGCCCCCGCCGTAGAAGGAGAGGATCACCAGCGCGCTCAGGACGAACAGCGGCTTCGAGGAGTCCCCGAGCCAGGCGATCAGCGCGTACATCAGGGCGCCGACCCCGAGGTAGACGCGGTAGACGTTCTTGCGGCCGATCAGGTCGGAGGTCGAGGACCAGCCGATGCGGCCGGCCATGTTGGCGGCGGAGAGCAGGGCGACGAACCCGGCGGCCGCGGAGGCGGTGACCGGGGTGGAGCCGTCCGCGAAGAAGTCCGTGATCATCGGCGCGGCCTTCTCCAGGATGCCTATGCCCGCGGTGACGTTCATGCACAGAACGACCCACAGCAGCCAGAACTGCGGGGTGCGGACGGCGCTGCGGGCGGAGACCTGGACCCCGTCGAGCGCGCTCGGCCCGGACGCGACCGGTGCCTCGCCGCGCGGCACCCGCACCAGCAGCACACCGAGCGTCATGAACACGGCGTACGAGAGCCCGTGCACGAGGAAGGCGAGCGCGATCCCGGAGGAGTCGGAACCGAACGACTTCAGCATCTGTGCGGACCAGGGCGAGGCGATGAGCGCGCCGCCGCCGAAGCCCATGATCGCGATGCCGGTGGCCATTCCGGGCCTGTCCGGGAACCACTTGATCAGGGTGGAGACGGGTGAGATGTAGCCGATGCCGAGGCCCGTGCCGCCGACGAAGCCGTAGCCGAGGACGATCAGCCAGTACTGCTCGGTGGCCGCGCCGAGCGCGGAGATGAGGAAGCCGGAGGAGAAGCAGACGAGGGCGACGGTCATGGCCCAGCGCGGACCGTTGCGCTCGACGAGGGTGCCGCCGAACGCGGCCGACAGACCGAGCATCACGATGGCCAGCTGGAAGGGCAGCGCGCTCTGGGTTCCGCTGAGACCGAGCGCGGATTCGAGCGGCGGCTTGAAGACGCTCCAGGCGTAGGCCTGGCCGATGGAGAGGTGGACCGACAGGGCGGCCGGCGGGACGAGCCAGCGGCTCCAACCGGGGGGTGCGACGGGAGGGCTCATGATCCGGACGATAGGAAGCGGTTGTCCGGCTGTGAAGCGGGGGGACGCGAACACGTCGACCGTATGCGATGAGCGGTATCCCTGGCGCGACGAACGGTCGCCGGGCCGGGCACCGGGGACGCGGACCCGGCACGGTCGCCCAGTCCGGCACCGGGGGATGGACCCGGCGCGGTCGCCTTGCCGGCATCCGGCGTCCGGCACCCCGGCACCCGGGCTGCGGGCACCCGGGACGCGGACCCGGTCCCGCGCCGGCCGGTCCTGTCCCGACCGCACCCTTGTCGAGCCACCTTCCATCCTGTAGACAATATTTCGTCGACAGTGTTCGGCAGTTCCTCGGTACCCTCGACCGAACGGAGCGCCCCACCGTGAGAGTCGCAGTTCTCGGCGCCGGTGCGATCGGCGCCTACGTCGGCGCCGCCCTGCACCGCGCGGGCGCCGACGTGCATCTCGTGGCCCGTGGACCGCATCTCGCGGCCATGAGGCAGCACGGCGTCCAAGTCCTCAGCCCACGCGGGGACTTCACCGCCCAAGCCCATGCCACCGACGACCCGGCCCGGATCGGCCCGGTCGACTACGTCTTCCTCGGCCTGAAGGCCAACTCGTACGCGGCGTGCGGGCCGTTGATCGAGCCCCTGCTGCACGACACCACCGCGGTGATCGCCGCCCAGAACGGCATCCCCTGGTGGTACTTCCACCGGCACGGCGGACCCCACGACGGCCGCCGGGTGGAGAGCGTGGACCCGGGCGGCGCGGTCAGCGCGGTGCTGGCCCCCGAGCGTGCGGTCGGCTGCGTCGTGTACGCCGCGACCGAGCTGGCGGCACCGGGAGTCGTCCGCCACCTCGAAGGCACCCGGTTCTCCGTCGGGGAACCGGACCGCTCCGTCTCGGCGCGCTGCCGCGCGTTCAGCGACGCGATGCGCGAGGGCGGGCTGAAATGCCCGGTCGAACCGGAGCTGCGCAACGACATCTGGCTCAAGCTGCTCGGCAACATCTCCTTCAACCCGATCAGCGCGCTGACCCGGGCCACGATGCGGCAGATGTGCCTGCACCGCGGAACCCGCGGGGTCGTCGAGATCATGATGGCCGAGACGCTGGCCGTCGCCCAGGCCCTCGGCTGCGATGTGGGGGTGTCCATCGAGCGTCGCCTCGCCGGTGCCGAGCGGGTCGGCGACCACCGCACCTCCACACTCCAGGACCTGGAGCGCGGCAAGCCGCTGGAACTGGACGTGCTGCTCGCGGCCGTCGTGGAACTGGCGGAGACCACCGGGGTACGGGTCCCGACGCTGCGCACCGTGTACGCCCTCTCGGATCTGCTCGCGCTGCGGACGGCGGCGTGAGCGGGACCGACCAGCGCGTGAGAGCAGGGCGGGCGGCGGACCCCGTGAGGCACCACGCGCGGCCCGCTCCACCGGTGCAGGACAATGAGACACGAAGGTCACCCCCGCACCGTGCCCCGGGTGGCCGAACGCCAACCGGCGATCGCCAGGACCGATCCGGCCGGCCGCACGTACGGAAGCGGGACTGATCAGGACATGGGACGAGTCACGGAACGACGCAAGGTGATCCGCATCCGGGACGGGGCCGTGAGCACCCGACCGGACACGCTCGTCGCCGAGGAACCGCTGGAGATCCGGCTCGACGGCAAGCCCCTGGCGATCACCATGCGCACCCCCGGCGACGATTTCGCGCTGGCCGCGGGCTTCCTGGTGAGCGAAGGGGTGCTGGGCCGGGCCGACGAGCTCCAGAACATCGTCTACTGCGCGGGCGCCACGGTGGACGGCTCCAACACGTACAACATCGTCGACGTACGGACGGCGCCCGGTCTCGTCGTCCCCGACATCACGCTCGAACGCAATGTGTACACGACGTCCTCGTGCGGTCTGTGCGGAAAGGCGAGCCTGGACGCGGTGCGGACGACGGCCCGCTGGACCATCGACGACACGCTGGACGGCACCGCTCCCCCGGTGCGGCTGGAGCCCGGGCTGCTGGCGAGCCTCCCCGACCGGCTGCGCGCGGCTCAGCGGGTCTTCGACCGGACCGGGGGCCTGCACGCGGCGGCGCTGTTCACCGAGGAGGGTGAGCTGGTCGACATCCGCGAGGACGTGGGCCGGCACAACGCGGTCGACAAGCTGGTCGGCCGCGCCCTCCAGAACGGCTCGCTCCCGCTGTCCCGGACGGTCCTGCTGGTCTCCGGCCGCGCCTCCTTCGAGCTGGCGCAGAAGGCCGTGATGGCCGGGATCCCGGTGCTCGCGGCGGTCTCCGCCCCGTCGTCGCTGGCCGTCGACCTGGCGGCGGAGACCGGCCTGACCCTCGTCGGTTTCCTGCGCGGCGCCAACATGAACGTGTACGCGGGCGAGCACCGCGTCACCCTGCGGGCCACGGCCGGCCAGGGCTGACAGCGGCTCCCCGCGACACGGCGGCGGGGCCCCGGACGGCGGGGAGCGCCCCCTGCGCCGGAGGGGGCCCCGTGTCTGCCCGGCCCCGGCCGGCGGCCCGTACCGGCCGGGCTGCGCCGCCCCGCGGGGTCACCGCGTCGAGAAGCGCACCTCGCCGGCGGTGACGACCGTGCCGAGGCGCGGGAAGTCCAGACGGACGGATGCCTCGTGCTCGGCCGGGGTGAACGCGGCCATCGCGTCCTCCACGAAGACCAGGTCGTAGCCGAGGTCGCCGCCGGCGCGGGCGGTCGACTCGACTCCGAGGTTGGTGGCGATTCCGCCGAACACCAGGGTGGAGACGCCGTGTTCGCGCAGCCGCTCGTCGAGGCCGGTGCCCTGGAAGCCGCCGATGGTCCGCTTCACGATCTCCAGATCACCCTCCGCGACGAGTCCGGAGACCAGTCCGCTCCCCGGGGGCTGCTCGGCGACCCCGGACCGCTCGACCCTCACGAGGACGACGAGCGCGCCCGCCTTCCGGAAGGAATCCGCCAACTCCTGTGCGGTGGCCAGTACTTTGGTGCCCTTGTGCGGTTCGAGGGGCAGCGCCACGATGCGCTCCATCAGATCGACGAGCACGAGGGCCGTGCGCGTCGGGTCGAGGGCGAGGCGGGGTTCGGTTTCGGGTGCGGTCATGACGGAACGTTAGCCCGCATCAGCCGTCCGTACCGGAAATCCGGATCGACAAGCCCGTGAACGGCTCTCTCCGCACGGCCACGCGACCGCGGAAATCTGGCGTGAACACGACCGGTACCTGCTCCTTGTGGGGTGTGTGAACGCCCAAGTAGCCTCTGCGGCGCGAACGTTGGACGTGGGATGTCCATAGGATCCGGAATGCCCAGCCGTCGTACGAAGGGCAGGTCGCACCATGCCGTCACGCCTCCCCACCCGTCTGAGATCCCTTCTCGTCGTCCTTCTCGGCATCGCCGCACTCGTCACGCTCCCGGGCACGGCCCGCGCCGAGGCGGGCACCGCCGCCGGCACGTTCGAGCAGCAGGTGCTGTTCAAGGCCTCCCAGGATCCGGGTTACGCCTGTTTCCGCATCCCCTCCGTCGTCAGGACGACCCGGGGCACCCTGCTGGCGTTCGCCGAGGGACGCGTCCTGAACTGCGGCGACGCGGCCGACATCGACATCGTGGTGAAGCGCTCCACCGACGGCGGGCGCACCTGGAGCCCGCTCCAGGTCGTCAACGAAGGGAACGGCGACACCCACGGCAATCCCACCCCGGTCGTGGACCGGAAGACCGGCCGGATCGTGCTGGCGGAGACCTACAACACCGGCCGCACCGACAGCGCGAGCTGCTCGGTCCCCTGCGACCGCACCCCGCACCTCCAGTACAGCGACGACGACGGCCTCAGCTGGTCCGCGCCGCGCGATCTGAGCGGCGAGATCCTGCCCGCGAACTGGAACTCCTGGTACGCCACCGGTCCTGTGCACGGCATCCAGCTCACCCGCGGCCGGCACGCGGGACGGCTCGTCTTCGCCGTCAACACCGAGACCTGGGACGGCAGCCGGGTCACCGCCAACAACGCCGCTCTCGTCACCAGCGACGACGGCGGCGACCACTGGGACATCGGGGCCACGGACTCCTGGCCGATCGCGGCCGACGGCACGTACCGGCAGAAGCCGTCCGAGATGACGCTCACCGAGCGCGCCGACGGATCGGTTCTGGTCAGCGGCCGCGAGCAGGACGGCACCGACCTCGGCCACCGCACCCAGGCGGTCAGCCGGGACGGCGGCGACAGCTTCGTGTCCCCCTTCCGCAACGTCCCCGACCTCTACGCGCCCCAGGTGCAGGGCTCGACGCTGCGGTTCGGCGACCGGATCCTGCTGTCCTGCCCCGCCGACCCCGACCGCCGCCGGACCATGATGATCCGCTCCTCCTACGACGGCGGTCGCACCTGGGACAGCGTCGACCGCGGCACGGTCGTCACCACCGACTGGTCCGGCTACTCCGACCTGGTGCCGGTCGACGGCGCCACCGTGGGCCTGGTGTACGAGGGCGGTGCGGTGGACGCGCGCGACGAGATCCGCTTCGCCCGTTTCACCGAGGACTGGCTCCAGGCGCGCCGGGGCCCCGACCCGACGACGGCCGACCTGGCCCCGTTCACCCGGCGGGCGGCGGTGCTCGGCGGCGCGGGCGAGACCTCGGGCGTCCTCGGCGGCGCGCTGGAGTTCGACGGCACCGACGACGCCGTACGGCTGCCCTATCAGGACCGGTTGCCGCTGGGCACGAGGGACTTCACCGCTTCCCTGTGGTTCCGCTACACCGCCACCGCCGGTGAGCAGCCGCTGCTGTGGATGGGCGGGATCGGGACGAGCCAGCCGCAGGTGTGGCTGCGCGGGGAGCCCGCGTCCAACCGCATCACCGGACTGATCACCACCCGGGACGGCGCCTCGCCCCCGGCCACGGCGTTCGTTCGGACCACGGCCGCCTTCAACGACGGCCAGTGGCACCGTCTGGCGCTGCGGCGCGGCGCGGGACAGCTCACCCTGTTCGTCGACGGGACGACGGTGAGCACGGCCGACGTGCCCGGATCGGTGAGCCGGAACTCGCCGTTCGGTGTGCACGTCGGCCAGCGGATGGACGGCCGGGCCCACTTCACCGGAGCGATCGACGACGTACGGGTCTACGACCGCGCGTTGAGCGACGCCGAGCTGTCGGCGACGCCCTCACGGAAGGTGACCCCGGACACCGTGCTGTGGCTACCGCTGGACCACGTGAGCGGAACGGACTAGAAACCGCCGTCCCGTCGCGCCCCGGGTGCCGGCCGGCCCGTCCGGGCCGGTCCGGCCGCCCGCCTCGGGGTCGCGGGCCCGGCGCTTGGCGATCACCGCGCACACCATGAGCTGCATCTGGTGGAAGAGCATCAGCGGGAGCACGGCGAGGGAGGCGTGCGCTCCGAACAGGACACCGGCCATGGGCAGGCCCGAGGCGAGCGACTTCTTGGACCCGGCGAACTGGATGGCGATCCGGTCCTCCCGGCCGAAGCGCAGGACCTTCGTGCCGTACCAGGTCAGCAGGAGCATCACGGCGAGCAGCAGTGCCTCGACCAGGAGGAGGCCCCCCAGCCGGACGGCGCTCACCTGGCTCCAGATGCCCCGCACCATGCCCTCGCTGAACGCGGTGTACACGACGAGCAGGATCGATCCGCGGTCGACGAGGCCGAGCACCTTCTTGTGGCGGGTGATGAACGCGCCGATCCAGGGGCGCAGCAGTTGTCCGGCCAGGAACGGCACCAGGAGCTGGAGCACGATCCTGACGACCGAGTCCGCGGAGAACCCGCCGCCGCTGTTGCCGAGGAGGAGCGCGGCGAGCAGGGGGGTGACGACGATGCCGGCGAGCGACGAGAAGGAGCCCGCGCAGATGGCGGCGGGCACGTTGCCGCGGGCGATCGAGGTGAAGGCGATCGACGACTGGATGGTCGAGGGGACGAGGGTGAGGAAGAGGAGGCCGGTGTAGAGGTCGTGCGTCAGGAGCACCGGCTCGAGGCCGCGGGCGGCGAGGCCGAGCAGCGGGAACGCCACGAAGGTGCAGATCAGGACCGTGCCGTGCAGGCGCCAGTGCCGGAGGCCGTCCAGTGCCTCACGGGTGGACAGGCGTGCGCCGTACAGGAAGAAGAGGAAGGCGATGGCCGCCGTGGACGCGCCCGAGGCGACGTCCGCGGCCGTTCCTCTCGCGGGGAGCAGGGCGGCGAGGCCCACGGTCCCGAGCAGCAGCAGGATGTAGGGGTCGACCGGCATCCAGCGCGGCCACTTCAGGCGTTTCACGGTGCTCCACTGCTCGGTCGCTCGGTTCGGTGCGGCCGATCGCCGTCGGCGGATCGTGCCCTCTCCATCGTCCTCCGCCCCGCCCCGATCGGGAATCCGTCATACCGCTCTGACTGTCATCACGTATCGCGATAACGTGAGGGTGTGTACGACCCTTCCCAGCTGCGTACGTTCCTGGCGGTGGCCCAGACGCTGAGTTTCACGCAGGCCGCCCGGCGGCTGGGGGTGCGCCAGTCCACGGTCAGCCAGCATGTGCGCCGGCTGGAGGACGCGGCCGGCCGGCAGTTCTTCTCCCGCGACACCCACTCCGTCGAGCTCACCGAGGACGGCGAGGCGATGCTCGGCTTCGCGCGGCGGATCCTGGAGGTCCAGGAGCAGGCGACGGCGTTCTTCGCCGGGACACGGCTGCGCGGCCGGCTGCGTTTCGGCGCGTCCGAGGACTTCGTGCTGACGCGGCTGCCGGAGATCCTGGAGGGGTTCCGCACCGACCACCCCGAGGTGGACCTGGAGCTCACGGTCGAGCTGTCCGGCACGCTCCACGAGCGGCTCGCCGCGGGGCATCTCGATCTGGTGCTGGCGAAGCGGCGACCCGAGGATCCGCGCGGCGAGCTCGTCTGGCACGACCGGCTCGTGTGGATCGGCGCCCCGCGGCTGCGGCTCGACCCGGACCGCCCGGTCCCGCTGATCGTGTACCCGCCCCCGGGCATCACCCGCGCGCTCGCCCTCGAAGCGCTGGAGCGCCAGGGCAGGCCGTGGCGTGTCGCCTGCACCAGCGGCAGCCTGAACGGTCTGCTCGCGGCGGCCCGCGCGGGCCTCGGTGTGATGGCGCACTCCCGCGGACTGGTGCCGCCCGGTCTGGTCCGGGTGCCGGAGCGGGCGGGGCTCCCGGAACTCGGCGAGGTCGACTTCGTGCTGGTGCACGGGCGGCGGCGGCCGTCCGCGCAGGGCGCCGCGGACGCGCTCGCGACGGCGATCCTCGCAGGCGGGGACCGGCTGCACCGGGGGCGACAGCGGGGCTGAGTGGTGTCCACGGCAGGCCGGGGACCGGCCGGGCGGCCGGGCGCCGGACCGGGGTCCGTCGCGGTCGACCGGGGTCGTAGCGATTCCGTGGAGATTAAGCACCCGAAACCTACGGAACCGTAAGGAATTCTGTCCGCCCCTTCCCCTTGTGCGGGCATTTCCGCAGTTGACTCGTGCGCACGGCGCACTGCCCGGCGATTCGAGCCCCCTCCCGTCCGCTCGCGTGGTGGGGTAGCTTTCACGGCGCTGTGCGGAGGCCACGAGGAGCGGTATTGCGCGAGTTCACCAACCCCCCGTCGGCGTCGGCGCCGCCGGTGGGCGGCCTGGCCGACGCCGTGTTCGAGTATGCCCACCTGGACCCGCTCCACGTCGCTCTCGGCCGCAAGGACGAGCAGGGGCAGTGGCGCGATGTCACCTCGGCCGAGTTCCGGGACGAGGTCCTGGCGCTCGCCAAGGGCATGCTGGCCCACGGTGTCCGCTTCGGCGACCGGGTCGCCATCATGTGCCGTACCCGCTACGAGTGGAGCCTCTTCGACTTCGCCCTGTGGACGATCGGCGCCCAGGTCGTGCCCATCTACCCCACGTCCTCGGCGGAGCAGGTCTTCTGGATGCTGCACGACGCCCAGGTGTCGGCGGTCATGGTGGAGCACGAGGACCACGCGATGACCATCGCCACGGTCGTCGACCGGCTGCCCCAGCTGCACCGGCTCTGGCAGCTCGACGTGGGCGCGGTGCACGAGCTGTACGAGGCGGGCGCGCACATCGACGACGACGTGGTGCACCGGCACCGCCGCGCCGTCACGCCGGAATCGATCGCGACGATCATCTACACCTCGGGCACCACCGGGCGCCCCAAGGGCTGTGTCATCTCGCACGCGAACTTCATGTTCGAGGCGGACACCGTCATCGGGCGCTGGGAGCCCGTCTTCCACTCCAAGCGCGGCGACGAGGCGAGCACCCTGCTGTTCCTGCCGCTCGCGCACGTCTTCGGACGGATGGTGCAGATCGCCGCCTTCCGCGGGAGGGTCAAGTTCGGGCACCAGCCCCAGCTGCACGCGTCCGCGCTGCTCCCCGACCTCGCCGCGTTCCGTCCCACCTTCTTCCTCGCGGTGCCGTACATCTTCGAGAAGGTCTTCAACTCCGCGCGCCGCAAGGCCGAGCGGGAGGGCAAGGCCGGCCCCTTCGAGAAGGCCGTGGACGTCGCCGTGCGCTACGCGGACGCCGTCGAGGCCAAGGCCTGGGGCACGGGTCCGGGCCCCTCGGCGAGCCTGCGCATGCAGCACCAGGTCCTCGACAAGCTCGTCTACTCGAAGGTCCGGGCCGCGATGGGCGGCCGGGTCAGACACGCGATGTCCGGCGGCTCGGCGATGGACCGGCGGCTCGGGCTGTTCTTCGCGGGCGCGGGCATCACCATCTACGAGGGGTACGGGCTCACCGAGTCCACGGCGGCCGCCACCGCCAATCCGCCCGAGCTCACCCGGTTCGGAACCGTCGGACAGGCGATCCCCGGCACCACCGTGCACATCGCGGACGACGGCGAGATCTGGCTGAACGGCGGCAACGTCTTCCAGGGCTATCTGAACAACGACAAGGCCACCGACGCCACCCTGCACGACGGCTGGCTCGCCACCGGGGACCTCGGGTCCCTGGACGAGGACGGCTACCTCACCATCACCGGGCGCAAGAAGGAGATCCTGGTGACCTCCGGCGGCAAGAGCGTCTCGCCGGGGGTGCTGGAGGAGCGGGTGCGCGACCATCCGCTGGTCGCGCAGTGCATAGTGGTCGGCAACGACCGGCCGTACATCGCCGCGCTCGTCACCCTCGACTCCGAGGCCGTCGAGCACTGGCTCCAGATGCGCGGCAAGCCCCCGCTGTCCTCCGGCGATCTGGTGCGCGACCCTGATCTGGAGACCGAGGTGCGGCGTGCCGTGGTCGCCGCGAACACCCTGGTCTCGCAGGCCGAGTCGATCCGTACGTTCCGGATCCTGGCCAACCAGTTCACCGAGGAGCACGGTCTGCTGACGCCGTCGCTGAAGCTGAAGCGCAAGGCGATCGAGAAGGCGTACTCGACGGAGGTCGAGGCGCTGTACCGGACGTGATCCCGGATCGGCCTCCGGCGCAAGCTGAGGGATGATTGATCGGACTATTTCAGCCAATCTGCGATTCCGCGTGCCCGGAGCCCGGTCAGGAATGCATCACGGCCCGTGATCGTTGACGATACGAGAACCATCCGACGACTGAAGGATCGAGAGCTCGTGAGCAAGGTCCCCCCGATCATCCTGAACAACGGCGTCGAGATGCCGCAGCTGGGCTTCGGCGTCTGGCAGGTGCCGGACGACGAGGCGGAGCGGGCGGTCGCCACCGCACTGGAGTCCGGGTACCGCAGCATCGACACAGCGGCGATCTACGGCAACGAAGCGGGCACCGGCAAGGCCGTCGGCGCCTCCGGCATCGCCCGCGAGGAGCTCTTCGTCACCACCAAGCTCTGGAACAGCGATCAGGGGTACGACTCCGCGCTGCGTGCGTTCGACACCTCGCTGGAGAAGCTCGGCCTGGACTATGTCGACCTGTATCTGATCCACTGGCCGACGCCCGCCCGCGGCCGTTATGTCGACACCTTCAAGGCCTTCGAGAAGATCTACGCCGACGGCCGCGCCAAGGCCATCGGCACCTCGAACTTCCTGCCGGAGCACCTGGCCAGACTGATCGAGGAGACGTCCGTCATCCCCGCCGTCAACCAGATCGAGCTGCACCCGCACCTCCAGCAGCGCGCGGCCCGCGAGTTCCACGCTGAGCAGGGCATCGCGACCGAGGGCTGGTCGCCGCTCGGCCAGGGCAAGGGGCTCCTCGAGGTCCCGGCGATCGTCGCCATCGCCCAGAAGCACGGCCGCACCCCGGCCCAGATCGTGCTGCGCTGGCACCTCCAGCTGGGCAACATCGTGATCCCGAAGTCCGTGACCCCGTCCCGGATCAAGGAGAACATCGACGTCTTCGACTTCTCCCTGGACACCGAGGACATCGCGGCGATCTCGGCCCTGAACGAGGACCGCAGGATCGGCCCCGACCCGGCCGCGTTCGACGTCGGCTGACCGGCCCGGCACCGCAGCCGCCGCCCGGATGCTCACCGCATCCGGGCGGCGGCTTTTTCGCACCCTTGGACCGGACCAACCCGGGAACAGGTCTTGACGCGGTCATGCAAGCAGGGCCACTTTGGAGGAACCCGGTAAGGAAAGTTTCCTAACAGAAGGGTCCCCCACAGTGCGCACTCGAACACTGACCCTGTCCGCGGTCGCCGGAGCGGCACTGCTCGCCGTCGCCGCGCTCCCGGCCAGTGCCTCCGGCACCGCCGCCCCCCGCTCGGCGCAGGAGGGCTCGGTCAGCGCGGCCGCCCTCCTCGCCAAGGTGACGTCCTGTTCGCAGATCTCGAACGGCAAGTACAGGACCGACGAAGAGACTTCGGCCACGATCCCCGTCTGCGGCAAGAACGGCGCCGTGTTCTGGAAGGCCGACATGGACGTCGACTGCGACGGCCAGGTCACCTCCAGGTGCAACGCCGACACCGACCCCTGGTTCCAGGACGACACCGCCTTCCACCAGTCCGACGGCAGGCCACTGCGCGCCGACTCCCTGCCGTACGTCGTCGTGCCGAGTTCCAGCAGCATCTGGAAGTACACGAGTTCGGGCATCAAGGGCGGCGGTGTGGTCGCCGTCGTCTACAACGGCAAGGTCGAGTACGCGGTGGTCGGCGACACCGGGCCGACGAAGATCATCGGTGAGGCGTCGTACGCCACGGCGAACGCGCTCGGTATCGACCCCGACCCGGAGACGGGCGGGGCCGACAGCGGCGTGACGTACATATTGTTCAAGAACTCGCAGGTGTCCCCCATCGAGAGCCACAGCGCGGCCGTGTCCCTCGGGGACTCGCTGGCCAGGCAGTTCCTCGCGAACAACTGAGGACCCGCGAGGTGGGGACGGCCCGGGGGGAGACGGGAACTCCGGTCCCCCCGGGCGCGGATCAGACGGGCTGGCCGATCGGGCGGACGACGACGGTGTTCACGTCGACACCCGCCGGCTGCCCGACAGCCCAGACGATCGAGTCGGCGATCTGGTCCGCCGTCAGGAGATGCCCCGGCGGCAGGCTCCCGTAGCTGTCCCAGAACGGGGTCTCCACCCGGCCGGGCGAGACCAGGGTCACGCCCACGCCGTACTCGGTGACCTGACGCCGGGTGTTCTCGGCCAGCCCGGTCACCGCCCACTTGGTCGCTCCGTAGATGTTGCCGGGCGTGTTCACATGCCCGGCGACACTGCCGATCAGGACGATGCGGCCACGGGACTCCTTCAGCGCGTCGATGGACGCCCTGATGAGCAGCGCGGGACCCAGCACATTGGTCAGCACCATCTCGGACCAGCCGGCCGGGTCCCCGTCCGCGACCGTGTCATGGGTGGCGAACCCGGCGTTGGCGAGGACGGTGTCGATCCGCCCGAATCCCTTGAGCGTCGTCTCGACCGCGGCGCGCACCTCGTCGTACTCGGCCGCGTGCCCGACGATCGTCAACAGCCCCTCGGGGCGGCCGAGTTCCTCGGCGAACGCGTTCAGCCGCTCCTCACCGCGACCGGTGACGGCCACCCGGTGCCCGGCGCCGAGCAGCCGACGGGCGACCGCGGCTCCGATGCCGCTTCCACCCCCGGTGATGAGCGCGACAGGAGAATCGGTCATGGTGTACCTCCGGGAGTGTGCGGCCCGGGCGGGCCAACTGTGCACGGAACCAGGGGAGTTCACCACTTGGAGCACACTCGATGTCAAGGCCCGCCGGCCACGCGCGACCGGCGGACGGCCACCGGGACTACTCCGGCTTGACCCCCACGTACACCGTCATCGCCGTCAGGACGAACACGTCCGAGCGGTGGTGCACGCTCGCCTTGTCGTCCGGGTCAAGGAGCCGGTCGAGCGTGGCGAGGTCCTCGGCGTCGAGCCCTTCGGCGAGCCCCTCCCGCCTGCGGGTCAGCGCGCCGAGAATGAAGGCGCGGGCCTCGTCCGAGACCGGGGCGGGCAGGTCGACCAGGAAGGTACGGGTCGCCGTGTGCCGGAGCCCGACGCCGGTGAGCAGGGCGGGCCAGTCCTCGGTCTCCGCCACCGAACCGTGCAGCTCGGTCCGCATCCTGGTGAACCACTCGTCGTGCACCGCGTCGATCCGGGCTTCGAGACCCGGCCGGCCGATACCGGTGTCGCGCGGGAGGAACCGCGTGGGCAGGCCGCCCTCCAGCAGGGCGAGGGTGCCGCCGGGGGCCAGACTCCGGACGAAGCCCGTGAGCGCGGCCCGCTGGTCGCCGACGTGGTGCAGCGACCGGCTCGCCCACAGCAGGTCCGCGGGGTACTCCAGGTCGCCCACGCCGTCGGAGAGTTCGGCCTCGATCGTGCCGAAGCGGTCGGCGAAGCCCAGCCGCTCGGCCCGGGCGCGGGCCTCCGCCAGCAGGGGCTCGGCGCCGTCCACGGCGACGACCCGGGCGCGGGGGAACTTCTCGGCGAACAGGCCGGAGATGACGCCGGGGCCGCTTCCCGCGTCCACGATCAGTCCCGGATCGGGACGCTGCTCCCGAAGCCACTCGGCCGCCTGCGCGTACGCCGGGGTGAACAGCTCGGCCTCCCGCACCAGCATGGGCAGCATCTCGGCGAAGTCGATGTGGGTGTGGGTGTGGTCATGGGTCCCGCCGTGCGCATGCCCGTGGCCCTGCGCGTGCCCGTTCCCGTGCCCCTGTGCCGAGCGGTGGCCGTGGCCGCTGCCGTGGTCGTGATCGTGGTCCTGTGCCATCGGGGAAGCCTCTCTCTCGGTAGGAGGCCAGCCTGCGCCACCAGTCCCGGAAACGGCCAGTCGTGTTGCTCGAACGGCAAAAGAGCCCACCCGAAAACCGGGTGCGCCCGGAGGGGGCCGTCGTCGAGCATGGCCGCATGGACGACGTGATGCTGGAGCGCTTCCTCGCGGACGGTTTCGTACGGATCGAGGGCGCCTTCCCGCCACGGGTCGCGGCCGACTGCGTCCGGCTGCTGTGGGAGGAGACGGGCTGTTCCCCGGACGACCCCGCCACCTGGACCGAGCCGGTGCGCTGGGTCTCCGGGATGGCCCAGGGCCCCTTCGCCGCCGCCGTCAACACACCCGCCCTGCACGAGGCGTTCGACCTGCTGCTCGGCGAGGACCGCTGGGAGCCGCGCTACTCGCTGGGGAGTTTCCCGCTGCGCTTCCCGCACGCCGAGGAGCCGGACGACGCGGGCTGGCACATCGAGGGAAGCTATCTGCCCGACGGCGCGAACTGGTACCACACGAATCTGCGCTCCAGGGATCGCGCCCTGCTGATGCTGTTCCTGTTCACCGAGGTGGGGCCACAGGACGCGCCGACCCGGATCCGGGTCGGCTCGCACCTGGACGTGCCGCCGTTCCTGGAGCCGTACGGGGAGGAAGGCGTCTCGGGCCTGGACATCGCGCCGCACCTCGTCGGGGCGACGGCGCACCGGCCGGTCGCGTACGCCACCGGCCGGCCCGGTGACGTGTACCTGTGCCATCCGTTCCTGGTGCACGCGGCGCAGCCGCACCACGGGAGCCGGCCGCGCTTCATGGCGCAGCCGCCGCTGCACCCGGCGGCGCCCCTGGAACTCGAGCGCGCCGACCGGGACTACTCGGCGGTGGAGCTCGCGATCCGCCAGGGGCTGGGGAAGGACTGAACCGGCCCCCGGCGGATCGCGCGCGGTCGCCTAGCCGGCGAGGGCGCGCAGATGGTCGCGCACCCCGATGCCGTAGGAGGTCGGGGTTCCGTCGTAGTTCGAGATCAGCGACGGGCCCGAGGAGCAGTCCCAGGTGTTCCAGGTCCAGCCGAGGTACGAGAGCCCCCGGTCGTCGAACCACTTCATGACGGTGTCGACGAAGGAGTGGGAGCAGGTGTTCTCCCCTATCTCCCCTGCCACCAGCGGCACTTGGGCGGCGACGGGGGCGAGCGTGGAGGTCCAGCAGCTCTCGCTCGCGCAGGTGTTGAAGTTGTAGACGTGGTACGCGGCGACGAGATTGCCGGTGGGGTCGTTCGGCTTGTACGCCAGCCACTGGCTCAGGTCGTTGGAGTACGCGAGCCCGCCGGCCAGGATCACGTTCTTGGCGCCTGTGCCGCGCACCGCGTCGACCAGCGACTGCATCCCGGCGACCTGGTAGGAGATGCCGGGGCAGGTGCCGCCGTCGCGCCAGCAGGTCCACGCCTGGGTGGCCGTGGAGGTCGCGCGGTCCGGGTAGGGCTCGTTGAACAGGTCGAACGCGACGGCCTGGTCGTCCTTGAAGGTGCTCGCGACCGAGGACCAGAAGGACGGGGTGTACTGCGCGTCGGGCATCGGTTTCTGGCAGGTGGCGTGCACGTCGGAGCAGCCCGCCGAGTTGCCCGTGTACTGGCCGTACGTCCAGTGCAGATCGAGCACGGGGGTCATGCCGTGCGCCTCGACCTTGGCCACCAGCCCCTTGACGGCGGCGATGTAGTTGGCGCCGGCGTACTCCGGTTTGATGTTGGCGAGGCCCAGCCAGCACTCCTCGTTCAGCGGGATGCGGACCGTGTTGGCCTTCCAGTCGGCGATCGCCTTGACGGAGGCGTCGTCGACGGGACCGTCGAAGAAGCCGTAGCCCTGGACGCACATGAACTCGCCGCCGGAGCGGTTGACTCCGAGCAGCCTGCGGGTGGCTCCGGCGGAGTCGACCAGTTTCGTACCCGACACATGCAGCTTCGGCGCCCCGCCGCCGGACGGCGGCGGATCGGTGGGCGTGGGCGTGGGTGTGGGAGTGGGCGTCGGCTGGGTGTCCACGTTGCAGGTGGTGCCGTTCAGCCTGAAGGCCGTCGGCACCGCGTTGCCTCCCGACCAGGAGGCGAGGAAGCCTGCGCTGACGGTCGCGCCGCTCGCCAGCGAGCCGTTCCAGCTCTCGTTGGACGCGGTGACCGTCGTACCGGACTGGGACCACTTGGCGTTCCAGCCCTGGGTGACCTTCTGGCCGTTCGGGAAGTCGAAGCCGAGGCTCCAACCGCTCAGCGCGGACATGTTGTTGGTGATGGTCACGGCGCCCTGGAAGCCGGTGTCCCACTGGCCGGTGACCGAGTACTCCACCGTGCACGCGGGAGTTGCTCCCGAGGCCGTGACGACCGGCGCGACGACCGTGCCCACGAGGGCGACGGCGGCGCCGATGACGAGGAGAGACAAACGCGGGGGGTGACGCATGAAGCGACTCCTTGCAGCTCTGGCACGCCGTGACGGACGCGTCGACTGATGGAACCGCTCCCACTGGTGCGGATGAAGCTAGCGCCAACTGCCGCCGTTGCACAGGGTGGTTGCGCAGTTGGTCCGTCGAATCATTTCGACTCTTCAAGCATCTTGACCGTTCACACCCCTCTCTCCAATATGGGAGCGCTCCCACTGGTTCAAGGCTTGTTGCTCCTCCCCCCATTCGCCGAGCCGCAAGGAGGAACCAGCACCATGGATCCCAGCCCTCGAATAAGACGTCGTCGCAGGTCACGACGGCTATGGACAGCCGTGTCGGCGGCGCTCGCCCTCCCGCTCACGACGCTGGCGACCGGTACGACTCCCGCACACGCGGCCACGGTCCAGTGCAGCGTCGACTACAAGACCAACGACTGGGGCTCCGGCTTCACGGCGGATCTGACGATCACCAACCGGGGCGCCGACGCCATCAACGGCTGGACCCTGACCTACGCCTACACGGGCAACCAGGCCCTCACCAACGGCTGGAACGGGACCTGGTCGCAGTCCGGCAAGACGGTCACCGTGAAGAACGCGGCGTGGAACGGGACGATCGCCGCCGGGACCGCGGTGACCGCCGGCGCGCAGTTCACCTACAGCGGCACCAACACCGCCCCGGCGTCCTACGCCGTCAACGGCACCACGTGCACCGGCGCGCACCAGCCGCCGATCACCGTGCTGACCAGCCCCGCGGCGGGCGCCGTGTACACCCAGGGCGACCCGGTCCCGCTGGCCGCGACCGCGGCGGCGGCCGACGGGGCGACCGTCTCCAAGGTCGAGTTCTACGACGACACGACCCTGCTCGGCACCGACACCAGCTCGCCGTACACGCTGTCGGCGTCGGGGCTGGCCGTGGGCGCGCACTCCATCGTCGCGAAGGCGTACGACAGCCTGGGCGCCTCCGCGGACTCCACCCCCGTCGGCATCACGGTCGCCGCGGGGCCGGCGATCGTCGCCTCACCGACCCAACTGGGCGTCCAACAGGGCAAGTCGGGGACGTTCGCGGTCAAGCTGTCGACCCAGCCGAGCGCCGGCGTGACGGTCGCGGTGGCCCGGACGGACGGCAACACCGGACTGTCCGTGACCGGCGGTTCGAGTCTGGTCTTCACCCCGTCCAACTGGAACACCGCCCAGACGGTGACGATCACCGCCGACGCCTCGGGCACCGGGGCCGCGACCTTCACGGCCTCGGCGACCGGCCAGGCCAAGGCCACGGTCACCGTGACGGAACTGGCCGCGACGAAGGCGTACGACGCCCGCTTCCTGGATCTCTACGGCAAGATCACCAACCCGGCGAACGGCTACTTCTCCCCCGAGGGCATCCCGTACCACTCGGTGGAGACGCTGATCGTCGAGGCGCCGGACCAGGGACATGAGACGACGTCCGAGGCGTACAGCTATCTGATCTGGCTCCAGGCGATGTACGGGAAGGTCACCGGCGACTGGTCGAAGTTCAACGCCGCGTGGACGACCATGGAGACGTACATGATCCCCACGCACGCCGACCAGCCGACCAACTCGTTCTACAACGCGTCCAAACCGGCCACCTACGCGCCCGAGCTGGACACACCGAACGAGTACCCGGCCAAGCTCGACACCGGTGTCTCCGTCGGCACGGACCCGATCGCCTCCGAGCTGAAGAGCGCGTACGGCACGGACGACGTGTACGGCATGCACTGGCTCCAGGACGTGGACAACACCTACGGCTACGGAAACGAGCCCGGCAAGTGCGAGGCCGGACCCACCGCCACGGGTCCGTCGTACATCAACACCTTCCAGCGCGGTGCGCAGGAGTCGGTGTGGGAGACGGTGCCGCAGCCGACCTGCGACTCCTTCAAGTACGGGGGAAAGAACGGCTACTTGGACCTCTTCACCGGGGACTCCTCGTACGCGAAGCAGTGGAAGTACACGGACGCCCCGGACGCCGACGCGCGTGCGGTGCAGGCCGCCTACTGGGCCGACGTGTGGGCCAAGGCCCAGGGCAAGAGCGCGGACGTGTCGGCGACCGTCGGCAAGGCGGCGAAGATGGGCGACTATCTGCGCTACGCCATGTACGACAAGTACTTCAAGAAAATAGGCAATTGCGTCGGCCCGACGACCTGCCCCGCGGGGACCGGCAAGGACGCCTCGGACTATCTGATCTCCTGGTACTACGCCTGGGGCGGCGCGAACGACACCTCGGCCGGCTGGGCCTGGCGCATCGGCTCGAGCCACGTCCACGGCGGCTACCAGAACCCGCTGGCCGCCTACGCGCTCAGCACCAACGCCGATCTGAAGCCCAAGTCGGCGACGGGCGCCTCGGACTGGGGCACCTCGCTGACGCGGCAACTGGAGTTCTACCGCTGGCTCCAGTCGAGCGAGGGCGCCATCGCGGGCGGCGCCACCAACAGCTGGGCGGGCCGGTACGCGACGCCTCCCGCCGGGACGCCGACCTTCTACGGCATGTACTACGACCAGCAGCCGGTGTACCACGACCCGCCGTCCAACCAGTGGTTCGGCTTCCAGGCGTGGTCCATGGAGCGGGTCGCCGAGTACTACCAGCAGACGGGGAACGCGAGCGCCAAGGCGGTCCTCGACAAGTGGGTCGCGTGGGCGCTGTCCAAGACCACGATCAACCCGGACGGCACCTACCAGATCCCCTCGACCCTTCAGTGGTCCGGCGCCCCTGACACCTGGAACGCGTCGAGTCCCGGCGCCAACAGCGGACTTCACGTCACCGTCGCCGACTACACGAACGACGTCGGGGTGGCCGCCGCGTACGCCAAGACGCTGTCGTACTACGCCGCCAAGTCCGGCAACGCCCAGGCGAAGACGACCGCCAAGGCGCTCCTGGACGGGATGTGGAACAACTACCAGGACGCGCTGGGCATCGCCGTCCCGGAGACCCGCGCCGACTACAACCGCTTCAACGACACCGTGTACGTGCCGAGCGGCTGGACCGGCACCATGCCCAACGGCGACGCGATCAACTCCTCCTCCACGTTCGCGTCGTTGCGCTCCTTCTACAAGAACGACCCGGCCTGGTCGAAGATCCAGGCCTATCTGGCGGGCGGCGCCGCGCCCTCCTTCACGTACCACCGGTTCTGGGCGCAGGCGGACATCGCCCTCGCCATGGGTTCGTACGCGGAGCTTCTCGAATAGTCCCCGCTAAGGCTCCGGGTACGCGGCCCTGTCCCTGACGGCAGGGCCACCGGCCGGGCGGTTCCTCACCGCACTGAGGACCGCCCGGCCGTCATTTTCTCCTCCCACTCCTCCTGCGCACCGGAGAGGACTCCCCCGTGCGAAGAACCCGCATCCTCACGGCCGTGCTCGCCCTCGCCGCCGGGTTGCTGGCCGGCACCCCGCCCGCCCTGGCCGCGGGCACCCCAGCGACGACGGCCGCGAGCACCTCCACGACGAAGGTCGCGGCCGACACGTACACCTGGAAGAACGCCCGGATCGACGGCGGCGGCTTCGTCCCCGGCATCGTTTTCAACCGCACCGAGAAGAACCTCGCCTACGCGCGCACCGACATCGGCGGCGCCTACCGGTGGGTCCAGGCGACGAAGAGCTGGACGCCGCTGCTCGACTCGGTCGGCTGGAACGAGTGGGGGCACACCGGCGTCGTCAGCCTCGCCTCCGACTCCGTCGACCCGGACAGGGTGTACGCGGCGGTCGGCACGTACACCAACGGCTGGGACCCGACGAACGGGGCCGTGCTGCGCTCCGCCGACCGCGGGGCGACCTGGCGGAAGACGGATCTGCCCTTCAAGCTGGGCGGCAACATGCCCGGACGCGGCATGGGCGAGCGGCTGGCGGTGGACCCCAACAAGAACAGCGTCCTCTACCTCGGCGCGCCCAGCGGCAAGGGCCTGTGGCGCTCCACGGACTCCGGGGTGAGCTGGTCGCAGGTCACGGCGTTCCCGAACGTGGGGAACTACGTCCAGGACTCCACCGACACCAGCGGCTACGCCTCCGACAACCAGGGCGTCGTCTGGGTCACCTTCGACGAGTCCACCGGCACGCGGGGAAGCGCCACGCAGACGGTCTACGTGGGGGTCGCCGACAAGGACAACGCGGTCTACCGCTCTACCGACGGCGGCGCGACCTGGTCCCGGCTCGCCGGCCAGCCGACCGGGTACCTCGCGCACAAGGGCGTTCTCGACGCGGTGAACGGCTACTTCTATCTCGCCTACAGCGACACGGGCGGCCCGTACGACGGCGGCAAGGGCCGGTTGTGGCGCTACGCGACGAGGACCGGGGCGTGGACCGACATCAGCCCGGTGGCGGAGGCCGACACCTACTACGGCTTCAGCGGGCTGACCGTCGACCGGCAACACCCGGGAACCGTGATGGCGACGGCGTACAGCTCCTGGTGGCCGGACACCCAGATCTTCCGGTCCACGGACAGTGGCGGCACCTGGACCGAGGCGTGGGACTACACGTCGTATCCGAACCGTTCGAACCGCTACACGACGGACGTCTCGTCCGTGCCGTGGCTGACCTTCGGCGCGAATCCCTCGCCACCCGAACAGAGCCCCAAACTCGGCTGGATGACCGAGGGGCTGGAGATCGACCCGTTCGACTCGGCCCGGATGATGTACGGGACGGGCGCGACGATCTACGGCACGGAGAACCTCACCAACTGGGACTCCGGGGGCCAGTTCGCCATCAGGCCCATGGTCCAGGGGCTGGAGGAGACGGCCGTCAACGACCTCGCCTCTCCCCCGTCGGGTGCTCCGCTGCTCAGCGCGCTCGGTGACATCGGCGGATTCCGGCACACGGATCTCACCAAGGTCCCCTCGATGATGTACACCTCGCCGAACCTGACCACGACGACCAGCCTCGACTACGCGGAGAACAACCCGAACACGGTGGTCAGGGTCGGCGACCTCGACTCCGGCCCGCACATCGGGTTCTCGACGGACAACGGCGCCAACTGGTTCGCGGGCAGCGACCCTTCGGGTGTCACCGGCGGCGGCACGGTCGCCGCGGCCTCGGACGGCAGCCGCTTCGTGTGGAGCCCGGCGGGCACCGGAGTGCGGTACACCACCGGGTTCGGCACGTCGTGGTCCGCGTCGAGCGGCATCCCGGCGGGCGCGATCGTCGAGTCGGACCGGGTCGACCCGAAGACCTTCTACGGCTTCAAGTCGGGCAGGTTCTACGTCAGTTCGGACGGCGGGGCGACCTTCACGGCGTCCGCCGCCGGCAATCTGCCCGCCGGGGACAGCGTGCGCTTCAAGGCGCTGCCCGGCACCAAGGGCGATGTGTGGCTGGCGGGCGGGGCGAGCGACGGCGCGTACGGGCTGTGGCACTCGACGGACGGCGGCGCGACCTTCACCAGGCTGACGAACGTCGACCAGGCCGACACGATCGGCTTCGGCAAGGCGGCGACCGGCTCCTCGTACCAGACGCTCTACACCAGCGCGAGGATCGGCGGCGTACGCGGGATCTTCCGCTCGACGGACGAGGGCGCGAGCTGGACCCGTATCAACGACGATGCCCACCAGTGGGGTTGGACCGGCGGAGCCATCACCGGGGACCCGCGGGTCTACGGGCGCGTGTACGTCTCCACGAACGGGCGCGGCATCGTGTACGGCGACACGTCGGACACCGGGGGCGGTGGCGGTACGGACCCGACGCCCCCTCCGAGCGGGGCCTGCTCGGTGACGTACAGGATCACCAACCAGTGGCAGGGCGGATTCCAGGCCGATGTCACGCTCACCGACACCGGGTCGGCCGCGTGGACCGGCTGGACACTGGGCTGGTCGTTCGCCGACGGCCAGAAGGTCACGCAGCTGTGGAACGCCGACTACACGCAGTCGGGCGCGGCGGTGACGGCCAGGAACGTGGGCTGGAACGCGAACGTGGCCGCCGGTTCCTCGGTGGGCTTCGGCTTCACGGGGAGCTGGACGGGGGCGAACACGAAGCCGACGGTCTTCAAGGTGGGGGATCAGATCTGCGCGGTGGGGTGACCTCGCCCCTCCCCCTTCGCGTCCGGGAGGTGTGGCCGCCGGCAGTCATCCGGCGGCCACACCTCCCGGCCCGGCCTCGAAGTTGATCACAACTGCGTCACCACCTCCACCGATCACTCACACATTCTTCACATCACCCGATATGGTCACCGTCCACGCACCATCCCTTGGGGGGACCATGTCGTACAGCCAGCCGCCGCCCGGATACGGGCGGCAGCCCGTGCCGCCCGGGCCGGCACCGCAGCCCGGACGCCCCCGTTGGGCACGCAAGCGCTATGTGCTGCCGTCGATCGCCTTCGCCTTCTTCCTCGGAATCGGCGCCGGCGGCGGTGACAACAGCGGTGGCGGGCAGAAGACCAACACCACGAAGGCCGCGGCCGAGAAGGTGAGGCCCGCCCCCACCGTCACCGTCACGACGACCGCGACGGCCACGGCGACCGCGACCGCGAAGCCGAAGCCCGCACCGACGGTCACCGCGACGAAGACGGTCAAGGTGAAGGTCACCGTCACCGCGCGGGCCGCGTCGAACAGCGGCTCGGGCGGCGGCGGAAGCGGCACCGGCGGAACCAGCGGCGGCACCTGCTCCATCACGTCCAACGCGGGCAACTGCTACTCGGCCGGCCAGTACTGCCGTAACGGCGACCACGGCGCCAGCACGACCACCGCGGGCGGCACCAGGATCACCTGCGCGTACCGCTCCGGCGGATGGCGCTGGACCTACAGCTGACGGCCACTCGGCGCGGGACGGACCCCGGGGGGGGTGACGCCCCGGGGTCCGTCCCTACGCGTATCTGCGGGCCAGTTCGGTGACCGTCTCCGTGATGCGGGTGCGTAGTTCGGGTGGTTCCAGGACCTCGACGGCCGTGCCGAGGCGCAGGAAGTCGTCGTGGGCCTGGTCCAGGGATTCCACGGGAACGGTGGCACGGGTCCAACCTGTCGCGTCCGTAAGCCCGTTGGCCGCCACGGCGCGACCCGCGGGACCGCCCAGAGAGGTTCCGGGCGCGATCCGTACGACCGCCTCCACCGGGTGCAGCCGCTCGTGGAACTCGCGTTGGTACGTGCTCCAGTACGCGGCCAGGTCGAACCCCTCGGGCCGGGTGAACTCCTCGCCGGAGGAGTTCAGTTCGAGAATCTGGTCCACCCTGAAGGTGCGCGGGCCCGGACCGGCGACGACGTACCAGCGGCCCGCCTTGAGGACGAGACCGTACGGCTCCAGACGGCGCTCCACGTCGGTGGGTTCGCGCCAGCGGCGGTAACGGACGTCGAGGACCCGGCCGTTCCAGACGGCGTCGGCGACGGCGGTGAGGTACGGCGTCTCGTCGGCGTCCGCGTACCAGCCCGGCGCGTCCAGATGGAAGCGGCCGCTCACCCGGTCCGCGTGCTCGCGCAGTTCACGGGGAAGGGCGGCCCGCACCTTGAGCTGGGCCGCGGCGAGCACCGAACCGAGTCCGAGCTCGGCGGCGGGTCCGGGGACACCGGCCAGGAACAGGGCTTCGGCCTCCTCGGTGGTGAGGCCGGTGAGCCGGGTGCGGTAGCCGTCGAGCAGCCGGTAGCCGCCCGCGTGTCCCGCGTCGCCGTACAGCGGCACGCCCGCCGCGCTCAGCGCCTCGACATCCCGGTACACGGTACGGACCGACACCTCCAGTTCGTCGGCGAGCTGGGCGGCGGTGAGTCTGCCGCGAGTCTGGAGCAGCAGCAGGATCGAGAGGAGACGGCTGGACTTCACTGACACAGGATGTCAGTGAAGCGGCTCTAGCGTCCTCCCATGACTTCAGCCACCTCCATTCCTTCCACGACCTCCGTGGATCCCGCGGCGCCTGCGGGGCCTCCGGGGCCGGCACCTTCCGGGGGCTCCGTGGGTTCCGCGAACTCCGGCGCGCCCCCGGCCTCCGCCGCCTTCCGGGAGAAGTTCCTGACCGTGCAGCCACCCGTCGAGGCGGCGGGTCGGGCGATCAAGCGGTACCACGTGACCGCGGACCCCGCCGGTATCGAGCCGGAGATCGAAAGGGCGGCCCACGCGATGCTGCCGGGCCTGCTTCCCGAGCCGGACGGCACCCCTCCCGCCACGTTCGCGGTCCTGCACAGGGGCGGCGACGGCAGCGCCTATCTCTGCACGTACAGCTGGGTCTGGGACAACGTCCTGCACTTCCGGGCCGCCGCCGCGGGCCAGCCGGTGCTCGGCTGCCCCGACCGCGATCCGACGAACTTCGTCGTCACGGAACGCCCGTGGATCGGCTGTGTCTGGGAGCTGCCGCCGATCCTGCACGAGCGTGACGCCTGGGTACGGCATCTGCTCGCCCCCGAAGTACCGGACCTCGACGCCTACTTGGCCGACTCGCTCCCCGAGGGAACCACGGGAGACCGCGCGTGAACGACATCCGCGACAACGCCTCGCCTGCGCACGACTTCGACTTCCTCCACGGCGACTGGGACGTCGCCCACCGCCGCCGCACCGACTTCCTCGACCCGGACAGCGACTGGGAGGAATTCCCGGCGGTCTCCCGCTGCCGGCCCCTGTTCGGCGGCGCGGCGAACATCGACGAGATCGACGTTCCGAGCCGGGGATGGACGGGCCTCACGCTACGGCTCTTCGACGTGGAGACCGAACTGTGGTCGCTGAACTGGTCGTCCAGCCGGACCGGCCGGCTGTTCCCTCCGGTGTTCGGGCGGTTCGGTCCGGACGGACGCGGGGAGTTCCACGGCGACGACACCCATGACGGCAGGGACGTTCGGGTGCGGTTCGTATGGTCGGGCATCTCGGCGACCACGGCCCGCTGGGAGCAGGCGTTCTCCGTGGACGGGGAGGACACCTGGCTGGTCAACTGGACCATGGACTTCACCCGGAGAGGCGCCGGCTGACGCCCGGGTACGGACCGGGTCGCGCACGTTCACCGCCTGCGGAAGGCCCGCAGGGTGAAGTCCGGTTCGCGGCGCGGGACATCGGGGCCCGGCAGGGTCTCGACCCGCTCGGCCAGCCGGGGTCCGCCGGCCGCGTAGAGGCGGCCGCCGCGGATGTACTGGGCCACGCGACGCGGGGTACGGCCCTGGCCGTGGCCGCGGAAGAGGGCCGTACCGCTCGGGTCCAGGCCGTGCTCGGCGGCGTACGCCGAGACGCGTTCGGCCCCGTCCTCGGCGTGTGCGGCACGACAGTGGGCCGTCAACTCGTCGATGTCGCTGCCGACATGACGAGCGGCGTCCTTGTCGACGGTGGTGACGAACACACCGCCCGGGCGCAGGACGCGTGCGGCTTCGGCGACGACGGGGCGCGCGTCGTCCAGCAGGTGAAGCAGCCAGACGGCGCACACGGCGTCGAACGAGCCCGCGGGGAAGGGGAGTCGACGGGCGTCGGCGCGCACGACGGCCCCCGGCAGGCGCTCCGCCGCCCGCAGGGTCATGCCCCGGGCCGCGTCCGCTCCCGTCACCCTGAGCCCCGGGCGCGCGGCGGCGAGCCTGCTCGTCACGATGCCGGTGCCGCAGGCCACATCGAGCAGGTCCCGGGCGTCCTCGGGGACCAGGGCGAGCAGGGCGGCGGCAGCGGAGGCGGCCCGTGGCTCGCCGCCCCGGGTCGCGTCGTACCGGTCCGCCTCCTTGTCGTAGTCCAGCACGGCGGTCAGCTCGCCCCGTGCGCCGGCGCGAGTTCCTCCACCCTGCGGGCGAGGTCGAAGTCGAGCGCGGTGACGGCGCCGCCGACACTGTGGGTGTTCACGGCGAGGGAGACCGTGTTGTAGCCGAGGGTGAGGTCGGAGTGGTGGTCGAGCTCCTCCTGCACCTGGGCGATGTGCACGACCAACGCGGTCGCCGCGAAGTGCGAGCCGAGCCGGTAGCTACGGGTGAGGCGGTCGGCGTCCACCGACCAGCCGGGCAGCTGCGCCAGCCGCTCCTCGATCTGCTCGGGCTCCAGCGCTACGACGGCCATGGACGTGATCCCTTCGTACGGCGGGTGAGGCTGCGGGGCCGCGGCCCGGGCCGGGGGACGCCCGGTGCCGGACCTCCGGCGAAGGGCGACCGGAGCAGCCCTTCGCCCAGCGTGCCACAGTCGGCATCCCCCGGCCCGGGACATTGGGCGAGGCGGCTGACCTGCGAGGGCCGGACGGGTGCGCTGCCCTGTGCGGGGTGGCTGCGGGCCGCTCGCCGGGCGCCCTTCGCCGTCGGCGGCCCGAAGGAGCCGTACGCCGTCATCGGGGTCCTCGGTGGGAGGGCGGCGGAGCCGGTGAGCCGGCACGCGCTGTCTGCGGACTCGGTGCGCCGGAGGCGTAGCCGGAGGCGTAGGCGTAGGCGTAGGCGGAGCCGGTCGGCCATGGCACGGGCTCGGGGATCTCGCCGCGCCGGAGGGGACCCGGCGGAGCCGTTGAGCCCGAGGGGCTCGGGTGCCGCGTTCCGACGCTCCGGGGCCGCCGCCCTGCCGCAAGGGGCGCGATCGTCGTGCGGTCACCGGCCGGCTCCTCGGCTACGGTCGTCGCATGAGCATCGACCCGCCCGGTCCCGTCGCCGCCCCAAGTGCCCGTGCCGAAGCCGGTGTCGGTCCGCTGCTGCGCGCCTGGCGGGAGCGGCGGAGGGTGAGCCAGCTCGAACTGGCGCTGCGTGCGGACTCCTCGGCCCGGCACATCAGCTTCGTCGAGACGGGACGCTCCCGCCCGAGCGAGGAGATGGTGCTGCGGCTCGCCGAGCACCTCGACGTACCGGTACGGGAGCGCAACGCGCTGCTGCTCGCGGCCGGTTACGCCCCTCACTACGCGGAGACCCCGTTCGACTCCCCGTCGATGGACGCGCTGCGCGAGGGCGTGGAGCGGCTGATCCAGGGCTACGAGCCGTATCCGGCGCTGGTGGTGAACGCCACGTACGACGTCGTCGCCGCGAACCGCGGCATCGCCATGCTGCTGGACGGTGTCCCCGACCGGCTCCTCGCGCAACCGCTGAACGCGATGCGGCTGACCCTGCATCCGGAGGGTCTGGCCCCGCGCATCCGCAATCTGCGGGCCTGGCGCGGCCATCTGCTCGCCCAGATGGACCGGCAGATCGCGCTGAGCCGTTCGGAGCCGCTGCGCGCGCTGTACGAGGAGGTGGCGGCGTATCCGGTCCCGGAGCGGGACGCGGCGGGTGAGGAACACGAACCGGGCGCCCCCGTCCCCCACTTCGCGCTCCCTCTTCGCATCGAACACGACGGCCGGGTGCTTTCGTTCGTCTCGTCCATCTCGACGTTCAACACCCCGATGGACGTGACCGTCGCCGAGCTGGCCATCGAGACGTTCCTCCCGGCCGACCCGGCCACGGGAAAGTATCTTCACTCGCTGTCTTCGTGAGGGCTCGGCTCGAACATGGCACACTGCACGCATACTTCGGCGCGTGGGGAGGCGTGGCGTGAGTGAGCGGCGGCCGGCACCCACGGTGGGGCAGGTGGTCCTGGGCCGACGGCTCCAGGAGCTTCGGGAGGCCGCGGGCCTGAAGCGGGAGGAGGCGGCGCGTGTCCTGCGGGTCGCGCCGGCGACCGTGCGGCGGATGGAGACGGCCGAGGTCGCTCTCAAGATCCCTTACGTACAGGTCCTGTTGACGACGTACGGTGTCGACGACGCCGAGGCCGAGACGTTCGTGGCGCTCGCCGAGGAGGCGAACGAACCGGGCTGGTGGCAGCGGTACCACGACGTGCTGCCCGACTGGTTCAGCATGCACGTCAGCCTGGAGGGCGCGGCCCGGCTGATCCGCAGCTACGAACCGCACTTCGTGCCGGGGCTGTTGCAGACCGAGGAGTACGCGCGGGCCGTGCTGGAGGCCGGGACGGTCGGGCAGACCGGGGCCGGCGCCATCGACCGTCATGTGGCGCTGCGGATGAAACGGCAGGCGCTGCTCACCCGCGAGAACCCTCCCCACCTCTGGGTGATCATGGACGAGACGGCCCTGCTGCGTCCGGTGAGCAGCCGGGGCGAGGTGATGCGCGAGCAGATGGACCGGCTCCTGGAGTGGGTCGAGCTCGATCACGTCACGCTTCAGGTGGCCGAGTTCGCGTCAGGCCCGCACCCGGGGACGTACACCTCCTTCACGCTGTTCCGCTTCGCCGAGCGGGAGCTGCCGGACATCGTCTACAGCGAGTACGTGACCGGCGCCCTCTATCTCGACGCGCGCGAGGAGGTGGCCCTGCATCTGGAGGTGCTGGACCACATGTCGGCCCACGCCGCCTCCGCGGAGCGCACCAAGGAGATCCTCCGGGAGTTCCGCGAGCGCTACTGAACGGATCCCCGGCGCCCGCTAGGGCCTGTCCCCGCCGGGCCCTTGCGCGCCCCCTTCGTGTTCGTCGTCCACGATCTCCGCGTCGACCACGACGTCCTCCTCACCGGGGACCGGCCCGTCCGCCCGCTCCGTGGGCGGTCCGTCCTGCGGGGCCGACTGCTGCTGGGCTCGGGCGTACATGGCCTGGCCCATCTGCTGGCTGACCGTGGCCAGTTTCTCGATGGCGCCGCGCAGGGCGGCGGTGTCGGTGGAGGAGTCCTCCAGGAGCTGTTTCAGCTCGCCGGCCGCCGAGGCGACGGCGTCCTTCGTGTCGGCGGGGATGCGCTCGTCGTTGTCGCGGACGAACTTCTCGGTCTGGTAGACGAGTTGTTCGCCCTGGTTGCGGGTCTCGGCCGCCTCCCGGTTGCGCCGGTCCTCCTCGGCGTACTGCTCGGCCTCGCGCACCAGGCGGTCGATGTCGTTCTTGGGCAGCGCGGAACCGCCGGTCACGGTCATCTTCTGCTCGCGCCCCGTGGCCAGGTCCTTCGCCGAGACATGGGTGATCCCGTTGGCGTCGATGTCGAACGCGACCTCGATCTGCGGGACCCCGCGCGGAGCGGGCGGCAGTCCGGTGAGGTCGAAGACCCCGAGCTTCTTGTTGTACGCGGCGATCTCGCGCTCGCCCTGGTAGACCTGGATGCCGACCGAGGGCTGGTTGTCGGCGGCGGTCGTGAAGATCTCCGAACGCCGGGTGGGAATCGTGGTGTTGCGCTCGATGAGGGTGGTCATGATGCCGCCCTTGGTCTCGATGCCGAGGGACAGCGGGGTGACGTCGAGGAGCAGGACGTCCTTCACGTCCCCGCGGATCACACCGGCCTGGAGTCCGGCGCCGAGGGCCACGACCTCGTCGGGGTTGACGCCCTTGTGCGGTTCCTTGCCGGTGAGTTCCTTCACCAGCGCGGTGACGGCGGGCATCCGGGTGGATCCGCCGACCAGGACGACGTGGTCGACGGCCGACAGCTTCACACCGGCGTCCTTGACGGCCTGGTGGAAGGGCGTCTTGCAGCGGTCGAGCAGGTCGGCCGTCAGTTCCTGGAACTGGGCGCGTGTCAGCTTCTCGTCGAGGTGCAGGGGGCCCTGGGCGGTGGCGGTGATGTAGGGCAGGTTGACGGTGGTCTCGGTGGACGAGGACAGCTCGATCTTGGCCTTCTCGGCACCCTCGCGCAGCCGTTGCAGCGCCATCTTGTCGTGTCCGAGGTCGATGCCCTGCGCGGCCTTGAAGCGCTGGGCGAGGTGCTCGACGATCCGCTGGTCCCAGTCGTCCCCGCCGAGCCGGGTGTCTCCGTTGGTCGCCTTGACCTCGATGACCCCGTCGCCGATCTCCAGGAGCGAGACGTCGAACGTGCCGCCGCCGAGGTCGAACACGAGGACGGTCTGCTCCTCCCCTCGGTCCAGTCCGTACGCCAGGGCCGCGGCGGTGGGCTCGTTGATGATCCGTAAGACCTTCAGGCCCGCGATCTCGCCCGCCTCCTTGGTGGCCTGGCGCTGCGCGTCGTCGAAGTAGGCGGGCACGGTGATCACGGCGTCCGTGACGTCCTGGCCGAGGTAGGCCTCGGCGTCCCGCTTCAGCTTCTGGAGCACCCGCGCGGACAGTTCCTGGGCGCGGTAGCGGGTACCGTCGACGCTGCCCTTCTCGGGAAAGCGCCAGTTCACGTCGCCCATGTACCGTTTCACGGACCGCGCGGTGCGCTCCACGTTCGTCACGGCCTGCCGTTTGGCGACCTCGCCGACCAGCACCTCGCCGTTCTTGGCGAAGGCCACCACCGAGGGCGTGGTGCGTGCTCCCTCGGCATTGGCGACCACCGTCGCCTCACCGCCCTCCAGGACGGCCACCACCGAGTTCGTCGTTCCGAGATCGATCCCGACCGCACGTCCCATGTCAGTCCCCTTCCGCCCCGGCTCTGCCCGCCCTCAAGCACAAAACCTGTGTTGTCGCTTGTCAATGGCGCGGACGGCCCGACGGCCCCGGACACGCCGGTGCCGCGCCCCGGCGGACGGGACGCGGCACCGGTGTACGTGCGTCAGGCGAGCTTCGCCGACAGGGTGATCGTCGTACCGGTCAGGGCCTGGCTGACCGGGCAGTTCTTCTTGGCGTCCTCGGCCGCCGCGACGAAGCCGTCGTTGTCGAGGCCCGGCACCGTGCCCTCGACCGTGAGGTGGATGCCGGTGATGCCCTCGCCGGGCTGGAAGGTGACGTCGGCGTTGGTGAGGAGCTTGGTGGGAGGCGTCCCGGCACCCGCGAGGGCGTGCGACAGCGCCATGGAGAAGCAGCTGGAGTGGGCGGCCGCGATCAGTTCCTCGGGGCTGGTCTTGCCGTTGGCGTCCTGGGCCCGCGACGCCCACGTCACCGGCTGCTGGCCGATGCCGGAGGAGTCGAAGGTGACGACGCCGTTGCCCTCGAGCAGGTTGCCTTCCCACACGGTGTGTGCGGTGCGCGTGGTTGCCACGATGATTCCTTTCGGGAGTGGTCCCGTTGCCGGGGTCCGTGCCTCCCATCCGATCACACCCGGGCCCGGTGCACCCCACGGTTGGGGCGGCGACCTGCCGGAGCGTGTCCGGGATTTCGTCGGCGGGGGACGGCGGGCGCGTCGCGGTGGGCGCTCAGGTCACGCGGAAGACCGGTCCGCGCGCGGTGAACTGCAATCGCGCGCCGTGCGGCACCAGATACGCGTGCTCGCGCCGCACCCGCAGCACGTCGCAGTAGCCGTCCGTGATCACCAGGACGGGTGCTCCCGGCGGAAAGTCGTCGGCGCGGTGCAGCAGGTCGACGCCCGGCTGCAGGACGGTGCCGCCGCGCCCGTGCACCCGTACGCGGCCGGCGATCTCCGTGACCGGCAGATAGCCGGCGTCGTGCGGGGCCGCGTCGCAGAACACGACCCGGGCCGCCGGGACGTCGCGGGCCTCGGCGTAGGAGGCGATGGCGCCCAGTGCCTTGCCGAGCAGGACGCGGTCCATGGAGGCGGAGGTGTCGAGCACGACGCCGAAGGTGCAGCGGGCGATCTCCTCGGGCGGGAACCAGCGGCCCGCGCGTGGGATGTCCGGGGTGGCGGCCTGCCGACGGGAGGGCCGGGCGAAGGACCGCAGCGGCTCGGGCCGGGGCACGAACTCGTCGAACCAGCGGGCGAGTCGGGCGTCCCAGGGCAGCGGCGGGTGGCTGAGCGCGCGGATCTCCTCCACCAGTCCCCCCGGCAGGAAGCCGCGTTCCTGCCGCTGGTGAAGGTCCAGTCCCTGGGCCAGGCCGCGCCGGTAGAACTCGTCGAGGTCGACGTAGTCGCGCGGCGGGCCGAGGGGTCCGCCGAGGATGTCGCCCGTTCCCTTGCCGCGCAGCGTGGACAGGCGCCGCATCCGGCGCAGATCGCCGGCGATCCGGTCGTAGACCTCCTCGGCGGACAGGTCCTTCAGCCCCGGGTCGTGCAGCAGCCCCTCGGGCATCGTGCCGACCTGCATCTCGCACAGCCAGCCGTTGATCACGTAGTCGGCGGCGACGTTGAAGAGGTACGGGTCCCGGGCGCCACGGCGGTCACCGTGGCGCAGGGCGGCGTGCAGCATCTCGTGGGCGAGGACGAACCGCCATTCCTCGTCGCTGAACCGGCACAGCGGGTTGATGTAGATCTCGGCCGCCTCGGTGTCCACGGCGGCGACGGAGATGCCGTGGGCGCGGGCGAGTTCGGCGTCGGCGACGAGGGTGATGCCCGCGGCGAGGCCGCCGAGCAGCGGGTAGGAGGAGACGAACCAGCTCAGCGCCCGTTCCCAGGGCCGGAGCGGGACGGGCCCCTCGCCCATGGAGGCGCGCCGGCCGCCGGCCACGTCCATCGCGGCGGACATCGTGCGGGTGAGCGCGTGCGCGAAAGCCACCTGCCAGTCGGCCGGAACCGCTCCGCGCCAGGTGTTCCAGGGCACGAGCACCTGGTCCGGGGCTCCGCCCGCCGTACCGCAGTGTTCGTACCGGGCGGGGATGCCGTCGCGGCGCCAGGCGGCGGCGAGCCGTTCCTCGTCCCCGTCGGGGTAGGAGTCCGGGAGGTCCTCGGGGGTCAGCCGTGCCGAGAAGCCGCGCAGGAAGCGGTTCACCACCACGCAGCGGGCGGCGAGGTCGAAGCGGTCGGGCTGCTCGCGCTCGGCCGTCGCGGCCGGGAGGTGACCGAAGCCCAGGTGGATGACGGCGTGCGCCACGGCCCAGGCCCAGGTCACGGGGTCGGCGCGCCGGGCCGGATTGACGTGCACGATCCCGTTGGAGCTGACGACCACGAGCCCGTCCCTGGGGACTCTGTCGCACTGCTCCTCCCGGCAGATGCGGAAGTCCACCGCGTCCAGCGCCGGGTTGGCCCGTACCAGCCGCATCCCCTCGGCGAACGCCTCGGCGGCGGGGTCGGGCTTGGTCGTGGCCCCGGCCTTGCGGGAACGGCTCACCGCCGCGCCTCCACGAGACGCGGCATGTCCCGGGCGGCCTCCACCAGGAACCAGGCGGGCAGGACCGGATTGCCGTCGGCGTCCGAGGCGATGACGGTCTGGGCGACCTCGACGGATATCTCCGCGAGCTGGATGAGCAGGGACTTGGCCCGGTACGCGGTCTGGCGGGCGCTCGCCGGGATGTGGTCCCGGCCGGCCGGGAGTTCCTTGATCAGACGGCCGCGGAAGGACTCCGCGAGGTAGTACAGGAGATCGCGGTCCTCCGTGCGGTGGGGCCAGCGGGCGTCGCCCCTGAGGACGGCCTCGATGCCGAAGCGGCTGCGCACGATCTTGACGTAGCCGCAGAACGCGACGGCGTGAGCGGGCGTCAGCGTGCCGTGGGCGATCACCTTCAGGGTCCGCTCGTCGACCGCGTCGCCGAAGGAGCGCAGCGCGTCGGAGAGCATGTGCCAGGAGCGGGGGGTGGAGAAGGGCTCCTCGGTCTTCGGCGGCTTGGACCACAGGTGGTCGGGGCGGTCGGTGAGGTGGTCGAGCACCCAGGGGTGGATGTCGTTGGCGGCGGCCCAGACGAGCCAGTCCTTGGGCGAGGCCTCCAGATGGACGTGGGTGAGGCGGTTGACCAGGGCCGAGGCGATGGGGCGGGCCAGCGCGTTGTCCGTCGAGCGGTTGCCCGCGCCGATCACGATCGAGCCGGCCGGCAGCTCGTAGTCACCGATGCGGCGGTCCAGGATCAGCGAGTAGAAGGCCTTCTGCACATCGGGGGTCGCCGCGTTCAGCTCGTCGAGGAAGAGGCAGTACGGCTCGTCGCGGGCGATGGCCCGCGGCGGGCAGAAGACGGAACGCCCGTCGCGGATCTGCGGCACGCCGATCAGGTCCTCGGGCGCCAGCTGCGTACCCAGCAGGCTCACGCACTCCAGCCCGAGCGATTCGGCGAACTCCCTGACCAGGGAGGACTTTCCGATGCCGGGGGCGCCCCAGAGGAAGACCGGCCGCACGACGGCCAGGCCGAGCAGCAGCTCGGGGACGCGGGAGGGAGTGACGGTGACGGCTGCCTGCACAGGCGGGCTCCTCGACGAGGTGCGGGAGGGAAGGGAGAACGGGAGGGATGGGAGATGGGGGTGGTGCGGATGGCACGTGCGCGAGGGCGCGGGGTGCGATGCCCCAGTGTGGGTGCGACGGTCCGTCCCCCGCCTCCCATTTTCCGGCGCGCGCGGCCGCCCGACCGGCCCCAGCGGCGGCGCCGGCCGGCCCGCTCCCACACGCGACCGCCCCGACCGGCCGCTCCCTCGTTCCCGTCCTCCTGGTGGCGTCGCCGCCCGCACAACTCGGCCCCGGCGTCCGGCTCGTGGCGGAGTCCTCGCTCAGGCGGCCTGTTCGTCCGGGGTGGCCGGCAGCGGGACTTGGGGGCCGTCGCACTCGCCCAGCCAGCGCCGCAGCACCTCGTGCACCCGCTCCGCGCCGACGAGCGCGCTGTCAGGGCCGACGAGCGCGCTGTCAGGCCCGACGAGTGCGCTGTCACGGCCGACGGGCTCCGTCTCCGCGCCGGCCGGCGCGGACAACGTCAGCGGGGAGAGGAGGAAGGGGTGCCCCTGGGCTCCGCCGAGGCCGCCGTGCGAGCCGATCTGCTCCTCGAAGGCGAGGACTTCGCCCTCGACGGGGTCGTACCAGGAGTTGACCATGATGTCGGCGGTGTGCGGGAACGTGTGCGTGCGCCGCACCGCGGCGGCGGCGCCGGGCCCGAAGTCGGCCAGGGGACCCGGGTGTTCGTCGTCGAGCCGGTCCAGCGGCACCTCGGCTCCGTGCGCGCCGAGCACGAGCCCTCCGTGCTCCTCGCTGCGGACCAGGAGGAAGCCGACGCCGGGGTGGTTGGCGAGCGTGGACAGCAGCGCCGGATGACGCCGGTCGATCTCCTCCCGGCTCATCCGGTGCGCGACGTCGGGGAAGGAGACGAGACCGAGGTTGCCGGAGGCCAGGACCAGGGGTTCGGAGCGGTGGTGCTCGGGGCCGTACCGCTCCCCGCGCGCCTCGACCGGTCTGCGCAGGGCGGCACGGACGGCGGTACGGGCCTCGGCACCGCTGTGGGTGCGGCGGACCTTGCGGGGCACGGGGAGCCCGCAGCCGGCCCGGACCAGATGGCCGAGGCTGAGGCCGTACCTGGTCAGGAAGGTCTCTCCGGGGCTCTGGCCGTGGTCGGAGAGCACGACGACGCGGTACGGCCGGGGGGCGTGCTCGGCGACCTTCTCGATCAGCGCGAGCGACCGGTCCAGCCGCTCCAGGATCCTCTCGGCGTCCCGGCTGCGCGGTCCGGAGTGGTGTGCCACCTCGTCGTAGGCGACCAGGTCCGCGTAGACCGCGTTGCGCCCGGCGAGCATGTCGCCGATGACCGCGGCGACCACGACGTCCCGCTCGACGACGGTGGCGAAGGCACGCACGAACGGGTACAGCCCGCCGCGCCCGACCCGGGGCCGCCGCCGCTGGAGCCGGGCCCGGGTGGACTGGCCCGTCTCCCTGAAGACCTCGGCGACGAACGACATCGCCGTGCGGACGGCGTTGGCCGGGTCGGAGAAGTACGCGAAGTAGCCCGCCCGAGAGCGGTTGTCCCGTCCCCTGCGCGCGGCCACGGACAGCACGAGGGCCAGCTCGTCGGCACCGCCGCCGAAGAGGTTGCCGCGGCTCGCGCCGTCGACCGTGAGCAGGCCTCCGTCACCGGTGTACGCGACGGCCCGCCGCTGGAGTTCGGCCGCGCTGGTCGGCCGGTTGCAGACCATGACCTCCTGGGTGTCCTTCTCGTACCAGCGGAACGCCGGGACGTCGTGGTTGGTGCCGTGCAGGATGCCGAGCTGACTGGCGCCGGTCTGGCTCGACCAGTCGGTTCTCCAGCGGGTGAGCCGGTGGGTGGGGCGGGGCCCGTCGAGCCATCGGGCGGCGGTCGGCATCAGATCCCTGTCGATCGCCTCCCGCAGCACGTCGTGCCCGACGCCGTCGAGCTGGAGGAAGACCACGCCGGGGGTGGAGGGGCCGGGCCGCCCGGCCGCGCGTCTGCGGCGCCGGTCGGCGAGGCGGTAGAGACGGCGGCGGTACGCGTCGTCGTCCCGTACGGCGAGGGCGGCGCCGGTGGCCGAGGCGACGGCCGACATGACGGCGGCCACGACCACGGCGGTCTCGGGCGCCGCGTCACCGTGCCCCGAGGGGTTGAGCCGCAGGGCGATCAGCAGCAGCGAGCCGTTCAGGAAGAAGACGAGCAGGCCGAGCACGAACGCGGGGACGAGCAGCAGGGTCCGCACCAGCAGGGGCCACACCAGCGCCGAGAGGAGACCGAAGACCCCCGCGCCGGCCGCGGCGGTGACGGCGATCCGGGTCGCGCTGTCCCCGCTCGGCGACTGGAGCCTGAAGTCGGGCAGCACACCGGCGAGGACGAGCATCGTGACCGTGGACACGGCCCACACCGTGATGCTGCGTCCCGCCGCGCTGGCGAGGCGCCGCCACCGTCCCTTGTCCACGCCCAGTCCACCTCACGTCCCGGCCCGCCCGGTCCGCGCGGCCTGCTCCCACCCTGTCACAACGGCCGGAGATCCCCAGAAGTCCCCAAAAGCCGCAAGAACTCCCGCGGCGGGTTCCCCGGAAGCCCCTTTGCCGTGGCACGACCAGCGAGAAGGATCGGGCGGGTGATCAGGAGAGGGACCGGGAAAAGGGATCAGCGGCCGTCGTAGCCGGCCGTCGGCATCGACAGACGGCGGTGGACCCTGGCCTTCATCTGGGCGTCGTACGCCGGTTCGGCGGTGCCCACGGTCTCGACGCGCACCCCCCGGCGCGCGCACTCGGCGGTGAACTCCTCGACCGAGGCGAGGGCGCGCTCCAGCACCCGGTGGCTGGGCGCGACGAACAGGTCCACGAGACCGGCCTCGACGTCCGCCCACAGGCTGCGGTGGTCGGGGCGCAGCCCGCGTACGAGGAGTTCCCGGGTGACGACGTGGCCGTGCTCGGCGGCCCAGCGGGCGCACATCGCGTACTGGCTGCGGGAGTCGACGAGAAAGGGGTCCTCGTCGAGCTCCTCCAGAGGGGTCAGGCTCGCGATCGCCATGACGCGGAGCGAGGGCGGGTGCGGCGCGGGGCCGCCGTGCTCGTGCGGGCGTGTGAGGGCGTGCGCGCCGGAGGCACCGCGTGCGTCTCCCATGGTGTCCCCCTCACCTCCTGGTTTCGCCGCAGACCCTACTCCTGCCCGTAGGCTCGGGGGGAGTCGTGCGAAGGAGGCAAAGAGGTGCCGGTGGAGATCACCTGGTGGGGGCACGCCACCTGCACGCTGGAGGACTCCGGGACACGCGTGCTCACCGACCCCCTCTTCGCGCGCCGGCTCGCACACCTGCGGCGCAGGCGCGGGGCGCCGCCTCCTCCGTCGGCGGCGGTCGCCGATGTCGCGCTGGTCTCCCATCTGCACGCCGACCATCTGCATCTCCCCTCGCTGGCGCGACTGGCCCCGGGCACCCGGCTGCTCGTGCCGCGCGGGGCCCCGCGCTCGGTGCGGGGACTGCGCAGGCTCGACCATCTGCGGCTCACGGAGGTCGGTCCCGGTGACCGCACCCGGGTCGGTGACCTGGTCGTCCGCACGGTTCCCGCCCGGCACGACGGGCGCCGGCTGCCGATCGGACCGCACCGCTCCCCCGCCGTCGGGTATGTGATCGAGGGGGAGGCGCGGACGTACTTCGCCGGGGACACGGGGCTGTTCGCGTCGATGGCCGATGAGGTCGGGCCGGTCGACGTGGCACTGCTGCCGGTGGGCGGCTGGGGACCTTGTCTCGGGGAAGGGCATCTGGACGCGGGTCGCGCCGTCGAGGCGCTCGCGGCGCTGCGTCCGCGCAGCGCCGTGCCGGTGCACTACGGCACGTTCTGGCCCATCGGGATGGATGCCGTGCGCCCCCACGAATTCCACGCGCCGGGTGAGGAGTTCGCGCGCCTGGCCGCCGAACGCGCGCCGCGGGTGGCGGTGCATCTGCTGGGGCAGGGCGAGAGCATGCGTCCGGAGGCCGCTCGGTGATCTCCTGGCCCGCCGCCGGGGCGGTGGTTCCCTCGGTCCTTCTGTCCACGACGCCGCCGACCGTCCCGCCGGAGTCCACCCAGCAGGCGATCGGCTATCCGTCGCTGTTCCTTCTGGTGCTGATCGGCGCGCTGGTGCCGGTCGTGCCCACGGGCGCGCTGGTGAGTTCGGCGGCGGTGGTGGCCTTCCACCGGACGCAGACCTCGCCCTTCGCCCTGTTGCTGGTGTTCGTGGTGTCGTCGCTCGCCGCGTTCCTCGGCGACCTGGCGCTGTACTGGCTGGGTCGGCGCGGTATGGGCTCGAAGAACGGGTCGCGCTGGCTGGAGGCGATCCGGGATCGTGCCCCCGAGGACCGGCTCGCCCAGGCACAGGACAAGCTCGCCGACCACGGCATCGCCGTGCTCGTCCTGTCCCGGCTCGTTCCGGCGGGCCGCATTCCGGTGATGCTGGCCTGCCTTCTGGCGAAGATGCCGCTGCGCGTCTTCGCCCGTGGGGACTTCCCGGCCTGCCTGGCGTGGACGGCGACCTACCAGATCATCGGCATCCTCGGCGGCTCGCTCTTCCCCGAGCCCTGGGAGGGCGTGGTCGCGGCGGTGGCCCTGACCGTCGTGATCAGTGTGGCGCCGGGTGCGTGGCGCAGGTTCCGCGCGCGCAGGCCCTCGTAGGAACACGGCCGCCGTCCGTACGAGGGATGGCCGCCGTCCGTCGACGAGCAGGCGCGCGGCGACGCGGCCGCGGTCCGTACGAGGGATGGCCGCCGTCCGTCGACGAGCAGGCGCGCGGCGACACGGCCGCCGTCCGTACGAGGGGACGGTCACCGCCCGCTCCGGCCTGCCCGGCGACTCGGTCACTCCAGCACCCGGGAGCCGCCCACCGCCAGATCCCACAGGTTCTCCCGGGCCAGGCCCGCCCGCTCCCAGGCGGCCCGCACCCGCCGAAGGGGTTCGAGGACGGGTTCGGCGGAGAGCACGAACGTGCCCCAGTGCATCGGCGCCATCCGGCGGGCGCGCAGGTCGAGGACCGCCTGCACGGCCTCCTCCGGGTCGCAGTGCACATCGCTGAGCCACCAGCGGGGGTCGTACGCGCCGATGGGCAGGAGGGCCAGGTCGATCCCGGGGTGGCGCTGCCCGATGCGGGTGAACCAGTGGCCGTATCCGGTGTCGCCCGCGAAGTACACCCGCCGGCCCTCGGGTGCCGTGAGCACCCAACCGCCCCACAGGGAGCGGCAGGTGTCGGTGAGGGTGCGCTTGGACCAGTGGTGGGCGGGGACGAAGTCGAAGCGGACGCCGTCGAGTCGGGCCGCCTCCCACCAGTCGAGCTCGGTGACGCGGCTGAACCGGCGTCGCCTGAACCAGCGTCCGAGGCCGGCCGGCACGAACACCGGTGTGTCGCGCGGGAGTCGGCGCAGTGTCGGCGCGTCCAGATGGTCGTAGTGGTTGTGACTGATGACGACCGCGTCGACGCGCGGCAGTGCGCTCCAGGCCACGCCCACCGGGGTGATCCGGGCCGGGGTCCCCACGATCCGGCGGGACCAGACCGGGTCGGTGAGGACGGTGAGTCCGCCGATCCGGATGACCCAACTCGCGTGCCCCGCCCAGGAGACGGCCACCGTCCCCGTGTCGGCCCGCGGCAGCGGTCCCGGCTCGAAGGGCAGCAGCGGGATCTCGGCGAGCCCTTCGGCGCGCGGCCGCAGGGCACCCTCGCGGGCGAGCCGCGCGAAGGCCCGCAGCCCCGGCAGCGGCGCGGTCAGCCGGTCCACGAAGGAGCGGGGCCAGACGCGCCGTTCGCCGAGGGGGCGGGGCTCGGCGAGCGGGTGGGGGTCGGTGACAGGGTGCGGATCGGTGCGCGGACCCGGGTCGGTGAGAGGGTGCGGATCGGTGGGCGGCGGAGGGGTGAGGACGGCCGGGTGTCCCGTGGCCGGGGCGGCCGGGGGCGCGGGATCACCGGTGGGCTGGGGCGTCGTGCTCGTGGTGGTCGACTCGGACTGCTGCGTCATCGCGGGGGCTCCCGTCGCCGAGCGTCGTCGCGGAGATCGTCGAAGACCGACTCCAACCGGGTCAACGCGCGGTGCACATGCGGCAGTTCCAGTGGCGAGGGAGAGGCGAGCGATTCCTCACGTTCCTCGTCCGTGGAGCCGAGCAGCGGCCCGGTGCCGAGGCGGACCCGGAGCGCGGCGAGGTCGTCGCCGAAGCGGTGTCCGCCCGGTGCGGGCATGCCGAGCCGGGCGGACAGCCAGTCCTCCAGGTCCTGCGCGTCCCCGACGCCGTGCGCGCCGAGGGCGGAGCGGAGCGGTCCGAGGTCGACGTACAGATGCCGGCCCGCCTGCGGGGGGCGTGCGACGGCCCCCGCGGCGCCCACCACGCGGTGGGCGGCCTCGGCCACGCGGGCGTGCAGGCGCACGGCGGCGGTGAGCCGCTCGGTGATCGCGGCGGGCTCCCCGAGGGCGTACGCGGCCGCGGCGGCGACCGGTTCGGCGACGCGCGCTCCCAGCACGGTGAGCACGTCGAGGACCCGTGAACGCAGCGACGCGCCCGCGTCGTTGTCGGGGAAGCGGGCGACGGCGGCGGGCCAGCCCTGCGGCAGGAAGGCGCCCGCGAGATCGGTGATCACGGTGACGTCGCCGGGGAGCATCTCGGCGGGGCTGAGCAGCACGGTGTCCTGCGGCTGGTGCGGGGTGTCGCGCCAGGTCTCGTCGCTGACGATGTGCAGGCCCTCGCCCGCCGCGGCCTCGACGGCCTCGTGCACCACCTCGGGCGGTGCGACGGTGGCGGTCGGGTCGTCGGCGACGGACAGCAGCAGCAGACGCGGGTGCCCGCCCTCCGCACGGACCCTGCGGACGGTCTCCAGGAGGGCGGAGGAGTCGGGGACGCCGCCGCACTCGGCGGGCGTCGCCACATGGAACACGGATCTGCCCAGCAGGCGTGCCTGCGGTGCCCACCAGGCGGCGCACGGGCGGGGCACCAGGATGTCGCCGCCGACCGCTCCGGTCAGGGCCAGCAGCAGCGCGGCGGCTCCGGGGGCGGCCGCCACCCGGTCGGGTGCGGCGCGCAGTCCGCGTCGGGTCCAGTAGCCGCTGGCGGCGTCGAGGAGGACGGGGCCGCCGCCGCAGGGCTCGGCCTCGGGGCGGCCCGCGGCGGCGGCCAGTACCGAGCGGAGCTCCGTCGGCACGGGCAGGCCCTGGTCGGGCAGGGGCGGGCCGTAACGGAGTGGTCCGTGGCTCTCCGGGTCCGTCCGCCGCATACCTGCCTCCGCACCGTGGATGCCGCCGTTCCCTGTTCCGGAGCCGTTCCGCCCGTACGGGTCCGGTGTCCTCGTCCCTTCGTGCAGCTCGCCGGACGCGGCCCGCCCGCCCGCGCCGTGGGCCGCTCAGTGCCGGAGGCACGCCGTCCCCGGCTCGGGTGTACGGCGGTCGCCTCGCCGTCCGTCGTACGGTCCGTCCTCTAGGGCCGCCGCCGGCGCAGCCCGCGCAGGTGGTACGCGGCCACGCCCAACGCCCCGGCGATCAGCACCCCGCCGGTCACGAGGGCCGGCACCGAGTCGGTGAACACCCCGCCCTCGCCGGCCTGTACACCGCGCTGGACGGTGGGCGGACGCTCCCGCCCGCCGGTGCCGGGTCCGGTCCCGTCGCCGGGACCGTGCGTCGTCGTGGCGCCGCGGGCCACGGCGTACGAGGCGGTCCACTGCTTCCCCTGGCCGCCCGGGGGCGCGGGACAGACGCCGCCGACGTTCCACCGTCCGTCGGCGCCCCCGCCGTCGGAGAGCGGCGCGTCGGGTCCCGGCCTGTCCGGGCCCACCGTCCCGGGAACCGTGGTGTCGGGACCGACCGCACCGGGCCCCACGGTGTCGGGAACCGTGTCGGGACCGACCGTGTCCGGGCCCAGGTCGTCGGGGCCCGTCGCATCCGGACCCACCGTGCCGGGACCGACCGTGTCCGGAGTGTCGGGGATGAGGGAGTCGGTGACCCCGGGGTCACCGGCGCCGGGAGCGGGTGCCTGGGCATCGGGCACGGCGTTCTCCGAACCCCCGGTGGCGGGGCTCACCGCGTCCGCCCCGGGGGCGCCGGCCGCCCCGGCTCCGGCCGCCGCACCGGGGTCGGAGTTCTTCGCGTCGGAGGCGTCGGAAGCGCCGGAAGCGTTCGAGGGGCCGGTGCCGGACGTTCCGGGGCTCACCTCGTCGAAGCCGCGCCCCGCGTCGGATCCCTGGCCCGCGGAGTCGGCGGGCTGGTCAGGCCCGCCGGACGAGATGTGGGCGGTGCCGCTGTACGAGGCGGCGCCCGCCGCGCCCGGGCCCGCGCCGTCGACGCGGTGCAGCTGGACCTTCCCCTCCTGGAACCCCTGGGAGCTGGCGTCGATGGAGTTCGGCAGGGTCCCCCCGATCGCGTCGCAGCTGACCGTGACGGTGACGGTGCCGCCGGGTTCGACGGAGCCGGGACTGACCTCCGCGGCCGGATCCGCGACCGCGCCCGACGCGGCGGCGCCCAGAGCGGCGCCGGCCAGGGCGGTGGCGTACAGGACTCGGGCGGTACGGCGCATGAGCGAGGCTCCTTCGGCGGGCTGCGGTCCGAGAGCCACGGCCGTCGTGTCCCTCGAAGCCATCAGAGCCCGCCGCACCCCGGGACGCGAACGGCCGGACACCATTCGCGGGAAACCGGGGGCCCGAGCGGGTGACGTCCCGCGCGGGGCGGCGGCAATCCCACGGTGGGGCGGATGCCGTCACGCGGCGAGGGCAGCCGGCCGCAGCGAGGGGAGCCGTCCGGGGGCGAGGGGAGCCGCCCGGGGCGAGGCGGGAGCCGGACCGCGCCGGAGCGGATGCCGTCATGCGGCTGGGCGCGAGCCGGCCCGGCGGCACCCGGGTGTCCCGGTGGGGCGTCGGGCCGGCCGGTGCCATCCAGTGGGGCCCGTGCCGTCCCGCGCGGGACGGGTGCCGGCCCGCCGACCCGTGGCGCGCCCGCGCGAGGGCGGGCGCCGTCCCCGGCAGCCGCGCCCTACCGCCTCCGTCCCCGCCCGCGAGGCCCTCTCAGGCCGCGTCGCGCATGATCTGTTCGCGCAGGCGGTCGCAGCAGCGGTTGATCAGGCGCGAGACGTGCATCTGGGAGATGCCCAGCTCGTCGGCGATGCGGCTCTGGGTCATGTCGCCGAAGAAGCGCATGTAGAGGATGGCCCGTTCCCTCTCGGGCAGGGCCTGGAGCCGCGGCTTGACGGCCTCGCGGTCGATGACCGTGTCGAGGGCCGGGTCCGGGGAACCGAGGGCGTCGCTGAGGGAGTAGCCGTCCTCGCCGCCCGGCAGTTCGGCGTCGAGGGAGAGCGCGGTGAAGCTCTCCAGTGCCTCCAGGCCCGTCAGGACGTCCTCCTCGCTCATCCGGGCGTGCTCGGCTATCTCCGTGACCGTGGGCCGGCGCCCCGGGATGGTCTGTGACAGGTCCTGCCCGGCGAAACGGACCCGGTTGCGCAGGTCCTGGACCCGGCGCGGCACGTGCAGGGTCCACATGTGGTCACGGAAGTGACGCTTGATCTCCCCGGTGATCGTCGGCACCGCGTAGCTCTCGAAGGCGTTGCCCAGCTCGGGGTCGTAGCGGTCGACGGCCTTGACCAGTCCGAGCGCGGCGACCTGGCGCAGGTCCTCGTAGTTCTCGCCGCGGCTGCGGAAGCGGCCCGCGAGCCGGTCGGCCATCGGCAGCCAGGACTCGACGATCTCCTCCCGGAGAGCGTCGCGCCGTTCGCCCGGAGGAAGCGAGGCGAGCCTGCGGAAGGCCTCCCCGGTGTCCGGTGCGTCGTCGTGCGGATGGTGCGTCGCGCTCGCTCGGGTTCGCATGGTGCGTCGCAACTCCCTTGATGATGCCAGGTGATGGACAGTCATCGTGGGAACGCACTCGTGCTCCGGACGAGTACACCCAGGGCGCGGATGGCCGCTCCCACGGACGTGCCTCCTGTCCGAAGCACTGCAACTGCGTCTGCCCCGCGCCATGCGGGACAAACACCCTCCGATTCTCCCCGGCGCCGTGGAGTCGCGTCACGCCGGGGTCCGGGTCAGGGCCTGCGTCCGACCAGACAGAGCAGTTTCGTCTGGACGTCGGCGCCGGGCGGCGGCTCCTCGGGCGGCGCGAACAGCCCGGTCCGCTCCAGTTCGGCCGCGTGCGGGGTGACCTCGCGGACCGCGAACGACAGGAGGTCGCCGGGGAGTTGTTCGTCGGCGCCGATGGCACGGGACAGGTCCCAGCTGTGGACCGTCAGATCGGTGACGAGCTGCGCGCAGTAGTCGCCGGCCGGCATGTCCCCGAACGAGAGATGGACCGTGCGGTCGAGCGCGCCGGGCTCGGCGAACACCACGCGGGAGGCCTCGGCCGCGGCCTCCCAGGCGGCGACGGGGTCGGGGCCGAGCAGATCACCGTCCAGGGAGTCGCCGACCGCGTCGACGGTGGCACCGTCCCGGACCAGCGCGGGCACCCACGCCTGCTCGGAGACCAGGTGCCCGACGAGATCGCGCACGCTCCAGTCGGTGCACGGCGTGGGGGCCTCCCACTGGTCGTCGTGGATCGCGTGGACCCGCCGGCCGAAGAGCTCCAGGGCCTCGGACTGCCGGGTCAGGATCGATTGCGGCGCGTTCATGCCGGCGGCACCCCCGCGGCTCCGCGCTCCCGGGCTCCGTCACGGGTGCGGCCCGCCGACACGGGCCGCCGCGGGTGGCGGCGCAGATACTCGCCCTCCAGCTGTGCCATGCGCACGTTGTGGGTGTGCAGCGCGTCGTTCGAGCCGTGCAACAGCGTGTCGTGGCGGGTGCGGTGGATGGCCTCCAGCTCTTTCATGAGCTGCTGGTCGTCCAGCCGGCCCGGGTCGACTCCGGTCATGGTGCTACCCCGCTCGTCGTGGCCGTCGGTGCGGTCCGGGCACCGGCCCCGGGCAGTCACTGCCCCGAGCGGCGCCCGGGAGGGAGCCATGGATCGAGACCCACTCCCTCCACTCTACGAACATCCGGGGTGCCGGGCCTCCCCGGACGCCGCCCGCGCCGTCGGCACCGGGACACCCCGTGCCGGGCCGCCGCTCCCGTCCGGCCGCCGCCGGCGCCCTGCTACCGCTCCCGCTCCACGCGGCGCTCGTCCCACACCGGCTCCCGCGTCTCGCGTACCCGGCCGTCGGAGCCGAAGACCAGGTAGCGGTCGAAGGAGCGGGCGAACCAGCGGTCGTGGGTGACCGACAGGACCGTCCCCTCGTACGCCTCCAGGCCTTCCTGGAGCGCCTCCGCGGACTCCAGGTCGAGGTTGTCGGTCGGCTCGTCCAGGAGCAGGGCCGTCGAGCCCTCCAGCTCCAGGAGCAGGATCTGGAAACGGGCCTGCTGGCCGCCCGACAGCTTGTCGAAGCGCTGCTCGGCCTGGGCGGTCAGCTCGTAGCGCCGCAGCCTCGACATCGCCGCCCCGCGGTCCTGGGAGTGCTCGGTCCACAGGATGTCCAGGAGCGTGCGGCCCTCCAGTTCCGGGTGGGCGTGCGTCTGCGCGAAGTGGCCCGCGACCACCCGGGCGCCGAGCTTCCACTCGCCGGTGTGCGCGACGTCCCCGCCCGCGAGCAGCCGCAGGAAGTGCGACTTGCCCGAGCCGTTGGAGCCGAGGACGGCGACGCGCTCGCCGTAGTAGATCTCCAAGTCGAAGGGCTTCATCAGCCCGGTGAGCTCAAGTCCCTTGCAGGTCACGGCCCTCACCCCGGTCCGTCCGCCGTGCAGCCGCATCTTGATGTCCTGCTCGCGCGGCGGCTCCGGCGGCGGTCCCGCCTCCTCGAACTTGCGCAGCCGGGTCTGCGCCGCCGCGTACCGCGAGGCCATCTCATGGCTGACGGCGGCGGCCTGACGGAGGTTCAGCACCAGCTTCTTGAGCTGTGCGTGCTTCTCGTCCCAGCGCCTGCGCAGTTCCTCGAAGCGTGCGAACCGCTCCCGCCTGGCCTCGTGGTAGGTCGCGAAACCGCCGCCGTGCACCCACGCGTCCGCGCCGGCCGGACTCGGCTCGACACTGATGATCTTCTGGGCGGCGCGGGCGAGGAGTTCGCGGTCGTGCGAGACGAACAGCACGGTCTTGCGGGTCTCCTCGAGCCGCTCCTCCAGCCAGCGCTTGCCGGGGACGTCGAGATAGTTGTCCGGCTCGTCGAGGAGGAGCACCTCGTCGTTGCCGCGCAGCAGCGCTTCGAGGACCAGGCGCTTCTGCTCGCCTCCGGACAGGGTCCGGACCAGCCGCCACTGCGCCTTCTCGTAGGAAATGCCGAGCGCGGCCGTGGTGCAGATGTCCCAGAGGGTCTCGGCCTCGTATCCGCGGACCTCGGCCCAGTCGGAGAGCGCCTGGGCGTAGTGGAGCTGCGCCGCCTCGTCGTCCACGGTCATCATCGCGTGCTCGGCGGCGTCCACGGCCTTCGCCGCCTCGCGGATACGGGGCGGGGCCACGGAGACGAGCAGCTCGCGCACGGTCGTCTCGTCGCGTACGGAGCCCACGAACTGGCGCATCACGCCGAGCCCGCCGCTCAGCTTCACGCTCCCGCCGTGGGGCTTGATCTCTCCCGAGAGCAGCCGCAGCAGCGTCGTCTTGCCGGCGCCGTTCGGTCCCACCAGGGCGACGACGGCCCCTTCCCCCACCCGAAACGACACGTCGCCGAGCAGCGCCCTCCCGTCGGGAAGGTAGTACTCAAGATGTGCGGCTTCGAGATGTCCCATGGGCAGGCATTCTCCGGGGAGGCGGGGATCAGGGCAAACGGGTATGCGACCGGGGGCCGGGAGCCGGGCGGGACGGGCTGCGACCAGGGGCCGGGAACCGGGCGGGGCGGGCGTCCGGCGGCGGGGCGGGAAGTGCCCGATCCGGGGTAGACGGACCCGCATGACCACGACCCCGGATGTCGACCTGACCGCCCTCGTACCGGGCCGGCACGCCCTTCGGGACCGCCTGCTCGCCCTGGACTGCCGGATCTTCGAGGCGGTCGCGGCCCGGCACTGGCCGGGCGGCGACCCCGTGCTCCCACGGCTGAGCCGGAGCGCGAACCACGGTGTCCTGTGGTTCGCCACGGCCGCCGCCGTGGCGGCGAGCCGTACTCCGCGGGCCCGCCGGGCCGCCGCGCGGGGTGTCGCCTCGCTGGCCCTGGCGTCCGCCACGATCAACACCATCGGCAAGCGCTCGGTGCGCCGCGACCGCCCCGGTCTCGACCCGGTGCCCGCGGTCCGGCAGCTCAAGCGGCAGCCGATCACCACGTCGTTCCCGTCGGGGCACGCGGCCTCGGCCGCCGCGTTCGCCGCGGGGGTGGCACTGGAGTCCCGCGGCTGGGGCGCGGCCGTCATACCGCTCGCCGCGGCGGTGGCGGTGTCGCGCGTCTACACCGGCGTCCACTTCCCGAGCGATGTCGTGGCCGGTGCGGCCCTGGGCGTCGGCGCCGCGTACGCGGTGCGCGCGCTGGCCCCCACCCGGGACCGGCTGACCGTGCCGGGCCGTCCGCGCACCGACGCTCCCGCGCTGGCCGAGACCGAGGGCGAGGGCCTGGTCATGGTGGCCAACACGGCTTCCGGCACCGCGGAACGGGTGGGCGCGCTGGCCGGCGCGTTGCCGCGGGCGGAGATCGTGGAGAGCGAACCCCAGGACGTGCGGGAGGAGTTGGAGAAGGCGGCGGCCCGCGCCCGGGTGCTGGGCGTGTGCGGCGGTGACGGCACGGTGAACACCGCGGCCGAGGTTGCCCTGCGCCACGGGATCCCGCTCGCCGTCCTCCCCGGCGGCACGCTCAACCACTTCGCGCACGACCTCGGGGTGGAGGGCGAACGCGATCTCGTCCGCGCGCTCCAGGGGGGCGAGGCGGTCCGGGTGGACGTGGGCCGGTTCGCCTCCGGCGGCAGGTCGGGCATCTTCCTCAACACGTGCAGCCTGGGCGTCTATCCGGAGCTGGTGCGCGAACGGGAGAACTGGTCCAAGGTGATCGGCAGTTGGCCGGCCGGGGTGCTGGGCGCCCTGCGGGTGCTGCGCGCCGACCACCATCCGCTGCGGGCCGAACTCGGGGGCCGCAGCCACCCGTTGTGGCTTCTGTTCGCCGGCAACGGCACCTACCACCGCATGGGCCTGGCCCCGGCCCGCCGCTTCGACCTCGCGGACGGCCGTCTCGACGTACGGGTCGTGCACGGCGGCCGCCATCCCGCCCTGCGGCTGCTTGCGGCGGCCTTCGCGGGGCCCCTCACCCGCTCCCCCGCCCACGCGGCCGTACGGGTGGGCGCTCTGCGCGTCGAGGGCGTGGCGCCCGGAACGCTGCTGGCCTACGACGGCGAGGTCACCGAGGTGAGCGGCGAGGTGGTCCTGCGCAAGAGCCCCGGGGCGCTGACCGTCTACTGCCCGCTCCCCGCGCACTGACGGGCGCGGCCTGCCCGCCCCCAGAAGTGGGGTGTCCATATGGCAAGACGCGGGTCTCACGATTCGACATGACCGCGTACGGTGATGACATCGCCCCGGGGAGTGCGCGCCCGCCCGGCGAGTCACGTACGACGAGAAGGGGATCGGTCATGTCGCAGTCGAAGCCGCAGGAGACCGCCGTCTACACCCACGGCCACCACGAGTCGGTGCTCCGCTCGCACACCTGGCGCACGGCCGCCAACTCGGCGGCCTACCTGCTCGACTCGCTGAAGCCGCACATGCGGATCCTCGACATCGGCTGCGGTCCCGGCACCATCACGGCGGACCTCGCCGCGCTGGTGCCGGACGGACGGGTCACCGGCGTCGACCACGCACCCGGCATCCTGGACCAGGCACGCCGCACCGCGGACGAACGCGGGCTGCGCAACGTCGAGTTCGCGGTCGCCGACGTCCACGCGCTGGAGTACCCGGACGACACCTTCTGCGTGGTCCACGCCCACCAGGTGCTCCAGCACGTGGGCGATCCGGTGCAGGCGCTGCGCGAGATGCACCGGGTGACCAGGCCCGGCGGGTTCATCGCCGTCCGCGACGCGGACTACTCGTCCATGACCTGGTACCCGGCCACGCCGGGCCTGGACGACTGGCTGGACCTGTATCTGCGGGTCGCCCGCGCCAACGGGGGCGAACCCGACGCCGGCCGCCGTCTCATGTCATGGGCGCGGGCGGCCGGGATCCGGGACATCACGTCCACGTCGAGCACCTGGACCTTCGCCACCGAGGAGGAGCGGGAGTGGTGGAGCGGACTGTGGGCCGACCGGACGCTGGCCTCGGCATACGCGGAGCGGGCCACGGAAGGCGGCCACGCGACCCCGGAGCGGCTGCGGGCGGTGTCGGACGCCTGGCGGCGGTGGGGGCGGGACGAGGACGGCTGGTTCTCCGTCCTGCACGGAGAAATTCTCTGCCGAAAGGAAGCGTGATCCCGGGATATCGGGCAACCAGGAACGCAGGAGGTTACACACTATGGTTCCCATTCTGCTGGTTCTGCTGCTCGCGCTCATTCTCTTCGGCGCCGGATTCGCACTGAAGATTCTGTGGTGGATAGCGCTGGTGGTCCTCGTCCTGTGGCTGCTCGGATTCCTGGTGCGCGGCACGAACGCTTCCGGGGGCCGTGGCCGCTGGTACAGGTGGTAAAAACCTCCCTCTTCGGGGAGGCCCCGGCAAGACCCGGGGGAAAACGGCTTTGCGCGGGCCGGGGGTCCAGGAGTTTCCTGGACCCCCGGCCCGCGCTCCGCGCGCTCAGCTCCTTCGGTCCATACCGCCCGTGAGGCCAGTGAACCCGGTCAGGCCGGTCGATCGCGTGAAGGAGTACGCGGCCCACGGCCCGGTGAGTTCCACCCGGATTCCCGGTTCCTCCCCCGCCTTCCCGTTCACCCGTGCCACGAATTCCCCGGAGTCCGAGCGCGGCACCAGATAGGCCGCGTCGAAGATTTTCTTGCCCTCTTCTCCGGGGGAGGTCTCGCGAACGCCGTCCTGCCCCCGTGGAGTCAGCAGCCGGTTCTCCTCGGCGCACTCGGAAAGGGTGTCGTGCAGCCGGCGCGTGAATGCGTCCGCAAGGTTCCCGGAACTCCCTGATTTCCCGGTGTCCCCGGGGGTTCCCGCGTACACACTCACGTCCCATTCCACGCGTCCGTCGAGCCGGTCGAGAGTGCGCAGGAAATCCTCCCTGCGCTCCTCCATCATCACGCGTACGCCGCTGTCGTCCCGGAGCACCGTGGCGAGCCGGAGCGGCAGCGGGCTGGTGACGGCGGTGAGCGCGTCGATGACTCCCTGGTGGGCACGGGCCGTCGCCTCCAGCCAGTGGACGTCCTCCAGCCTGCGACGCAGCGGCTCCGCCGCGAACTCCCCCTCCGGGACCGCGCCGACCACGGCGATCAGGTCACCGTGGCGCAGCAGTTTGGGCGGGACGCCCCCGACCCCGGTCAGCTCGGCCGTAAGCGCCGCCGAGAAGGGGCGGCAGATCGCGTAGACGTAGCGCAGAGCGCTCATGGATCTCCTCCCGCGCTTCCACATGCACCCCCCAGGGCGTACTGACCATGGTGCCCTCAGTGTTCCGGTCAGCGCACCATGGCCGTCTCGACCAGCAGACGGCCCGCCGCCGCGATCGACTCGGCGTCGATGCCCGCCGCGCGCAGCTGCTCGGCCGGGCTCGCGGAGCCCGGCATCGTCCGGACGGCCAGGCGCACCAGGCGGGGCACGGGGCGGCCGTCGGTGAAGGCGTCGAGCACCGCGTCGCCGATCCCGCCCTCCTCCCGGTGGTCCTCCACCGTGATCAGGCAGCCGGTCTCCGCTGCGGCCTCGCGCAGGGTCGCGCGGTCCACGGGCTTGACCGAGTAGAGGTCGATCACCCGGGCCTGGATGCCCTCGCGGTCGAGCGCCTCCGCGGCGGCCAGCGCCTCGTGGACGGTGACCCCCGCGGCGACGAGCGTGAGCCGGTCGTCGGCGGAGGCGCGCAGCACCTTGCTGCCGCCGACCGGGAACTCCTCGGTGGCGCTGTAGACGACGGGGCTCTCGCCGCGCGAGGTGCGCAGATAGCGGATGCCCTCCAGGCCCGCCATCGTGGCGACGAGCTTCGCCGTCTGGTTGGCGTCACACGGGTACAGCACGGTCGATCCGTGGACGGACCGGAACATCGCCAGGTCCTCGAGACCCATCTGCGAGGGGCCGTCCTGCCCGATGGAGACGCCCGCGTGGGACCCGACGAGGTTGATGCCCGCACCGCTGACGGCGGCCATGCGGACGAAGTCGTGGGCGCGGGTGAGGAAGGCCGCGAACGTCGAGGCGTAGGGGACCCAGCCGCGTACGGCCATGCCGACGGCGGTGGCGACCAGTTGCTGCTCGGCGATGTAGCACTCGAAATAGCGCTCGGGATGCTCCTTGGCGAAGAGCTCGGCGCGGGTCGAGTCGCCGACCTCGCCGTCCAGGGCGACGACGTCACCGCGTGCGTCGCCGAGCGCGGCGAGCGCATGGCCGAAGGCGTCGCGGGTGGCGACCCGGTCGCCGGGCTCGTACCGCGGCAGGTCGAGGTGTCCGGAGCGCACGGCGTGCAGCGTCCTGGCGGCGGGCGGCGGCTGGACCTCCACCCGGCGGTCGTGCACACCGCCGAGTTCGGCGATCGCCGCTTCGGCGTCCGGCAGCGGCTTGCCGTGCAGTCCCTCGCGGTCCTGGACCGAGGCCACGCCCTTGCCCTTGAGGGTGCGGGCGAGGATCACGGTGGGCCGTCCCTCGGTGGAGTCCGCCTCCAGGAAGGCGCGGTCGATCGCTTCGACGTCGTGTCCGTCGATCTCCACGGTGTGCCAGCCGAACGCCGCGAACCTGCGGGCGTACGCGCCGAGGTCGTGTCCGTGCCGGGTCGGCCCGCGCTGGCCCAGGCGGTTGACGTCGACGATCGCGGTGAGGTTGTCCAGGTGCTCGTAGCCCGCGTGCTCGGCGGCTTCCCACACGGAGCCCTCGGCGAGTTCGCTGTCGCCGCACAGCACCCTGACCCGGTAGCCGGTGTGATCGAGCCGCTTTCCGGCGAGTGCGATGCCGACCCCGACGGGCAGCCCCTGGCCGAGTGATCCGGTGGCGGTCTCCACCCAGGGGAGCCGCCGGGGCGTCGGGTGCCCTTCGAGGCGGCTGCCCGCCTTGCGGAAGGTGAGCAGTTCGGCCTCGTTCAGGGCGCCGGCCGCCTTGTACGCGGAGTACAGGAGCGGTGACGCGTGCCCCTTGGAGAGGACGAAACGGTCGTTGCCCGGATGCCGGGGGCGTTCGAAGTCGTAGCGCGTGTGACGGGCCAGGAGGACCGCCATGAGGTCGGCGGCGGACATGGACGAGGTCGGATGGCCCGAGCCCGCCGCGTCGGCGGCGCGGACGCTGTCGACGCGCAGCTGCTGGGCCAGATCGATGAGACGGCGAGTGTTCATGATGCTCCCTTCCCTTCGCCCGGCGGTTTCCGGACAGCTCGGTGCTCCGGTCCCTCCCGCCGGCGCGGGTGAGGCCGGTTCCCGCCCGCCGTACGGGCTTTCCGCGTCCCCCTGAGCCGGGGTCCCAAACACGGGCGCATCCGGTGTTTCCCGCGTGGGCCCCTGGCACCCGGGCGGCGGGCTCGCGCGACCGGAGACGCTCGGGACCGGACCCGGCCTCCGGCGCCGGTCGCGGCGACGATCGCCGCCGAGGACGTCGAGGAGACCGGGAGGGTCCTGACCGACCTCGGTGCGTGGGTGGTCGCGGGCCCGGTGGGGACACCCGCGGGCCGCGACCTCATCGCCGTGCATCCCGACGGGTCGGTGGACGAGTACGCGGACCGACGGGGCTGAGGGTCACGGCCCCAGACCCCGGACCGTCCCGGGTGCTCCACCCGACGGTGGAACACCCGGGCCCGTGACCGCGCGGCCCGTGACCGGTCCGGAGGCCGAAGGCGGCGGGTCCCGTCGGCCCGGGCCCTGCCGGGCGGGGGCTCAGGGCGTGGACGGTGGCCGCATGCGGAAGTCGTAGCACGCCGGCAGCGGCTCGTCGCTCAGCCGGGACCACAGCCGGTCGATGGTCTCCGCGCCCTCCCGCAGGTCGGCGACCTCGAAGCCCGCGTCGAAGACCGCCCGGGCGTCCTCGCGCCTGCCCTCGGCGAGCAGCAGTTCGGCCTCGACGAGACGGAACCGTCCCCGCTCCCGGGTCGCGGGGTGCAGCCGCTCCCACACGGCGCGCGCCTGCTCCGGACGGCGGGCCCTCAGCAGCGCCTCGACGGCCTCGCGGCCGAGCGCGGCGGTGACCGCCGTCCACTGCCGGCCGTCGTCGCGCCGCTCCCGGCAGAGGTCGTCGAAGGCCTCGGCGTAACGGTCGGCGGCGCGCTCGTCGTTGCCCGCCTCCTGGTCGGCGACGGCGAGGCAGCGCAGCAACGGCCAGAGCGACGGGGCGAGTTCGAGCGCCCGCTCCCAGCTGCGCACGGCCTGGGCCACGTCCCCGGCATGCCACTGGGCGACTCCGAGGTGGTACTCGGCGACCGGGGCGGCCGGTGCCGTCTCCAGCATGTCGCGCCAGTGCGAGGCCACCAGCGTCTCGCCGGGCGGCCCGACCCGCCGGGGCTCGGGGAACGCGCCGGAGCGCAGCAGTTCGAGCCACGGCTCCTGGTCGTCCCCGAGCGTGCTCTCCTCGAAGGGTGTGCCGGGCAGTTTGTGGGCGGCGCGCAGCACTTCGAGCGCGCCCCAGCCGGATCCCACGGCCATGACCTCGCCGGGCGCGCTGTCGGCGTGCGGCAGCCAGGCCTCGTACGCGGCGTCGACCGCGTCCCGGGACAGGGCGCTCTCCAGCCGGCCCTCGGCCTCCGCCCGCGCGGCGTCCCAGTCGGCCCCGTGCGCGCTCCGCGCGCTCACGGTCAGCGGCCCGTACGCCTCCAGCCAGGACACCTCGCTCTCGGCCTCCAGGCGCACGTGTTCGAGCTGGGTGCGGGCGAGTCCCGCCTGGATCTCGCAGTACCCGCCGGTTCCCGGCTCGGTGAGCCACTCCTGCCAGCGCCGCCCGCCGGACCCCGAACCCCAGACGAAGAGCTTGCGCCCGCGCAGGACGTCGGTGGACGTCTGGACCAGGCCCCGGCCCGCTTCGTCGACCGCGGCGATCCAGCGGCGGCGCCCGTCGGGCACCTCGTAGAAGTAGTCGGCGGGGAAGACACTGTTGAGCGGGTACGTCCGGTCGGCCCCGTCGTACGCCGGCACGGGCACCCGGCGCAGCCGTCGCTCGTAGCCGAAGTGCCAGGCCTCCTCGGCCGGGGCGAGCACCCTGCGCTCCTCGGGGACCGCGATGTTGGACCACCAGTACAGCGGGGCGGGCTTCTCGTGCGGGTTGCGGACGCGGACGCCGACGTACAGGAAGTCGGAGCCGTCCGGCAGCCACAGGTCGACCTGGAAGGGGAGGTCGCGCAGCCGCTCCCACTCCCAAAGGCGCAGCATCTCGCCGCCGTCCGGGGCGGGGACGCGGGCGGCGTGGACGGGTGAGCAGGACAGGGTGGTGTGCCCGGTGGCCCCGATGTTCCACTCGATGCCGCCGGAGAACCAGGCGCCGTTGAGGGCGAAGCAGGCCGGCTGGAGCACCGGGTTGGTGTAGAGCAGTTCCGTCGCGGTGGGTTTGTGGAAGAGGGAGACGACACGGCCGCCGTATCCCGGCAGCACGGTGGCGCGCAGCCGGTCGTTCTCGATCACTATCGTGTCGAGTTCACGCGGCGGCCGTTCTCGCTCGTACCCGTCCCGTATGCGCTCCGGCAGCACGCTGCGCAGTGGCTCGTACCCGATCTGCCGGGCCATGTCGCCGGGCAGGCCGACGCGGTCGCGGTCGTCGATACGGTGCATCTCGTCGAGGGTCCGCAGGGGCGGCAGCGGGTTGCTCGGGCCCAGTTCCGCCGCCGGGAGGGCCAGTACGTCACGTCGGATCGTCGTCACGATGACCATGGAACATGCTCATCGGCCTGCTGACCAGGGTGTCCGCTCACCAGAATCGGGTCAGGTTTCCGCAAAGGCGCCGGGCGCCTTCGCGGCCGGCTGCGGGCACCCGTCAGCGGGGCTTGACCATCTCCGCCGTGATCGCCCATCGCTCGTGGTCCCGCCAGGCGCCGTCGATGTGGATGAAGGCGGGCGAGAAGCCTTCGAGGCGGAAGCCGCAGGCGCGCGCGAGCGCGACCGACCCCGCGTTGGCGGGCTGCACGTTGATCTCCAGCCGGTGCAGGCCCAACTCCCCGAAGGCGTACCGCACGACGAGATCGAGGGCCTCGGTCATCAGTCCGCGTCCCGCCGCGTGCGCGAAGGCGCCGTAGCCGAGGGCACCGCACAGGAAGCCGCCGTGGACGATGTTGTTGATGTTGATGAAGCCGGCGATCCCCCCGCCGTCCCGCTCGCAGACGAGGAATCCGGCCTTCGTCGGATCCTCGATGAGCCGCCCGGCGTAGACCGCGTAGGCGTCGACGTCGGCGGGCGGGAAGAGCCAGGGGCGGTGCAGGCTCCGGCTCTCCCTGGCCCGCGCGGTGAATTCCGGGCCGTCGTCGAGGGTGAAGTGGCGAAGGGCCACGCGCGGGCCCTCGGCGAGGAAGCCGACGTTCTCAGGCATTCGATCACCCTACGCGAGCACACGCCCGGCGGCCTCCCCTCGGTCAGAGCAGCGCGGGCTCGTCCAGTGTCAGTGTCCCGGCGTCCGCGTCGAGCTCGGCGCGGACGCCGAACGGCATCGTCAGCGAACCCTCCGCGTGCCCGAACCCGAAGTGCTCGACGACGGGGACACCGAGCGCTCCGAGCCGGTCCGCGAACACCGCGCGGAGCCGGTCGTACGGTCCGCAGTCCGCCCAGGAGCCGAGCGCGATCCCGGCCACCCCGTCGAGCCAGCCGCCGCGCAGCAGTTGCGTCAGGATCCGGTCCAGCCGGTACGCCTCCTCGCCGACGTCCTCGATCAGCAGCAGCCCGCCGCGGGCGCCGGGCCGGGCGTGCGGTGTGCCGAGTTCGGCGGCCAGGAGGCTGACGCAGCCGCCGAGCGTGACCCCTCGGGCCTTCCCGGGCACGAGCGCGGCGGCCTCGGCGGAAGCGATGGTCCGCACCGATTCGGGTTCGAAGAGGGTCGCCCGCAGATGCTCCTGCGACCGGGTGTTCTTCAGGAAGCCGAGGGAGGACACCATCGGCCCGTGCAGGGTCGCGAGCCCCACCCGCGTGGCGAACGCCTCGTGCAGTGCGGTGATGTCGCTGAAGCCGACGAAGACCTTGGGACCCGCGGCCCGGATCGCGTCCCAGTCGAGCAGGTCGATCATGCGCTGGGCGCCGTAGCCGCCGCGGGCGCACAGCACCGCGGCCACGTCCGGGTCGCACCAGGCCGCCTGGAAGTCCGCGGCCCGGTCCGCGTCCGTGCCCGCCAGGTAGACGAACTCGTCGTGCCGGTCGAGGACATGGGGGGCCACGACGGGGTCGAGGTCCCAGCCGCGCAGGATGTCGAGGCCGGCTTCGAGCCGCTCCTCGGGGACGGGCCCGCTGGGCGCGACGACCGCGACCCTGGCCCCCGCGGCGAGCCGTGCGGGCCGGGTCAGTGCGGTGATCGATGCGGTCGTTCGGGTCACTCGTGGTGCTCCAGGTGCTGGTGGTTCATGTGCCGGTGGTTCATGTGCCGGTGTTCAGATGGCGGTGTTCAGATGGCGGTGGGTGTGGTCGGGTCGCGTGTCTCTGCCCTGCGCCGGCTCACTTGGACAGGTCCAGGGTGGGGATGCCCGGCGGGTCCAGTGCGAGGACCTGGGCGTACAGGGAGAGTTCGGCCTCCAGGGAGCGTTCCATCGTCTCGGCGCGCCGGAAGCCGTGTCCCTCCCCCTCGAAGGCGATGTAGGCGTGCGGGACATGACGGCCCTGCTCCTCGACGCGGGCCAGGAAGCGCTCGCACTGCGCCGGCGGGCAGACGGCGTCGTCGAGCCCCTGGAGCAGCAGGAAGGGCGCGGTGATGCGGTCGGCCTGGGTGGAGGGCGATCGCTCCGTGTACCGGGCGGGCACCTCGGCGATCGGGCCGACGAGCGATTCCAGGTACTGCGACTCGAAGTCGTGGGTCTCGCCCGAGGCCCATTCGCTCAGGTCGACGACGGGATAGAGGATCGTGCCGCAGGCGTAGACGTCGGTGGTGGCCAGGGAGGCGGCCGTGGTCCAGCCGCCCGCGCTGCCGCCGCGGACGGCGAGCCGCCGCCCGTCGGCGGTGCCCTCCTCGGCGAGGGCGAGCGCGACGGCCGCGCAGTCCTCGACGTCGACCACCCCCCACTGTTCGCGCAGCAGGTTGCGGTACTCCCGTCCGTAGCCGGTGGATCCGCCGTAGTTGACCTCGGCCACGCCGATGCCCCGGGAGGTGAAGTAGGCGATCTCCAGGTCGAGAACGAGGGCCGACCTGCTGGTGGGGCCGCCGTGGACCCGGACGACGTACGGCGGGAGTTCGTCCGCGCGGCCGACATGGCCGGGGTGGTGCGGCGGGTAGATGTGCGCGTGGACCTCGCGTCCTGCCGGGCCCGCGAAGGTACGGATCTGGGGCTCCGGGTAGTACGCGGGGTCGACCGGGTCGTCGTGCGCGGCGCCGACGACCCGGGCCCGCCCGGTTCGGGCGTCCAGTTCGACGACCTCGTGGGCGCTGCGGGGGCTGGCTCCGACGCCGACGACCCTGCTGCCGTGCACGGCGAGCGTCGACGCGAACTCGGTCCAGGGGCCCGCCGTGTCGACGACCTCCCCCGTCTCGGGGTCCAGTATCCCGAGCGCGGTGGCACCCCGTCCGTGCACGACGGCGATCAGGCCGCTGTCCAGCGGCGCGAACCAGCGGAGCCCGACCTTCCAGAGCGGGCCGCCGAACTCCTCCTCGCGCGGACAGACGGCGATCGCCCCGCCGTCCGGGCCGAGGCGGTGGAGGTTCCACCAGCCGCTGCGGTCGCTGACGAAGAGCAGCGTGCCGTCGGCCGCCCAGTCGGCCTGGACGACGGACTCCTCGGGGCCCCCCGCGACGACCCGCGGGGCGGACAGCGCGCCGTGCTCGGTGACGTCCGCGAGGATCACCTCGGTGCCGTCCCAGGGCATGCGCGGGTGGTCCCAGGCGATCCAGGCCGCCTGCCGGCCGTCGGGCGAGAGCCGGGGTCCGGTGACGAACCGGTGCCGCCCGTCGGACAGTTCGCGCACGGCGTCCCGGTCCTGTGCCGCCGATCCGTCCAGCGGCACCGCGACGACGGCCCGGCGCACATCGGTGGGCCCGGCCCCGGTGAACTCCTCCATGACGCACCAGACCTCACCGCGCTCGGGCCGCAGCTGCGGATCGACCCAGCGCAGTCCGCCGCCCACCGCCGAGAGCGGGGTCAGCGGGCGCGGTTCGCCTCCCGGCTCCCAGCGGTAGAGGCGCTGGTCGGCGAAGTCGACGAAGACGACCAGCGGTCCTTCGGGGCGCATGACTCCCGCCCAGGGACTGCCGCCGTACTCCATGACGCGGCTGCGCACGTTCCACGGCGCCGGGAGCACCGACTCCTCGGTGCCGTCCGCCGTCCGCCTGACCAGCGTGCGCCGACCGTCCTCGGCCGGCCGGGGTTCGGTCCACCAGGCCTCGTCGCCGACGAATCCGACGAACTCGGGATGGCCGTCGTGCGCGGCGGCGAGCCGCGCGTCGATCGGCGAGGGCCATGAACCGTAGGGCGTGGTCTGCATCTCGTCCCCCTAGGCCGTGCGCAGGAAGCGGTCGAGGACCCGGACACCGAAGTGGAGCGCCTCGACCGGGACACGCTCGTCGACTCCGTGGAACATCGCCTGGTAGTCGAAGCCCTCCGGGAGCTTGAGCGGCGCGAAGCCGTAGCCGGTGATGCCGAGACGGGAGAACTGCTTGGCGTCCGTGCCGCCCGACATGCAGTACGGGACGACATGGCCCTCGGGCGCGAACTCCTCGACGGCCGCGCGCATCCGCGCGTACGTCGGCGAGTCCAGCGGCGCCTGGAGCGCCACCTCGTGGTGGTGGAACTCCCACTCCACGTCCGGTCCGGTGAGCCGGTCCATCGTCGTGCGGAACTCGTCCTCGCCGCCCGGCAGATACCGGCCGTCCACGTAGGCGACGGCCTCCCCCGGAATCACGTTGATCTTGTAACCGGCGCTGAGCATCGTCGGGTTGGCGCTGTTGCGGACGGTCGCCTCGACGAGGGAGGCGGCCGGGCCCAGCTTGCCGAGCAGGGCGTCGACGTCGTCCAGGTCGCCGTCCACGCCGTACAGGGACGCGAGTTCGGTCAGGGCGGCCCGCACGGTCGGGGTGATGCGCAGGGGCCACTCGTGGGCGCCGATGCGGGTGACCGCCGCGGCCAGCCGGGTCACCGCGTTGCTCCGGTTCACCTTGGAGCCGTGGCCCGCCCGTCCCCGCGCGGTGAGCTTGAGCCAGCCGGTGCCGCGCTCCCCCGCCGCGATCGGATACAGCTGCCGTCCGCCGCCGTCGTGGAAGGTGAACGCCCCCGACTCGCTGATGCCCTCGGTGCAGCCCTCGAAGAGTCCGGGGTGCTCGTCGGCCAGGAAGCCGGAGCCGTCCTCGGCGCTCGCCTCCTCGTCGGCGGTGAAGGCGATGACGAGGTCACGCCGGGGCCGTACCCCTTCGCGCGCCCAGGACCGGACCACGGAGAGGATCATCGCGTTCATGTTCTTCATGTCGACCGCGCCGCGTCCCCAGACGACACCGTCGCGGATCTCCCCGGAGAAGGGGTGCACGCTCCAGTCCCCGGCCTGGGCGGGCACCACGTCCAGATGACCGTGGACCAGCAGCGCGTCGGCGGACGGGTCGGTGCCCTCCAGCCGGGCCACGACGTTCGTGCGGCCCCTGGTGCGCTCCAGGAGGGTGGGTTCCAGGCCCGCTTCGGCCAGGAGGGCGGCGGCGTACTCGGCGGCCGGGCGCTCCTGGCAGTCCCCGCCGCCCCGGTTGGTCGTGTCGATCCGGATGAGGTCGGAGGTGAACCGGACGACCTCGTCGAGTGCCCGTTCGTCAGCCATACTGCTCCTCCACCGCGGCCGAGGCGATCGTGGTGACCGCCTTGAAGGTCCGAATACCCTCGTACATCGTGCCGCTGGTGTACGCGATCTTCCGCTCGCCGATCCGTGCGACCCCCGGCACGACGGTGGCGGCCATGGCCAGGTGCTCGGCGTCGAACTCCACGGCGACGGTGAACGGTCCGCCGGCGACCGGTTCGTGCCGCACCGCCAGCGCGGCCGCCTCCTTGGCCGCGGCCCTGATGTCCGCGGCGGTCCTGGCCGGGGTGCGGCACACGGCCGCGTACCGCGAGACATGGTCCTTCACGGCGACCTTCGGCGCCTCGGGCGCGTATCCCAGCGCGTCCTCGCAGGCCACGTCGTCGCCGGTGACCAGCACGACCGGCACGCCGTACTCGGCGACCACGTGGGCGTTGAGCAGTCCTTCACTGGCCCGCACGTCATTGACCCACACGCCGGTGATGGAGTTCGCGAGATAGGTGTGCGCGAGGACGCCCTCCATGCCCGCTCCCGCGTGGTAGCCGACGAACGCGATGCCGTCCACGTCCCCGTGCTGCACGCCCTCGACCATGGACAGCGCCTTGTGCCGCCCGGTGAGCATCTCGGCTCTCTCGTCGAGCCGTTCGAGGAGGAGGTTCCGCATGGTCCAGTGGGCTTCGTTGATCAGCACCTCGTCGGCGCCGCCGTCGAAGAAGCCGAGCACCGCCGCGTTCACGTCCGAGGTGAACAGCGCGCGGCACCGCTCCCACTGGGGAGTCCCCGGCAACACGTCGGCCGGCCAGGTCACACCCGTGGCGCCTTCCATGTCGGCGCTGATGAGGATCTTCATGCCGAAACCGTACGCGCTTCGGCCCGGACCCGGCAGAGCCTGTGGACAACTCCCGCCGGGCCGGACCGGCGGTGTCACCCGGGGCGGCCGGCCACCAGCCACCGCGAGGGAAGTTCGATCAGGGTGCCGTCGGGCGTGTGCTCGGTCGTGAAGAGCGGGAGTTCGCCGCTGGCGAGAACCGTGAGGCCGGCCTGGCGCAGATGCTCGGGGACCGCCGCGTCCTCGACCGCGCCCGGGGCGATGCCGTGCCGGAACACCGGGGCCAGCTTGGCCGGAGGGCCGTCCGGGCCCTGGGCCATCGCGCGCAGGACGGGACCTGCGGCCTCGGCGAGTTCGACGAGGAAGACGCGGCCCCGGTCGCCCGCCAGGGTGGCCAGTCCGTCCGCGAGCGGCTGCCGGTCGTCCGGATCGGACTGGTGGAGCACGCCCCGCATGTAGATGTTGGCGTCGCCGAGCTCCGCGTGCAGCGCCTCGGTCTCGGTCTTGTCCGCCGCGTCGAGCAGCCGGTACCTCGCCTGCCCGGCCGCGTCGGCGGCGCGGGCGTGATCGAGCGCGGCGGACACCAGGTCGGTGCCGATGACCCGCGGGAACCGGTCGGCCAGGAACCGGGTCTGGGTGCCGTTGCCGCAGCCGATGTCCACCAGCGGCAGGTCGGGGGCGGTCAGGTGCGGCTCGAAGTGGGCGAGGTGGACCGCGGCCGTGAGGGCGGGCTCGGCGTCCCAGAGGACCTCGCCCGGTCCGTCGGGGGCCTCACGCCAGAAGCCCTCCCAGGCTCCTCTGTACCGACTGTTCACGCTCATGCCCGCTCCCCGGGGTCGTGATCGCGCCCGCCGGGTCCCGGCGGGCCTGATCGGTCTACCGCGCCCGGAGTGCGGCGACAAGCAGGCGGCGCATACCTTCACGGCTCATTCGAACCCCGTACCCCTTCGTGCGCCGGAGTCGCTCCGCCGTGCGGGCGGCGGAGGAACGGATCAGCCGCGCGGGAGCGTCAGTTCGAACCACACGGTCTTGCCGGCGCCCGTGCGACTCGCGCCCCATTCGCGGGACAGCACGCTGACGATCCGCAGGCCGCGTCCGAACTCGTCGCCGGGACCCGCGCTGAGCAGGATCGGAAGGGTGTGGTCGTCGTCGTCCACCTCGCACAGCAGGGTGTCGCCGCGCACGAGCCGCAGCCCGATCCCACGGCTGTGCGCGTGCCGTACGACATTGGTGACGAGCTCGCCGACCAGCAGCTCGGCGTTGTCCGCGAGTCCCGCCAGACCCCACGCGTGCAGCTGTTCACGGACCACGGCCCGCGCCCTGCCCGCCTCGGCCGGTTCCGGCGCCAGTCGCCATTCGGCGACGGCCTCGGGCCCGATCCCGTTGAGGCGGGCCATCAGCAGGGCCACGTCGTCCTTGCGGCCGCCGCGCGTGTTGAGCGCGCGGATGATGGTGTCGCAGGCCTGGTCCATCGAGGCGGCCGGGTGGGCGGCCGACTCGCACAGGGTGGCGAGGCCGACACCGATGTCCTCGCCGCGCACCTCGACCAGTCCGTCGGTGCACATCACCAGCCGGTCGCCCGGCTCCACCCGTACGCGGACCGCCTCGAAGGGCACTCCGCCGACGCCGATGGGCGCTCCGGTGGGCAGGTCGAGCAGTTCGCTGCGCCCGTCCGCGGCGCGGACCAGGACCGGCGGGATGTGGCCCGCGTTGGCCAGGTGCAGCAGTCCGGCGATCGGGTCGTAGACCGCGTACAGGCAGGTCGCGAGATAGCCGTCGCCGAGGCGCTGGGCGAGGTCGTCGAGATTGCGCAGGAGCTGGGCGGGCGGCAGGTCGAGGGCGGCCATGGTCTGGACGGCGGTACGCAACTGGCCCATCATCGCGGCAGAGTTGAGACCGTGGCCCATGACGTCCCCGACGACCAGGGCGGTGCGCGAGCCGGGCAGTTTCACCGAGTCGAACCAGTCGCCGCCGACGCGTCCGAGGAGCGTTCCGGGCAGATAGCGGGTCGCGATGTCACAGCCGGCCATACGGGGCGCGATGGTCGGCAGCATGCTGTCCTGGAGGGTCTCGGCGACGCTCTCCTGGAAGGTGTACATGCGCGCGTTGTCGAGCACCAGGCCCGCGCGGGCCGCCAGTTCGGCGCCGGTGACCCGGTCCATGTCGTTGAACTCGACGCGCTCGGGGTGACGCAGCAGGATCATGAACCCGAGCACCACGTTCCGGGCCTTGAGGGGCACGACCAGCATGGAGCGGTTCGTGATGAGCGGCCTGATGTCGCGCTTCTCGAACTGCGCGGCGATCACATGGCCCATCTGCTCGCTGATGCGCGGCACGAGGACGGGCTCACCGGTGGTCATGCACTGGAAGAACGGGGTGTGCGCGGGGAAGGGCATGGCCTCGCCGACCGGCACGACGTCGTCCCAGCGGCCCGGCTCGTCCGTGTGCTCCACGGCGACCCGGTGCCACATCGTGGTCGTGTCGGGCACGCCGTCGGGGAAGCCCTCACCGGCGACGACCTGCTCGCGCAGATAGGTGCCCGCCACGTCCGTGAAGCGGGGCACGACGGCCCGGCTGACCTCCTGGATGGTCCGCGACAGGTCGAGGGAGGTCCCGATGCGCCCGCTGACCTCGTTCAGGAACTCCAGGCGCTCCCGCACCGCCACGTACTCGAGGTCCTCGCGCTCGTCGTCCGGGAGGTCCCGCGGCACGGGTGCGCCGGACGCCGCCAGGGCCGCGCGTTCGCGGCGTGCCGTGCGTTCCGCGCGC